>NZ_LZII01000065.1:0-137605 GCF_001667425.1 Mycobacterium sp. 852002-51613_SCH5001154 | reverse complement strand
TGTCACGGACGATTCGGAGCCGGTCCAGCTACTGCCCGGCGTTCCGGGCCGCCACCACAGTCGCCACCCCCCGCCGCCGAGCAACCACCGCGCCTGGCACCGCCGCCCGCGCCGGAACACACGCCCCGACACGGCGGCGTGGACCCGCAGGCGGAGGGTTTGAACGGGATGGGCGAGGGCCCCTCGACCGGAGGCCAGTCGGTTGCCGACCTGTTGGCGCGGTTGCAGGTGCAGCCGTCCGAGGGCGGCCGCCGCCGGCGCCGCGACGGCTGAGCTGGGAGCTTCCTCACATTGGGTGCCGCCCGGTAATCGACTACAGTTTTAGTGACCGAACGGTACCCACCACGTGGGACCGGAACGAACGAAGAAATCTGTGAGGTCGTCTGCGATGGTGCAGTTCGACGGTTTGCGCCCGGCCAGGCTCAAGGTGGGGGTCATCTCCGCCGGCCGGGTTGGCACCGCGCTCGGGGTCGCGCTGGAGCGCGCCGACCACGTCGTGGTCGCGTGCAGCGCCATCTCCCACGTGTCGCGACAGCGGGCGCAGCGTTGGCTGCCCGATACCCCGGTGGTGGCCCCGCCGGACGTGGCCGCCGGCGCCGAGCTGCTCTTGCTGGCCGTTCCCGACAGCGAGCTCGCCGGCCTGGTGTCCGGGCTGGCCGCGACGTCGTCGGTGCGGCCGGGCACGATCGTCGTCCACACGTCCGGCGCCAACGGGGTGGGCATTCTCGCGCCGCTGGCCCAGGACGGTTGCATACCGCTCGCGATTCACCCGGCGATGACGTTCACCGGCTCCGATGAGGACATCAGCAGGCTGCCCGACACCTGCTTCGGCATCACCGCGGCCGACGACGTGGGCTATGCGATCGGTCAGTCGCTCGTCCTGGAGATGGGTGGCGAACCGTTCTGCGTGCGTGAGGAAGCGCGCGTGCTCTACCACGCCGCCCTGGCGCATGCGGGCAACCACCTGGTGACGGTGCTCGCCGACGCGCTCGAGGCGTTGCGGGCCGCGCTGCGCGGCAGCGAACTGCTCGGGCAGCAGTCCGTCGACGACCAGCCGGGCGGGATCGCCGAACGCATCGTCGGCCCGCTGGCCAGGGCGGCGCTGGAGAACACCCTGCAACGCGGGCAGGCCGCGCTGACCGGTCCGGTCGCGCGCGGTGACGCCGCCGCGGTCGCCGGGCACCTTGCCGCGCTGGACCAGGCCGACCCGGAACTGGCGCAGGCGTACCGGGTGAACGCCCTGCGGACCGCCCGGCGCGCCCACGCCCCCGCCGACGTCGTCGAGGTCCTGGCGGGATGAGACCAGGCAAGCCGCCCGCCTTCAAGGCCGGCGACCTCAATGTGTACTCGCGGCCGCAGGACGTCAGTGACGTCAGCCGGGCCCTGCGCCACACCGGCCGCCGGGTGATGTTGGTGCCGACCATGGGCGCGCTGCACGACGGTCACCTCACCCTGGTGCGCGCCGCCAAGCGGGTGCCCGGCTCGGTGGTGGCGGTGTCGATCTTTGTCAACCCGCTTCAGTTCGGTGCCGGGGAAGATCTGGACGCCTACCCGCGGACCCTGGATGACGACCTGGCGCTGCTGCGCGGCGAAGGCGTCGAAATTGTTTTCGCCCCAACGGCGGCGGCCATGTATCCCGACGGTCTGCGCACCACCGTGCAGCCCGGTCCGCTGGCCGCCGACCTAGAGGGCGGTCCGCGACCCACCCACTTCGCCGGCGTGTTGACCGTGGTGTGCAAGCTGCTGCAGATCGTGCGCCCGGACCGAGTGTTCTTCGGCGAGAAGGACTATCAGCAACTGGTGCTGATTCGACAGATGGTCGCCGACCTGAACCTCGACGTCGCGGTGGTCGGTGTGCCCACCGTCCGCGAAGCCGACGGGCTGGCCATGTCGTCGCGCAACCGCTACCTCGACCCGGGGCAGCGCGAGGCGGCCGTGGCGGTCTCGGCGGCGCTCACGGCGGCGGCGCACGCCGCCGACGCCGGGCCGCAGGCCGCGCTGGCCGCGGCGCGCGCGGTGCTCGATGCGGTGCCTGAGCTCACGGTCGACTACCTCGAGTTGCGCGACGCGGACCTGGGCCCGTTGGGGGCCAACAGAATCGGCCGGTTGCTCGTCGCGGTCCGGCTGGGCAGCACCAGACTGCTGGACAACATCTCGATCGAGATCGAAACTTCGCCGGCACCCGTGGGGCCGGACGGATATCGGGACACCCGTGAATCATCTTGGAGGAATTGATGCTACGGACGATGCTCAAGTCGAAGATCCACCGCGCCACCGTCACCCAGGCTGACCTGCACTACGTCGGCTCGGTGACCATCGACGCCGACCTGATGGAAGCTGCGGACCTGCTCGAGGGCGAGCAGGTGACCATCGTCGACATCGACAACGGCGCCCGCCTGGTGACCTATGCGATCACCGGGGAGCGGGGCAGCGGCGTGATCGGAATCAATGGCGCCGCAGCCCATCTCGTGCACCCCGGTGACCTGGTGATCCTGATCGCGTACGGGACCATGGAAGAGGCCGAGGCGCGGTCGTATGAGCCGCGGATCGTGTTCGTCGACGCCGACAACAAGGCGATCGACCTGGGCCACGATCCGGCATTCGTGCCCGCGGACGCCGCCGAGCTGCTGGATCCCCGAATCGTTGCGCGGTAACAGTGCTGCTCGCCATCGACGTCCGTAACACCCACACCGTGGTGGGGCTGATCTCCGGGTCCAAGGAGCACGCAAAGGTCGTGCAGCACTGGCGGATCCGGACCGAGTCCGAGGTGACCGCGGACGAGCTGGCCCTGACCATCGACGGCCTGATCGGCGACGACTCCGAGCGGCTCACCGGCGCGGCCGCCCTCTCCACCGTCCCGTCGGTGCTGCACGAAGTGCGGATCATGCTTGACCAGTACTGGCCGTCGGTGCCGCACGTGTTGATCGAACCGGGGGTGCGCACCGGCATCCCACTGCTCGTCGATAATCCAAAAGAAGTCGGCGCCGACCGAATCGTCAACTGCCTGGCTGCATTTCACAGGTTTCAAAGCGCCGCCATCGTCATCGACTTCGGTTCCTCGATCTGCGTGGACGTGGTTTCGGCCAAGGGCGAATTTCTCGGCGGCGCGATCGCCCCGGGCGTGCAGGTCTCCTCGGACGCCGCCGCGGCCCGCTCCGCCGCGCTGCGCCGGGTGGAGCTGTCCCGCCCGCGTTCGGTGGTGGGCAAGAACACCGTCGAATGCATGCAGGCCGGAGCGGTATTCGGCTTCGCCGGTCTGGTCGACGGTCTGGTCGGGCGCATTCGCGAGGACGTCGAGGGCTTTGCCGGAGACGATGTCGCGGTGGTCGCGACGGGACACACGGCACCGCTGCTGCTGCCCGAGCTGCACACCGCCAGCCATTACGACCAACACCTCACCCTGCAGGGACTGCGCCTGGTGTTCGAGCGCAACCGGGACACCCAGCGCGGTCGGCTGAAAACCGCGCGCTGAGACCACGTCAACGCAAGCTCGAAGACCGGTCATTTAAGCTGGCACGTCGTGAGTGACGCCGACCCAGCAGACCTGCCCGAGCAGTTCCGCATCCGCCGGGACAAGCGCGCTCGCTTGTTGGCGGAGGGCCGTGAGCCGTATCCGGTCGCGATCGAACGCACCCACACCCTGGCGCAGGTCCGCGCCGACCATCCCGACCTGCCGATCGACACCGCGACCGACGACGTCGTCGGCGTCGCGGGCCGGGTGATGTTTGCGCGCAACTCCGGGAAATTGTGCTTCGCGACACTTCAGGAGGGTGACGGCACCAGCCTCCAGGTGATGATCAGCCTCGACAAGGTGGGCCCCGAAGCGCTCGATGCGTGGAAAGCCGACGTCGACCTCGGCGACATCGTCTACGTGCACGGCAACGTGATCAGCTCACGCCGCGGCGAGTTGTCCGTCCTGGCCGATTCATGGCAACTGGCCGCGAAATCGTTGCGACCGCTGCCGGTGGCCCATAAGGAGATGAGCGAAGAGGCGCGGGTGCGGCAGCGCTACGTCGACCTCATCGTCCGGCCCCAGGCCCGGACGGTGGCGCGGCAGCGGATCGCCGTGGTGCGCGCCATACGCAACTCGCTCGAACGGCGCGGGTTTCTCGAAGTCGAAACGCCGATGTTGCAGACGCTGGCGGGGGGCGCGGCGGCGCGACCGTTCGTCACGCATTCCAATGCTCTCGACATGGATCTGTACCTGCGGATCGCGCCGGAACTGTTCCTGAAGCGCTGCATCGTCGGGGGTTTTGACAAGGTCTTCGAAGTAAATCGAGTCTTCCGAAACGAAGGCGCCGATTCCACCCATTCTCCGGAATTCTCCATGCTGGAGACCTACCAGGCGTACGGAACCTATGACGATTCGGCAGTCGTCACGCGTGAGCTTATTCAAGAGGTCGCCGATGAGGCGATCGGAACCAGACAACTACCGCTGCCCGACGGGAGCGTCTACGACATAGACGGAGAATGGGCGTCGATTCAAATGTACCCGTCGCTGTCGGCGGCACTCGGCGAAGAGATCACACCCGAGACGTCGGTTGAGCGGCTTTGGGCCATCGCGGACCGGCTCGGAATCGAGATTCCCCGCGATCGCGGCTACGGGCACGGAAAGCTCGTCGAGGAACTCTGGGAGCACACGGTGGGAGATACGTTGACCGCGCCCACCTTCGTGCGGGACTTCCCGGTTGAGACAACGCCTTTGACGCGCCAGCACCGCAGCATCCCCGGTGTGACCGAGAAGTGGGACCTCTACGTGCGCGGCGTCGAACTGGCCACCGGCTACTCCGAATTGAACGACCCCGTCGTGCAGCGGGAGAGATTCGCCGCGCAGGCCCGCGCCGCGGCGGCCGGCGACGACGAAGCGATGGTGCTCGACGAAGACTTTCTCGCCGCCCTCGAGTATGCGATGCCGCCGTGTACCGGAACGGGAATGGGTATCGATCGGTTGTTGATGTCTTTGACCGGACTGTCAATTCGAGAGACAGTTTTGTTCCCGATTGTTCGGCCGCACTCCACTTGAAAAGTGCAACTGTGCGGCTTGGGGCCGGATTGAGTATGCTGCGTTGTTATGGCAGATTGATGACCCGGGGAGGCTCACCCAATCTGCTCGGCAACTGTTCAGGACGAAATGCGAGGATAAGCTAATGGCGAAAAAAGTGACCGTCACCTTGGTCGATGATTTCGACGGTGCGGGCGCAGCCGACGAAACTGTCGAATTCGGGCTCGACGGGGTGACCTATGAGATTGACCTTTCGTCCAAGAATGCCGCGAAACTCCGCAGCGACCTGAAGCAGTGGGTGGAAGCCGGCCGTCGGGTCGGTGGTCGCCGGCGTGGGCGTTCCGGTTCCGGCCGCGGCCGCGGCGCGATCGACCGTGAACAGAGCGCGGCGATCCGCGAGTGGGCTCGCCGAAACGGTCACAACGTCTCGACGCGCGGCCGCATCCCGGCCGACGTAATCGACGCGTTCCACGCGGCGACCTGACAAACCTCTCAACCGGCGTCCGGGCGGCAGGCCTGGGCGCCGGTTTGTCGTTTCGCTGGCCGCGAAAAATGTCGCCGGTGAGTAAGGAAACGAATTGCCACTCCGCCACGTTGATTCAGTTACGGCGCTGTAATCACAGGGGAATCGCCCTAAACCGGCCCTGCGGGTCTTGAAGAGCAAGGAACCGCAAGGTTATGCCCCCTGGCAGGCCGACCATTACAGTGGATGGCAGGTATGCGATTCCGGCCCCAACGGGGACCGGTGGGCCACTGAGAGGCTAGTACCGATGGTGAGGGAGAGCAGGTAACCACCGATGTTTGAACGATTTACCGACCGTGCCCGCAGGGTCGTCGTCCTGGCGCAAGAAGAGGCCCGGATGCTCAACCACAACTACATCGGCACCGAGCACATCCTGTTGGGCCTGATTCACGAGGGCGAGGGCGTCGCCGCCAAGTCGCTGGAGTCGCTGGGCATCTCCCTCGAGGGCGTCCGCAGCCAGGTCGAGGAGATCATCGGCCAGGGCCAGCAGGCGCCGTCGGGACATATCCCGTTCACGCCGCGCGCCAAGAAGGTTCTCGAGCTGAGCCTCCGCGAGGCGCTCCAGCTCGGCCACAACTACATCGGCACCGAGCACATCCTGCTGGGTCTCATCCGCGAGGGTGAGGGCGTGGCCGCCCAGGTGTTGGTGAAGCTGGGCGCCGAGCTGACCCGGGTGCGCCAGCAGGTCATCCAGCTGCTGAGCGGCTACCAGGGCAAGGAGGCCGCGGAGGCCGGAACCGGTGGCCGCGGCGGCGAATCGGGCAGCCCGTCAACCTCGTTGGTGCTCGACCAGTTCGGGCGCAACCTGACGGCCGCCGCGATGGAAGGCAAGCTCGACCCGGTCATCGGCCGTGAGAAGGAAATCGAGCGGGTGATGCAGGTGCTGAGCCGGCGCACCAAGAACAACCCGGTGCTGATCGGCGAGCCCGGCGTCGGCAAGACCGCCGTCGTCGAGGGCCTGGCGCAGGCCATCGTGCACGGTCAGGTGCCGGAGACGCTGAAGGACAAGCAGCTCTACACGCTCGACCTCGGTTCGCTGGTGGCGGGCTCGCGCTACCGCGGTGACTTCGAGGAACGCCTGAAGAAGGTGCTCAAGGAGATCAACACCCGCGGCGACATCATCCTGTTCATCGACGAGCTGCACACGCTGGTCGGAGCCGGTGCCGCCGAGGGCGCGATCGACGCGGCCAGCATCCTCAAGCCCAAACTGGCCCGCGGTGAGCTGCAGACCATCGGCGCCACCACGCTCGACGAGTACCGCAAGTACATCGAGAAGGACGCCGCCCTGGAGCGCCGCTTCCAGCCGGTGCAGGTGGGCGAACCGACGGTGGAGCACACCATCGAGATCCTCAAGGGTCTGCGCGACCGCTACGAGGCGCACCACCGGGTGTCCATCACCGACTCGGCGCTGGTGGCCGCGGCCACCCTGGCCGACCGCTACATCAACGACCGGTTCCTGCCGGACAAGGCGATCGACCTGATCGACGAGGCCGGCGCCCGGATGCGGATCCGCCGCATGACCGCGCCGCCAGACCTGCGCGAGTTCGACGAGAAGATCGCCGACGCGCGCCGGGAGAAGGAATCGGCCATCGACGCCCAGGACTTCGAGAAGGCCGCCAGCCTGCGCGACCGCGAAAAGAACCTTGTCGCCCAGCGCGCGGAGCGTGAAAAGCAGTGGCGTTCAGGCGATCTCGATGTGGTTGCCGAGGTGGACGACAACGAGATCGCCGAGGTGCTGGGCAACTGGACCGGCATCCCGGTGTTCAAGCTCACCGAGGCGGAGACCACCCGCCTGCTGCGCATGGAGGACGAGCTGCACAAGCGGATCATCGGCCAGGTGGATGCCGTCAAGGCGGTCTCCAAGGCGATCCGCCGCACCCGCGCCGGCCTGAAGGACCCCAAGCGGCCGTCGGGATCGTTCATCTTCGCCGGCCCGTCCGGTGTCGGTAAGACCGAGCTGTCCAAGGCGCTGGCCAACTTCCTGTTCGGCGACGACGACGCGCTCATCCAGATCGACATGGGCGAGTTCCACGACCGGTTCACCGCGTCGCGGCTGTTCGGCGCCCCGCCGGGATACGTCGGCTACGAAGAGGGCGGCCAGCTCACCGAGAAGGTGCGGCGCAAGCCGTTCTCGGTGGTGCTGTTCGACGAGATCGAGAAGGCCCACCAGGAGATCTACAACAGCCTGTTGCAGGTCCTCGAGGACGGCCGCCTCACCGACGGCCAGGGACGCACGGTGGACTTCAAGAACACCGTGCTGATCTTCACCTCGAACCTCGGTACGTCCGACATCTCGAAGCCGGTCGGCCTCGGGTTCACCCAGAGTGGTGGCGACAACAACTACGAGCGGATGAAGCAGAAGGTCAACGACGAGCTGAAGAAGCACTTCCGCCCGGAGTTCCTCAACCGCATCGACGACATCATCGTCTTCCACCAGCTGACCAAGGACGAGATCATCCAGATGGTCGACCTGATGATCGAGCGCGTCGGCAAGCAGCTCAAGGCCAAGGACATGGCCATGGAGCTGACCGACAAGGCGAAGGCGTTGCTGGCGAAGCGTGGCTTCGACCCGGTGCTGGGTGCCCGCCCGCTGCGGCGCACCATCCAGCGCGAGATCGAGGACCAGCTGTCCGAGAAGATCCTCTTCGAGGAGGTCGGGCCGGGGCAGATCGTCACGGTCGACGTGGACAACTGGGACGGCGAGAGCCCCGGCGAGGACGCGGTGTTCACCTTCACCGGGGCCCGCAAGCCGCCGGCCGAGCCGGACCTGGCGAAGGCCGGAGCGCACGCGGCCCCTGAAACGCCGTAGCACTGCAGCAAACGGGTGGTTAATCTCTGACGGGATTAACCGCCCGTTTCGCAGCTAAGGAGTCCGCCTGTGCTGATCGTCACCACCAACGACCTTCCGGGCTGGGAGATTCAGCGCGTCTGCGGCGAGGTATTCGGGTTGACCGTCCGCTCGCGCAACGCGTTCTCCCAGATGGGTGCGGGCTTCAAGGCCATGTTCGGCGGCGAGCTGGCCGGCATGACCAAGAACCTGGCCGAGAGCCGCAACGAAGCGATGGGCCGGCTGATCGACGAGGCGCGTAAACGCGGCGGCAACGCGATTGTCGCAATGCGTTTCGACACGACCGAGATCGGTGACGTGTGGACCGAGATCTGCGCGTACGGCACGGCGGTTCAGGCCACACCGGTCACCGAGGCCGCGAAATACACGGCGAGCCAGCTGGGCTACGGCGCCCCACCGCCGCAGCATTGACCCCCGGTTTACACTGACTTCGTCCTGACGGGCAACGGAATCTGGTGAAAGTCCAGAACGGTCGCGCCACTGTCGATAGTCAGACCCATGGCCCGTCATCACCAACGGGGACGCGTATATCCCCGGAAGGAGTGCCATCGTGTCGAATCCCGAGCTGACCGGCAGCCGCACCCGATCGGTTGACCTGTCGGCGGCAAGTGCCGCGGTCTGGTTGGCGGCAACCGCTTTCCTGGCGCTGTTGGCGCTCTACTTCGTCGGCGTCGACCAGGGCGCGGTGTCGCTCTTCGGCAGCGATTCGCACGTGCACGAGTTCATGCACGACGCGCGGCACCTGCTCGGCTTCCCCTGCCACTGATCGCGTGGAGAAGCGTCTGATCGGACGCGGCCTGCTGGCCGGTGCAGTCGGCGCGGTGCTGGCGTTCGCCTTCGCCCGCGTCTGCGCCGAGCCGGTGATCGGCCGCGCGATCGCTTTCGAGGACGGCCGCGCCGACGCCGAGAACGCCCATGGCGTGCACGAGCACGGCGCCGAGTTGTTCAGCCGCGGAGTCCAGTCCACTGCCGGGTTGGGCTTCGGTGTGCTCGTCTTCGGCCTCGCGATGGGCGCGCTGTTCGGAGTGCTGTTCTGCGTCGTCGCCGCGCGTGCGACAAATGTTGGGGCGCGGGCGCTTTCGCTGCTGCTGGCGACGGCCGCGTTCGTCGCGGTCTATTTGGTGCCGTTCGTGAAGTATCCGCCGAACCCACCGGCGGTGGGGCAGGCGGACACGATCGGGGCGCGCACCGGCTGGTATCTGGTGATGCTGCTGGCGTCAGTGGTGCTGGCCGCCGCCGCGGCGTGGCTGGCGCGGGGGCTGACGGCTCGGTTCGGCGCGTGGAACGGCCGGCTGCTCGCGGTGGGCGGATACGTCGCGGCGGTTGCGGTGGTGATGATGTTGCTGCCGAACGTCGACGAGACGCCCGGACCGCTGCGCGACGCGTCGGGCGCGATCGTCTATCCGGGCTTTCCCGCCGACGTCCTCTACGAATTCCGGATGCTGTCGCTGGCCACCCAGCTGGTGTTGTGGGCGACCATCGGCGTGGTGTTCGCGACGCTCGCCGGGCGGCTGCGACAGGAGCGCGCCGGGAGTGGACGGGCATCGAGCATCGCGGCGTGACGGAGGTCGTCCGGCTGACCTTGGTGTCGCACGCGATGACCGATGCCATGGCGGCCGCGCTTTTCCCCGCCGACGAACCCCTCAACGACATGGGCCGTCGGCAGGCCGAAGCCGTCGCCCAATTAGGCCGTGACGCACGACATTTCACCGGGCCCGAGCGACGGGCCCGGCAAACGGCGGAGCTGCTGGGATTGGATGCCGCAACCGATCCGCTGCTGGCCGACCTGAATTGTGGTCGATGGCGGGGGAAGGGGCTTCAGGACGTGCCCCCCGGCGACCTGAGGGTCTGGCTGACCGATCCCACCCGGGCGCCGCACGGCGGCGAGTCGATCACCGACCTGATGCGGCGGGTGGCCGGATGGCTGAATTCGTTGACCGAGAGCGCGTCGGCCGCCGTCGCGGTGACGCACCCCGCGGTGATCCGGGCGGCGATCCTGCACGGCCTCGACTCACCCCCGAAATCGTTCTGGGGCATCGACGTTGCACCGATGAGTCGCACCGGACTGCACTTTCGCAATGGCCGCTGGACGCTACGCCTCTGACTGCGGCCGGACCGACCGAGGCGGCTATTCTCCGCCAGCGTCGTCGACGATGCGGATGCCGGTGATGATCTCCGGCTGGATCGCGATCATGGTGTCCATGGTCATGTTGACCCACGGGCGTAAAAGTCGTTCGTAGCGTGCGTGTTGCTGGGGGTCGGTGATCGTGGTTGCCCACCCGGTGACCGCCACGGTCCAGCCGGCCCGCCGCTGGGGATCGAGGCAGTCGGCCTCGTAGGCGACCACCACACCGGCGTCGGCGCCCGACCGCACCACGGTGGACACCTTGGCTGCCAGGCGGGTACGCACGATGATCCGCCCGTCGTCGACGAGATGGTTGACCAGTCGGATCGCGGGCAGTGCCCTCTCGGTGAACACCACCCGACCATGGTCGATACTGCCCAGCAATCCCATCGCCTCGCGGTCATCGATTTGGATCACCTCGCGCGGCGGTGTCAACGCTGTCATTCGCCAGTCTCCGCTCGATGCGCGCCACCGCATGCGTGACCGGTGCGGTCGCGGCGATCATGAGGCGCAGCCACTCTCAATTGCCGCCGAAGGCCCATCTGCACATACAAAACCGCGCTACCTCCGTCCGGACCCCCGACTCTGGCAGGTTATGCAGTTTCGTCTGGCGCCGCCCCGTCGGGAAGGGCCAAAAGTCCCGCGTGTATGTGGTCTGCGTCACTTTAGCCATCGGACGAATACCCTGCCGCTCCGCCAACCGCTAGCGCGGTGCGATGAGCGCGAAGGTCTGCTTGGCGACCTGCAGCATCCACCCGGTGACCGTCGGCCCGTGGTCGCGCGGCCAGTTGAGCTGGAAGCTGACCACGTACGGCTGCTGGGTTTTGTCGACGGCGTACCAGCTGAAGGTCAGATCACCGGGCAGCCCACCGGCTTTGGCGCCGATGTAAGGCCAGACGTTGCGGTCCAGTTGGATGCCCGCGACCGCTGAAAGGATCTGTCTGACCGGTGCGGCCTTGCCGACGGCGTCGGCTTGCAGGGCCGCATGGATGCGGCAGATGTCCTCGGCGTTGCCGTACCACTCCGCGCCGTAGGACGATGCCGGGGAGTGGGCACGGACCGGATCAGGTTCGTAGGGAGTCGAATTCGCCTGCTCCAACAGCTGAGCGCGGACTTGTGCTGACCCATGCTGCCATTGGGTGCGCAAGTCCGGCTTACCCCAGCCGACCGAGAACAGCTCGTACATCGTGGGGAACGGCGTCATACTGGCCGGGTCGTGGTGGCCCGCCGTGGCGAGCGCTTCTTCGATGGCGTGCGTGCCCAGCTTTCCGATCAGCAGGTCGGTCGCCATGTTGTCGCTGGTCGCGATCATCTTCTCGGCGGCCGTCCGAACCGAAACCTGCGCTCCGGCAGGCAGTTGCAAACCGGACGAGCCCACCGCGCGGCTCTTGTCGGTGACAGTCAGCTGATCGTCCCAGGAGACCGTTCCGTCCTTGATGGCACCCGCCAGGGCGTGCAGCACGTACAACTTGAAAATCGATGCGAGCGGCAAAGATTCACCGGTGTTGGTACCCGCCACCGGATCGCAGCGCCCGTTGTCGACCTTGGCGACCTGGTAGGAGTAGCGGGCGCCGGTCTTGCTCAACACCGCATCGATGTCGTGCCACGAATCGATCTTTGGTGCCTGCGTGTCGAGGTCGAACCGATCGACCGAGCCGCCGTCGTCGGTGTGGATTCGGATGTCTTGTCGCGCACCGTAGGAGGACGTCAGGTGCAACGTGGCCACGCTGGCGCCCAGATCGACGCCGTTGAGGGTGAACGGCCGGTCCCACCAAAGCGACTCCATGGTGGTCTCCACCGATTTGACCATGCCGGGCGCGGCCAGGGTGCCCACACCGACCGGGCCGATGGGCCAGTCCGAGTTGAGCATGTCCAGCGTCTGCTGTGCCCGGATACCGGGCGGCGTCCGCACGTCGATCTGCCGACCGGGATTGGCCGCGTTCGCCTGCGGTGAGGGGGAGGAGGCGCAACCGGGCGCGAACGTGACTACCAGTGCGGCGGCGGCACTCAACGCCACCGCGCGGCGCCGGGCCGAGTACCCGCTAGCCAGCCTGCTTGTTGCCGGCAACGTCCATCACAACCTCGAATTCCAGCAGCGAGGCCCCGGTCGCCACCGGGTTGGCCCGCTCGCCCGCATGGGCAGCAATCGCGGGCCCCTGCGCCCACGCCTGAAATGCCTCCTCGGACTCCCACTGCGTCACGACGAAGTAGCGGTCCTCGCCCTTGATCGGGCGCAGCAGCTGAAACCCGAGGAAGCCGGGCTGGTTGTCGACCGCGTGTGCCCGGTGTGCGAACCGCTTCTCCAGCTCCGGGCCGGCGTCGGCGGGCACTTCGATTGCGTTGATCTTCACCACTGGCGGCATGCCGCTAGGCTACCCCTTCGCCCGGCCTGTCCATCTGCAGGGCGGGGCACGCAGGATGGTGACATGCCCAGTGAACTGCTGACTTGCCGCGGCGGCCAAGGCGAGCCGTTGGTGCTGGTGCACGGCCTGATGGGGCGGGGCACCACGTGGTCGCGGCAGCTCCCGTGGCTGACTCGGCTGGGCGTGGTGTACACCTACGACGCCTTATGGCATCGGGGGCGCGGCGTCGACGACCCGAACCCGGTCGGCACCGAACGTTTCGTGGCCGACCTGGCCGACGCGGTGAGCACCCTGGAAACGCCGGTCACGCTGGTCGGGCATTCGATGGGCGCGCTGCACTCGTGGTGTCTGGCCGCGGAGCGTCCGGAACTGGTCTCCGCGCTGGTGCTTGAAGACATGGCCCCCGACTTCCGGGGCCGCACCACCGGCCCATGGGAACCGTGGCTACACGCGCTGCCAGTCGAATTCGGTTCCGCAGAGCGGGTATTCGAGGAGTTCGGGGCCGTTGCCGGACGGTACTTCCTGGAGGCCTTCGACCGCACCGCCACCGGCTGGCGCCTGCACGGACATACCGCGCGGTGGATCGAGATCGCCGCCGAATGGGGCACGCGCCACTACTGGGAGCAGTGGCGGGCCGTGCGTGCCCCGGCGCTGCTCATCGAGGCCGGCAACTCGGTAACGGCGCCGGGGCAGATGCGGGAAATGGCCGAAATGAACTCGGCTGCAACGTATTTGCATGTCCCCCAAGCCGGCCACCTGATTCACGACGAGGCGCCGCAGGTGTACCGCGACGCGGTCGAGTCCTTCTTAGCGGCGTTGCCTGCACGCGACTGACTCCCGAGTGCCTGGCCGCTCGATGTGACGACCTGTATCACCATATGATAAATTCTTCAATCGTTCGAATATAGAATGCTTGTAGTCTTCAGGAGATTTGCGTGACGCAGCCGCTGTACAAGCTCAAGGCCGAGTTCTTCAAGACGCTGGGGCACCCGGCGCGGATCAGGATCCTGGAGCTTCTGGTGGTTGGTGACAAGTCGGTCGCCGAACTGCTGCCCGAGGTCGGGCTCGAAGCATCGAACCTGTCCCAGCAGCTCGGCGTTCTGCGCCGGGCCGGGGTGGTCGAGGCGCTGCGGGATGGCAACACGATGATCTACTCGATCGCCTCCCCGGACATCGCCGAACTGCTCACGGTGGCACGCAAGGTGCTCACCGGGGTGCTGAGCGACCGCGTCGCGATGTTGGAAGGCCTGCGCGCCGGCGGTGCGGGGTAGCGCCGATGGGCTGGATCAGCAAAGTATTGCGCGTCGGCCGGATCGCCGAACCCGCAGCCCCGCCACCGGAGGCGACGACCGAGCCGCCTGCCGGGGTGCGTGGTTCGCTACAGATTCGGCACGTCGACGCGGGTTCGTGCAATGGGTGCGAGGTGGAGATCGCGGGCGCCTTCGGGCCGGTCTATGACGCCGAGCGGTTCGGCGCCCGCCTGGTGGCCTCCCCACGGCACGCCGACGCGCTCCTGGTGACCGGTGTCGTGACACACAACATGGTCGGCCCCTTGCGCGCCACGATCGAGGCCACGCCGCGACCCCGACGGGTGATCGCCTGCGGGGACTGCGCCATCGATCGCGGGGTGTTCGGCGACGCCTATGGTGTGGCCGGCTCAGTCGGCGAGACGGTGTGCGTGGACTTGGAAATCCCGGGATGCCCGCCGACGCCGAGCCAAATCGTCGCGGCCCTGCGGTCGGTGACCGGCCGGTGACCGCTGCCTTGGCGGCCCGCGTGGCGCCGGAACCAAACCTGTTGCATGCCAAGTACTCTGGGTACGTCAGCGCGGGCGTGCTGACCTCGCTGCTGGGTGGGGCGGGGATATGGGCCGGTGGGCTCGGAATGTTCGGCCCGGTGCGCGCCGTCCGCATCGGATGGTTGCTTCCGCTGGCGGGCGTCGAGCTGAGGCTCGATCCGCTGGGCGGATTCTTCATGGCGATCACCGGGGCGGTCGCGCTGGTGGTCGGGCTGTACACGATCGGATACGCCCGACGCGAGCGGCTGGGCCCCGTCACCCTGGCCGTCCTGCCGGCGTTCGTCACGGCGATGCTGCTGGTGCCCGCCGCGGGGTCGGTCACCACCTTCCTGCTGGTGTGGGAGTTGATGGCGGTCGCGTCGCTGGTGCTGGTGCTGACCGATTACACCCGCCCGATGGTTCGCTCGGCCGGCCTGGTGTATGCCGTGATGACCCAGTTGGGGTTCGTGGCGATACTGGTCGGCCTGCTGATGTTGTCGGCGGCGGGGGGCGCGGACCGGTTCGCCGACCTGCACCGGATACCGCAGGGCGCGTGCACCGCGGTGTTCCTGCTGACGCTTGCGGGGTTCGGTTCGAAGGCCGGGCTGGTGCCGCTGCACGCGTGGTTGCCGCGCGCCCACCCGGAGGCGCCGAGTCCGGTTTCGGCGCTGATGAGCGCGGCGATGGTCAACCTCGGGGTTTACGGCATTTGCCGCGTCGACTTGCAGCTGCTCGGCCCGGGGCCGCGGTGGTGGGGGCTGACCTTGATGGTCGTCGGCGGGGTGTCGGCGCTCTACGGCGTGGTGCAGGCGTCGGTGGCCACGGATCTCAAACGGCTACTTGCGTATTCGACTACCGAGAACCTCGGATTGATCACGCTGGCGTTGGGAGCGGCCACGCTGTTCGCGGCCGCCGGCGCGAACGGGCCGGCGACGATCGCCGCGGCGGCTGCCATGCTGCACCTCGTCGCGCACGCGGCATTCAAGAGCCTCGGGTTCCTCGCCGCCGGGTCGGT
Source organism: Mycobacterium sp. 852002-51613_SCH5001154 (assembly GCF_001667425.1). Classification (NCBI taxonomy): domain Bacteria; kingdom Bacillati; phylum Actinomycetota; class Actinomycetes; order Mycobacteriales; family Mycobacteriaceae; genus Mycobacterium; species Mycobacterium sp. 852002-51613_SCH5001154. Next base: position 121,952 of record NZ_LZII01000065.1, on the reverse strand, counting down.
ATTGGCCGCCACCGGGCTGCGTGACCTCGACCGGCTGGGCGGCCTGGCCCGCCGGATGCCGGTGACGACAAGCCTTTTCGGAGTGGCCGCGCTCGGCGCGTCCGGGCTGCCGCTGGGCGCCGGGTTCGTCAGCGAGTGGCTGCTGGTGCAGTCGCTGATCCACACTGCGCGAGAGCATTCCGCCGTCTTGGCATTGACCACGCCGCTCGCGGTCGGCGCGGTCGCGCTCACCACGGGGCTGGGTGTGGCGGCCATGGTCAAGGCGTTCGGTATCGGGTTTCTGGCGCGGCCGCGCTCCGAACAGGCCGCCCAGGCACGCGAGGCGCCGCGCACCATGCTGGCCGGTATGGCCATCGCGGCGGCCGCCTGCCTGATGCTGGCCGTGGCGCCCGCCGTGGTGGCACCAGCGCTGCGCCAGGCGGTCGCCGCGCTGCCGGCGGCCCGGGCAATGGAATTCACCACCCTCGGCGCCATGGTGCGCCTCCCGGGCGTGCCGGGCTCGATCGCACCCGGCGCGATCGCAGTCGGCGTCGTGGTGGCCACGCTGACCGCGGCCGCGCTGGCCCGTTGGCGCCGTAGCCGGCGGCCGGCGCCCGCCACATTGCCGCTGTGGGCCTGTGGCGCCGACGATCTCACCGCGCGAATGCAATACACGGCCACGTCGTTCGCCGAGCCGCTGCAACGGATCTTCGACGACGTCCTGCGACCCGACACCGACATCGAAGTCACCCACAGCGTCGAATCCCGGTATCTGGCCGACAAAATCACCTACCGCACCAGAATCGCGGACGCGATCGAGGAACGCTGCTACACACCGGTGATCCGGGCGGTTTGGGCCGCGGCGGGCCTGGTGCGGCGCGCCCACACCGGCAGCGTGCACCTGTATCTGGCCTACGGTGCGCTCGGTGTGCTGATCGTGCTGGTGGTAGCCCGATGAATGTCCTGGCCTATGTCGCGGGCGCGGCCCAGATCGGCGGCGTCGTGGCCGGGTCGCCGCTGGTGGTCGGGCTGACCCGGCAGGTACGCGCGCGCTGGGAAGGCCGCGCCGGCGGCGGCATCCTGCAACCATGGCGCGACATCGTCAAACAGCTTGGCAAGCAACAGATCACGCCGCGCGGAACCACGGTGGTATTCGGGGCGGCACCCGCGATCGTCGCCGGAACCACACTGCTGATCGCCGCCATCGCACCGCTGGTCGCCACCGGATCGCCACTGGATACCAGCGCCGACCTGTTCGCCGTGGTCGGTTTGCTGTTCGTGGGCACCGTCGCGCTGACTCTGGCCGGCATCGACACCGGCACCTCGTTCGGGGGCATGGGTGCCAGCCGCGAGATCACCATCGCCGCGCTGGTCGAACCCACCATTTTACTGGCGGTGTTCGCGCTGTCCATGCCAGCGGGATCGGCGAATCTCGGTGCGCTGGTGGCGCATACGATCACCCATCCCGGGCAAGTGGTGTCGCTGGCGGCGGTGCTGGCGTTCTCCGCGCTGGTGATCGTGATCGTCGCCGAGACCGGACGGCTGCCGGTGGACAACCCGGCCACCCATCTCGAGCTGACGATGGTTCACGAGGCGATGGTCCTCGAATACGCCGGTCCGCGGCTGGCTTTGGTCGAGTGGGCAGCCGGGATGCGGCTGACCGTGCTCTTGGCGCTGCTGGCAAACCTGTTCGCGCCGTGGGGCATTGCGGGGGGTCAGCCCGGTGTCGTTGACATCGTCATCGGTGTCGCGGCCGTGGCGGCCAAGGTCGCGTTGCTGGCGGGGCTGCTGGCCACCGTCGAGGTGTTCGTCGCCAAGCTGCGGCTGTTCCGGGTGCCCGAGTTGCTGGCCGGATCGTTCCTGCTGGCGTTGCTTGCGGTCGTCGCCGCCAACTTCTTCGTGGTTCCGACATGACGTACGGCTCGTTTTCGGTACTCGTCGACCTCGCCGCCGGCGGGCTGCTCCTGGCCGCCGTGCTGATCGTGTGGCGCCGCGACCTGGTCGCCATCATCCGCCTGCTGGCATGGCAGGGGGTCGCCCTGGCGGCCATTCCCGTCCTGCGGGGGCTGTACGACGGCGACGGTGCGCTCATCGGTGTCGGTGTGGCCGTGCTGATCTTGCGGGTTGCGGTGCTGCCGCGGCTGCTGGCCCGCGCGGGCGGTGCCGAAGCGCGATCGCGCAGGGAAGCCACCCCGTTGGTGAACACCGCCACGTCGCTCCTCATCACCGCCGCGCTGACGTTGACCGCGTTCGCCACCACCCGGCCCCTGGTGAATCTGCAGCCGGCCGCCACGACCACCGCCGTCCCGGCCGCCACCGCGGTGGTGCTCATCGCGCTGCTCGTGATGGTCACGCGGCGGCATGCGGTGTCGCAGGCCGCGGGATTCCTCATGCTGGACAACGGGATCGCGGCCACCGCGTTTCTGCTCACCGCCGGGGTGCCGCTGATCGTCGAGCTCGGCGCCTCGCTGGACGTGTTGTTCGCGGTCATCGTGATCGGCGTACTGACGGGCCGGCTGTCCCGCGCGTTCGGCGGCGCGGACCTGGACGCGTTGCAGGAGTTGCACGACTGATGACCGGTTTACTGCTTGCGGCGATCCTTACCCCGGTCGGCGCCTCGGTCGCCGTCCTGATTGCCGGATGGCGCCGGGCGACAGCGACGCTGATCGTCCTCTCGGCGGTCACGGTGCTCGCGTGTGGCGCGGCGCTCGCGTTGCGGGTCGGGTCGGGAACGCGGTTCGCGTTGGGCGGCCTGCTGCGGCTCGACGCGCTCACCGTCACGATGTTGATCGTCATCGGAATCGTTGCCACACTGGCCACCTGGGCGAGCATCGGGTACCTCGATGCCGAAATCGCGCACGGCCACACGGACACGCGCGGTGCCCGGGCATACGGGGCGCTGACGGCGGGCTTCCTGTCCGCGATGGTTGTCGCAGTGTGCGCCAACAACATCGGCGTGATCTGGATCGCGATCGAAGCGACCACCGTGATCACTGCCTTTTTGGTCGGGCACCGCCGCACCCGCGGCGCGCTCGAGGCGACGTGGAAGTACGTCGTGATCTGCTCGGTCGGCATCGCCATCGCCTTCCTGGGCACGGTGCTGCTTTACTACGCCGCCGAGCATGCCGGGGCGCCGGCCGGCGCGGCCCTCAACCTCGATGTGCTGGCGGCGCATGCGGGCGGGCTCGATCCGGGCATCGCTCGACTTGCGGGTGGGCTGCTGCTCGTCGGCTACGGCGCCAAGGCCGGGCTGGTTCCCTTCCACACCTGGTTGGCCGACGCCCACAGCCAGGCCCCGGCTCCGGTGTCTGCTCTGATGAGCGGGGTGCTGCTGTCGGTGGCCTTCTCGGTACTGATCCGCCTCAAGCCGATCATCGGCACGGCCACCGGACCCACTTTCATGCGGTCGGGCCTGCTGGTGCTCGGGCTGGCGACGCTGCTGGTCGCCGCCCTGATGCTCACGGTGACAACGGACCTCAAACGCATGCTCGCCTACTCCTCGATGGAGAACATGGGCCTGATCGCGATCGCCGCCGCGGCCGGAACCACCCTGGCCATCGCCGCGCTGCTGCTGCACGTCCTGGCGCACGGCATCGGCAAGACGGTCCTCTTCCTGGCTAGCGGACAGCTGCAGGCCGCGCACAACTCGACCGCGATAGCCGACATCCGCGCCGTGCTGCAACGCTCCCGCCTCATCGGTGTGTCGCTCGCCGTCGGCGTGATCGTGCTGCTCGGCATGCCGCCGTTCGCGATGTTCGCCAGTGAGCTGGCCATCGGCCGATCGCTGGCCGACGCCCGGCTCACCTGGGTGCTCGCCACCGGCATGGCGCTGGTTGCGGTTGCCTTCGCCGCGCTGGCCCGCAACTCGGGCCGAATCCTGCTGGGCGGCCCCGGCCCCGCTCCCGAAATCGCCGTCCCGCGAACGGTGGCGGCCGCCCTGCTCGTCGGCATCGCCGCATCGATCGTTCTCGGTGTCACCGCCGGTCCACTGACCGACCTGTTCACCGCCGCGGCCAGCAGCGTCGGGGGACCGCTATGAAGCCGCAATGGCAGCGCCACCGGCTGTCTCAGGGCAGATTGGCCGAAACGACAGAAGACCTGCTGGGCAAGGGGTTTCGGTTGGCCCTGGTGGCCGCCCACGACGACGGTGCCGCTCTACGTGTCGTCTACCTGTTCCTCGCCGGATATCCCGATCGCCGCGTCGAGCTCGAATGCGTTGTGCCTAAGGATGACCCGACGGTCCGATCGCTGGCCTACCTGTCCTTTCCAGCCAGCCGGTTCGAGCGCGAAATTGCGGACCTGTACGGCATCCGGTGCGTGGGCCACCCCAAGGCGCGCCGGCTGGTGCGCCACGCCCACTGGCCCGAGGACTGGTATCCCATGCGCGGTGACGCGTCGCCCGCCCCCAAGTTCGATGGCGCCGGCCGCTTCCCGTTCGTCACCGTCGAGGGTCCCGGCGTGTACGAAATCCCGGTGGGTCCGGTGCACGCGGGGTTGATCGAACCCGGCCATTTCCGTTTCTCCGTCGCCGGCGAAACCGTGCTGCGGCTCAAGGCCCGACTGTGGTTCGTCCACCGCGGCATCGAGAAGCTGTTCGAGGGCCGGCCGGCCGGCGCCGCGGTCGGTCTTGCCGAGCGCGTCAGCGGCGACACCTCCGCCGCGCACGCGCTCGCCCACTGCCTCGCCGTCGAAGACGCGCTCGGAATGGAGCTTCCCGACGAGGTGCACCGGTTGCGGGCGCTACTGGTCGAACTCGAACGTCTCTACAACCACGCCGCCGATCTGGGCGCGCTGGCCAACGACGTCGGGTTCGGGCTCGCCAACGCCCACGCTCAACGCATCCGCGAACAACTGCTGCGGCTCAACGAAAATGTCACCGGGCACCGGCTGCTGCGTGGTGCCATCCGCCCCGGCGGGGTCGCGCTGCGGGGGCTACCCGACGTCGGCGACCTGCGGTCCATTGCGGCCGACGTCGCGGAGGTTGCCGAGCTGACCCTGCGCAACTCCGTGGTGTACGACCGATTCGCCGGGACCGCCGTCCTACAGCGGGACGACGCTCAGGCGCTCGGTTGCCTGGGCTACGTCGCTCGGGCCAGCGGTATGCGCACCGACGCCCGGCTTGAACACCCCATCACCGCATTGCCCGTCACCGAGACCGACGCCGCCGGCGGTGACGTGCTGGCCCGATACACCGTGCGGCGCGAGGAATTCGCCGCGTCCACCGAGCTGGCCTGCCATCTGATCGAATCACACAGCGGGCCAATCGAATACGCCGAAGACGTGGCCGCGCCGCGCACACCCGGCAGCGGCATCGGCATCGTCGAAGGCTGGCGCGGCACCACCGTCCACCGCGTCGAAACCGGCGCCGCCAACCGGATCACTCGCGCGAAGATCGTCGATCCGTCATGGTTCAACTGGCCCGCGCTGCCGGTCGCGATGGCCGACACGATCGTCCCCGACTTCCCGCTGGCCAACAAAAGCTTCAACCAGTCCTACGCCGGCAACGACCTCTGACGCGCGATTACGCTTCGCCCGCCAGTGCGAACCGGCCGTCGGCCGTCTGCGTCACAAGGCCGTCGACCAGCAACGAATACAGGGCCCGGTCCCGCTGGGCCGTATCGGTCAACCACGCCACGTCCAGCTCCGCCCGGGTGACCGGAGAGTCGTTGCCGCGCAACACGTCCAGCAGGCGTCCGCGGACCTGCCGGTCGGTTCCGGCGTAGGTCTGCACCCGCCGGGCGCGCCCCTGTGCCGGGGGATGACCGGCGTCCCGCCACGCGCACCGGGTGAGCGGGCACAACCCGCACCGCGGCGTTCGCGCGGTGCACACCGTCGCGCCCAGTTCCATCAGGGCGACCGAATACCGCGGCGCCCTATCGTCGGTGGGCAGCAGCGCGGAGACGTCGGCCATGTCCCGCACCGCCGACGCCGAACCTCCGTCGGCCAGCCCGTGCACTGCGCGTGCCACCACCCGGCGAACGTTGGTGTCCACCACCGGAACCGGTTGACGGTAGGCGAAACAGGCGATGGCGCGTGCGGTGTAGCTGCCGATGCCGGGCAGGGTCAGCAGGGTGTCGACGTCGTCGGGAACCACGTCGCCGTGCTCCCGCGCGATGACGGTCGCGCACTCGTGCAAGCGCTTGGCCCGCCTCGGGTAACCCAACTTGCCCCACGCCCGCAGCACGTCGGCGGCGCTGGCCTCCGCGGTGGCCGACGGGGTGGGCCACCGCCGCACCCAGTCCGACCAGATCGGCAGTACCCGCGAGACCGGCGTCTGCTGCAGCATGAATTCGCTGACCAGGATCTGCCATGCGGTGACGCCGGGCTCCCGCCAGGGCAGGTCGCGCCGGGATCGTTCGTACCACTCGAGCAACTCATCGGCCGCAATATTTGGCCGTCCGTTTACCGGCGGATGCGGCATGATGTCAGCCATGCCTAACACCAGCCCAGTAACCGCGTGGAAAGCACTCAAAGAGGGTAACGAGCGATTCGTCGCCGGGAAGCCTCAGCATCCCAGCCAGAGTGTCGAACACCGGGCCAGCCTGGCCGGCGGGCAGAAGCCCACCGCGGTCGTGTTCGGCTGCGCGGACAGCCGGGTGGCGGCCGAACTCATCTTCGACCAGGGTCTGGGTGACATGTTCGTGGTGCGCACCGCCGGACAGGCCATCGACTCGGCTGTGCTGGGCTCCATCGAGTTCGCCGTGACGGTCCTCGACGTGCCGCTGATCGTCGTTCTGGGCCATGACAGCTGCGGGGCCGTCAAGGCCGCCCTGGCCGCCATCAACGACGGTGCGATACCGGGCGGTTTCGTGCGCGACGTGGTGGAGCGGGTCGCGCCCTCGGTCCTGATGGGCCGTCGCGACGGCCTGAGCCGCGTCGACGAGTTCGAGGAACGGCATGTGCGTGAAACGGTCGCCCAGCTCGTGTCGCGTTCGTCGGCGATCGCCGAACGGATCGCGGATGGCACCCTGGCGATAGCGGGCGCCACCTATCACCTCGCCGACGGGCGCGCGGCCCTGGTCGATCACGTCGGCGACATCGGCGAATAGCGGGCGAATAGCGGGCGAATAGCCGGCCTCAGCGGGGCCCCGGGCGGTCGTCACTAACACGGCGGTCAGCCAGCAAACCCCGCGACACGCCGAGGCGGGTCAGGCAACTCGACGTGACCTGGACCTACGCTGCAAACGTGCTGGATCTTGAACCGCGTGGCCCGCTACCTACCGAGATCTATTGGCGGCGCCGTGGCCTGGCCGTGGGCGTCGCGGTCGTCGTCTTAGGGATCGTGGTCGCCGCGGTCATCGCCTTCATGGGACACAACACGGGCGCCAAGCCCGCCAGTGCCGACAAACCGAATTCCGCTCAAAGCAAGCCCGGCTCGCCCGCGCCGCAGGCGCCTCCGCCGGCCGCGCCCGGGGAACAGCCCAACCCGGGGGTGCCGCCGCAACAGGGCCAGAACCCGGAGATGCCCACCCCGACGGCAGCGGTGCAGCCGCCGCCGGTGCTGAAAGAGGGCGATGACTGCCCCGATTCGACGCTGGCCGTCAAGGGCCTGACCAATGCGCCCCAGTACTTCATCGGCGATCAGCCGAAGTTCACCATGGTCGTCACCAATATCGGCCTGGTGTCCTGCAAGCGGGATGTCGGCGCCGCGGTGCTGGCGGCGTACGTGTACTCGCTGGACAACAAGCGACTGTGGTCGAACCTGGACTGCGCGCCCTCCAACGAGACGCTGATCAAGACATTCACCCCGGGCGAGCAGGTGACGACCGCGGTGACGTGGACGGGGATGGGGTCGGCGCCGCACTGCCCGCTGCCCCGGCCGGCCATCGGGCCGGGCACCTACAACCTCGTCGTGCAGTTGGGCAACCTGCGCTCGCAGCCGGTCCCGTTCATCATGAACCAGCCGCCACCGCCGCCGGGCCCGGCGCCCGGGCCGGGTCAGCCGGCCGCCGCGCCGCCGCCGGAGGCACCGCCGGTCGCGCCGGCCCCAGCCGGCTAACTAAGCGGATCGGAGATCGTCGACTCCGCGAGCTGCGATAGTCCCTCACGCACGTGGCGGGCCCACATCGCGCCGATGCCCTCGACCGACTGCAGGTCGCCGGCGCTGGCCGCCAGCAAGCCTTGCAGCGTCCCGAACGACCGGACCAGTAGGTCGGAGTGGGCGAACTGCAACCGCGGGATGCTGGCCAGCGCGCGGTAGCCGCGCGGGCTCACGGCCGAGTCCTGTGCCTCCGCCGTGGTCGGGTAGCCGAAAACCTTTGCCAGCGCGGTGAGTTCGAGCAGCTCGGTGTCCGAGAGGGCGTCCAGCTCGTCGAGTGTCGCGGTCATCTGCGCTTTGGACAGCGGCTCCGGGCTGGCGTGGTAGTCGCGCACGGTCAGTTCCCGCGCGATGTCGTTGCCGCCCAGCAGCTCGTCGAGCTGCAGCCGCAGCTGGCGACCGTCGGTGCCCAGCTCGACGACGTCGTAGTCGATCACCAGACCGATCCGCCGGACCAGCTCGAGCCGCTGCACCACCGTCATCACGTCGCGCAGCGTGACGAAGTCCTCGATCTCGGCGAGCGAAAGCTGCCTGCTGACCTCGTCGAGCCGCGTCTTGTACCGCTCGAGGGTGGCGATCGCCTGGTTGGCCCGCGACAGGATGGTCGCGGAATCGGCCACCACGTGGCGCTCCCCGCCGACGTAGACGGTCACGATGTTCATCGAGTGGCTCACCGAGATCACCGGGTAACCGGTCTGAATCGCCGCGCGTTCCGCCGAGCGGTGCCGCGTCCCGGATTCGTCGGTGGGTATCGACGGGTCCGGCACCAGCTGCACATTGGCCCGCACGATGCGGCTGCCGTCGGTGGACAGCACGACGGCCCCGTCCATCTTCGCCAGCTCGCGCAGGCGGGTCGGCGCGTACCGGACATCGAGGGCGAAGCCGCCGTCGCAGATGGCCTCGACGTTTTCGTCGTTGCCGATGACGATCAGCGCACCGGTGCGGCCACGCAGGATGCGCTCCAGGCCGTCTCGCAGCCCGGTGCCCGGCGCCAGGCGGGCGACGGTCTCACGCAGTGTCGGACGTGTCACAGCGTGTCATTGTGCGGCCCCGCGGTGTTACGCGTCCAGCCGTTGCGCGGCTCGGCGATGGCTTTCATGTGTTGCAGCGCCGCGACGATGGTCGGTGCCCGCAGCGCCCGCATCCCATCGGGCACGATCTCGCGGCGGGGGTCGTCGCCGTCCGGGATGAGCGCGATGCTGAATCCCTGGCGTGCGGCCTCGGCCAGCCGTCGATCCATGCCGCTGACCCGCCGCAGGTCGCCCGCCAGCCCCACTTCGCCGATCATCACCGCCGTCGTCGGGAGCGGTCGATCGGAGTATGCGGAGGCCAGCGCGATCGCGACGGCCAGATCCGAGGAGGGATCCGTCAGCCGCATGCCGCCCACGGTGGACAGGTAGATGTCGTGGACGCTGACGGGCAGCCTGCCGTGCTTTTCCAGCACGGCGCTGATCATCGCAGCCCGGGAGGGGTCGATGCCGCTGACGGCGCGGCGCGGGGAGCCGCCCCCTGGGGTCGCCAGCAGCGCCTGCACCTCTCCGATCAGCGGCCGCTTCCCGTCCAGCGTCACGGTGATGGCGGTCCCGGCGACGGGTGCCGGCCGTTGATCCAGGAAGAGGTTCGACGGGTCGGATACGTCCTCGATTCCGCTGTCGTGCAGCGTGAAACAGCCGACCTCGTCGGCCGCGCCGAACCGGTTCTTGATCCCGCGGACCATCCGCAGCGACCCGTTGCGGTCGCCCTCGAAATGCAGCACCACGTCGACCAGGTGTTCCAGCGAGCGCGGCCCGGCGATGGCTCCGTCCTTGGTGACGTGGCCGACCAGGATCAGCGCGACGCCGTTGGCCTTCGCGGCGGCGGTCAGCGCGGCGGTGACCGCGCGGACCTGCGTGACCCCGCCGGCGACGCCGTCGGCCTCGGTCGTGGACATGGTCTGCACCGAGTCCACGATCACCAGGGCGGGCCGCACGGTCGCGATGTGGTCCAGCACCGTGTGCACATCGGATTCGGCCGCCAGGTAGACCTCGTCGGCGCCGCAGCCGATCCGGTCGGCCCGCAGCCGGATCTGGCCGGCGGACTCCTCACCGGAGATGTACAGCGCGCGCCGGCCCGAAAGCGCCCAGCGATGGGCGACTTTGAGCAGCAGCGTCGACTTTCCCACGCCGGGATCGCCGGCCAGCAGGGTGACCGAACCGGGCACCACGCCGCCCCCGAGCACCCGGTCGAGTTCCCCGACGCCGGTCGAGCGGTGCTGGCTGGCGTTGGGTTCGACCGAGGTGATCGGGACGGGCCGGGAAGCGGACGCAGAGGCCGGACCCGCTCGCCGGCCGCCGACCGCGGTCAGTACCGGCGCCTCGTCGACGGTGCCCCAGGTGCCGCACTCCAAGCACCGGCCCACCCACTTGGCGGTGACGTGCTGGCATTCGGAGCAGCGGTATTGCGAGCGCGGATTTGCCACGCCATGACGGTATCGAGCCGGTACGACAAATCCCCGCTATGACAGGCGGTTACGCGCGCCTAGCTTTGCTGGGGCGGGTTCAACCCGGCCGAAACCGGCACCAGCACGGTGGCCTGGCCGGCCTTCTCGAAGTTGAAGGTGAAGTTGTACAGGAGGCCGTTGCTGACCGGCTTGGCTAGGGTGACGGTCGCCTTGGCGGCGTTGGTGTTGGCGCCCAAGGGTCCGGGCGCCACCCTCTGTCCCTCCGGCGTCCCGATCATCAGCCTTCCGCCGGCGGGCAGGCGGCCGTCTCCGCTCACGGCCACCGAGCCGACGTCGCTGGTGATACTGACCAATCTGTCCGGCACGTCAGGCGACTGGTTGATGGCTACCAGCACCAGATCGACCGTCCGGCCCGGCTGCACGGCTTCACCGGTCTGCGTGGCCTGCATGCGGATGTCGCGCAGTGCCACATTTTTGAAGGTGACCTTGTTGCCGTTGATGGCGGGCTCCTGGACGGCCATCTGCGATACCTGGCCGGCCCCGCAGCCACTCAGCAGGACCGCGAGCACCGCTACCAGGCCGACGAGCGCGGCCCGGAACGAGAGGCTGATCTCGAATCGGTTCACTCAATGCCTCCTGCTGGGCCGGTTCGACTGATGCAACTATGCACAGTAGTAGGAAGGTTTCGCGCGCGGTAGCGCGGGGCGTAAGACCAGCCCGGGAGCCCGTCCCGCGGGCTCCCTTACGGCGCTCAGGGGCCGCTCCCGGGGCCGAATAGACGCATTGGTAATGTGCATCACTGCACGTTCTGCTCCCCCTGTCAACCCCTAATCTGCGCGTGTTGTGCCCCTGACCTGCATCGTTGCTCCACGCGCGATTGGGCGGCCGTGTTAGACTGAAGTAACGAAAGGGGCTCGAATCAGATGATCTTCAAGGTCGGCGACACCGTTGTTTACCCACATCACGGTGCTGCGTTAGTCGAGGCGATTGAAACCCGCACCATCAAAGGGGAACAAAAGGAATATCTCGTCTTGAAGGTGGCGCAGGGAGACCTGACAGTTCGAGTACCCGCAGACAACGCTGAGTACGTCGGTGTCCGCGACGTCGTCGGGCAAGAAGGCCTCGACAAGGTGTTCCAGGTGCTGCGGGCTCCGCACACCGAAGAGCCGACCAACTGGTCGCGCCGCTACAAGGCCAACCTGGAAAAGCTGGCCTCCGGCGATGTCAACAAGGTCGCCGAGGTAGTTCGCGACCTGTGGCGTCGGGACCAGGAACGTGGCCTGTCCGCGGGCGAGAAGCGCATGCTGGCCAAGGCCCGCCAGATCCTGGTCGGCGAATTGGCGCTGGCCGAGAGCACCGACGACGCCAAGGCGGAAACCATCCTCGACGAGGTTCTGGCCGCCGCTTCCTGAAGGCCCTGACTCTTCGGTGGTCACGGGGACGCTCTCCTCGGGCACGGTTGTCGCAGTGGTTCCGGCCGCAGGGTCGGGCGAGCGACTGGGCGCAGGCATTCCCAAAGCATTCTGCGAGGTCGACGGGCGCACCCTGTTGGACCGCGCCGTCGAGGGTTTGCTGAAATCCGGAGTCGTCGACCACGTGGTCGTGGCCGTCCCTGCGGCCCGGGTCGACGAGGCTGCGCGGGCCCTGGGGGAGCGAGCGACCGTCGTCCCCGGCGGCGCCGATCGCACTGAATCGGTGAGCCTGGCGCTGGCGGCCCTCGCCGGTGAACCCGATTTCGTCCTGGTCCACGACGCCGCGCGTGCCCTGACGCCGCCGGAACTGATCGTGCGCGTGGTGGACGCCTTGCGGGCCGGGCATGACGCCGTCGTGCCCGCGCTGCCCCTGCATGACACCATCAAGGCCGTGGACGCCAACGGCGTGGTCCTGGGTACACCCGAGCGGGCCGGGCTGCGCGCCGTGCAGACGCCGCAGGGTTTCGCCCGTGACTTGTTGCTGCGGGCGTACCAGCGCGCGGGCACCGCCGATTTCACCGACGACGCCTCGCTCGTCGAGCATGTCGGCGGCCAGGTGCAGGTGGTCGACGGCGACGTGCTGGCGTTCAAGATCACCACCCAGCTCGATCTGTTGCTGGCCGAAGCGGTCGTGCGCCGGTGAGCGAGCTGCCTAGGGTCGGCCTCGGGGTCGACGTGCACCCGATCGAACCAGGCCGGCCCTGCTGGCTGCTGGGTCTGCTGTTTCCCGGCGCCGACGGCTGCGCCGGCCACTCCGACGGCGACGTGGGGGCGCACGCGCTGTGCGACGCGCTGCTGTCGGCCGCGGGGCTGGGCGACATCGGCGCCGTTTTCGGGGTAGACGACCCCCGCTGGAAAGGGATCAGCGGCGCGGACATGCTGCGCCACGTCGCCGATTTGGTGGCCCGGGACGGTTTTCGGGTCGGAAACGCCGCGGTGCAGCTGATCGGCAACCAGCCGAAGGTCGGTCCGCGCCGGGCCGAGGCGCAGCGCGTGCTATCGGAGCTGCTGGGGGCTCCGGTCGCGGTGGCGGCGACTACGACCGACGGGTTGGGCCTGACCGGCCGCGGCGAGGGCCGCGCCGCCATCGCCACCGCATTGGTGATCGCCGCCGGCTAAGGCGCGCGCAGCGCCGGGCAACTCGGAACCACCCGGTAAGCTGGCACGTCGTGACCGATCGCGCCCGCTTGCGGCTACACGACACGGCGGCCGGTGCCGTGCGTGATTTCGTTCCGCTGCGCGAGGGCCACGTCTCCATCTACCTGTGTGGCGCCACCGTTCAGGGTTTGCCGCACATCGGCCATGTCCGCAGCGGCGTGGCCTTCGACATCCTGCGCCGCTGGCTGATGGCGCGCGGCTGCGACGTCGCCTTCATTCGCAACGTGACCGACATCGACGACAAGATCCTCAACAAGGCCGCCGCCGCCGACCGGCCGTGGTGGGAGTGGGCGGCCACCTACGAGCGCGCGTTCAGCGCCGCCTACGACGCTCTGGACGTCTTGCCGCCGTCGGCCGAGCCACGCGCCACCGGGCACATCACCCAGATGGTCGAATTGATGGACCGCCTGATCGAAACCGGCCACGCGTACCCGGCGGGCGGCGACGTGTACTTCGACGTGCTCAGCTACCCGGAGTACGGCCAGCTCTCCGGTCACAAGATCGACGACGTCCATCAGGGCGAAGGCGTGGCCACCTGCAAGCGGGATCAACGCGACTTCACGCTGTGGAAGGCCGCCAAGCCCGGCGAGCCGTCGTGGCCCACACCCTGGGGGCGCGGACGCCCGGGCTGGCACCTGGAATGCTCCGCGATGGCCCGCACCTACCTGGGGCCGGAGTTCGACATCCATTGCGGCGGGATGGACTTGGTCTTCCCGCACCACGAGAACGAGATCGCGCAGAGCCGCGCCGCCGGTGACGGATTCGCCCGCTACTGGCTGCACAATGGCTGGGTCACCATGGGCGGCGAGAAGATGAGCAAGTCGCTGGGCAACGTGCTGGCCATCCCGGCGCTGTTGCAGCGGGTGCGACCGGCGGAGCTGCGCTACTACCTGGGCAGCGCGCACTACCGCTCGATGCTGGAATTCTCCGACACCGCACTGCAGGACGCGGTGAAAGCCTATGTGGGCGTTGAGGAATTCCTGCACCGCGTCCGCATTCGCGTCGGTGCCGTCCAGCCCGGCGAATGGACCCCGCGGTTCGCCGAGGCGCTCGACGACGACTTGGCGGTTCCGGCCGCGCTGGCCGAGGTGCACCACGCCCGGGCCGAGGGCAACCGCGCCCTCGACACCGGCGACCACGACGGCGCGTTGCAGCAAGCCCGCGCGATCCGCACCATGATGGGCATCTTGGGCTGCGACCCGCTCGACGAGCGCTGGGAAACCCGCGACGAGACGACGGCCGCGCTGGCCGCGGTCGAGGTGTTGGTGCGGGCCGAACTGGAAAGCCGGGAAAAGGCTCGCGAGCAACGCAATTGGGCGCTCGCCGACGAGATCAGGGATCGCCTGAAACTCGCCGGCATCGACGTCACCGACACCGCGGACGGGCCGCAGTGGGAGCTGTTGGCCCGCGAAGAAAAGCGCGACAACTAGATGGCCGGCAACTCGCGGCGCCGCGGGGCAATACGCAAAGCGGGCAGCAAGAAGGGACCCACCGTGGGTTCGGGCGGCCAGCGTCGCCGCGCGCTCGAGGGCCGCGGTCCCACACCGCCGGCGCACCTGCGTCCGAACCATCCCGCAGCCAAACGCGCCCAGTCGCCGCCGCGGCGGCCGGCCAAGCGCGCCACCGACGAGACGGAGACGGTGCTCGGCCGCAACCCGGTGCTCGAGTGCCTGCGGGCCGGCGTGCCGGCGACGGCGTTGTACGTGGCGCTGGGCACCGAGGCCGACGAGCGGGTCACCGAAAGCGTGACCCGCGCAGCGGATGCGGGCATTTCGATCCTCGAGGTGCCGCGTGCCGACCTGGACCGGATGACGAGCAACCACCTGCATCAGGGCATCGCACTACAGGTGCCGCCGTACGACTATGCCCACCCCGACGACCTGCTGACCACCGCGATCAACTCACCGCCCGCCCTGCTGGTCGCGCTGGACAACATCTCCGATCCGCGCAACCTCGGTGCGATCGTGCGTTCGGTCGCGGCGTTCGGCGGCCACGGTGTGCTGATCCCGCAGCGACGCTCGGCGTCTGTGACGGCGGTGGCCTGGCGCACCAGTGCCGGGGCCGCGGCGCGCATCCCGGTGGCACGGGCCACCAATCTGACCAGAACGCTTAAAGATTGGGCCGACCGAGGCATCCGGGTGATCGGCCTGGACGCCGACGGTGACACCGTCGTCGACGACATCGACGGCGCCGACCCGCTGGTGGTGGTCGTCGGATCGGAAGGCAAAGGGCTGTCGCGACTTGTCCGGCAGAACTGCGACGAGGTGGTGTCCATCCCGATGGCCGGGCACGCCGAATCGCTGAACGCCTCGGTGGCCGCCGGGGTGGTGCTCGCTGAAATCGCGCGCCAGCGCAGGGCTTAGCTCCGGTGCGCCGGCGGCCCGTGCGCCTCGGTGCCGCGCTGGCGCTACTCGTTGTGCTGGCGCCCGCGGCCGGCGCCCAAACCCCCGAATTCGACCTGCAGGCTCACCGCGGCGGGCGTGGGGAGACGACGGAGGAGTCGTTGCGGGCCTTCACGAAATCACTCGAGTTGGGGGTCAGCACACTTGAACTCGACATCAACATCACCAGAGACGGGCAACCGCTGGTGTGGCACGATCCGACGATCGACGCCGAAAAATGCGCCGACACCGGGCCCGCCTTCGCCGGCGATCCGCAGTATCCCTACGTCGGCAAGTTGGTGCACGAACTCACCCTGAACCAGATTCGCACGCTGGACTGCGGGCGGCGGCTGGTCGAATTTCCCGATGCTGAAGTTGTGCGGGGCAACAAGATAGCCGTCCTGGCGGAGGTGTTTGCGCTGGCCGATTCCTACCATGCGGCCGTGCGCTACAACGTCGAGACGAAGGTGGCAGCCGACAAGCCCGGCACCTCGGCCGACCCCCAACAGTTTGTCGACGTGATACTGGCGGCGGTCAGGTCGGCCGGCAAGGTCGGCCGCGTGGAGATCCAGAGCTTCGATTGGCGGACCTTGCCCATGGTGCGCCGGGAAGAGCCGTCAATTCCGTTGGTGGCGTTGTACAACGAGGACACCTGGGTGCCGGACTCGCCGTGGCTGGCCGGGGCGAACGCCACCGCCATCGGCGATCCGATGATCGGGGCGAAGCTGGTGGGCGCGGACATCATCTCGCCCAGGTACCAGCTGGTAGCCGGCCAGCCGTATGTCGATCGCGCACATGCGTTGGGGCTGAAGGTGATCCCGTGGACAGTCGACGATGCGGCCGCGATGCGCGAACAGATCGCCGACGGCGTCGACGGCATCATCACCGACTACCCGACCCGGTTGCGGGGCGTGTTGGCCGATCTCGGGATGCCGCTGCCGCCGGCCTACCACCGGGGTTAGCGTCAGCGCGGCGCTTCCACCAGAACGTCGGCGGGCGCGATATCGGCATCGATGCCGGGTCGGCGCGCGCGGGCAGCACGCCAGATCATGTTCGGGCGCAACAGTCGCGTCGCGGGGTCGACGAGGGAGGTCACTCTGATGAACTGATTCAGCGCTGCGGTGTCGCTTTCGGCCGCGGTGAGCACCCGATCGACGTACTTGTTGAACAGCCGAGCGACGAGCGGTGCGGTGCCGTGGATTTCGGGCAGGGCAAGGTCGGGGTTGGTCGATAGGTGCCAGGCTTGGCGGATCGGTGCTGCCGCGGCTCGGAAGTAGCGCCGCGCCAAATCGTCAGTACCGGCAGATAGGCAGTCGCGCAGCGCCAACGCCTCGAGCGCGGCGACCGTCATGCCCTGGCCGTAGACCGGGTTGAAGCTGCAGATCGCGTCTCCGATGACCAGCAGGCCCTCGGGGAAGCGCCGCAGCTTGTCGTAGCGGCGCCATCGACTGCATGGCGTCCGGTGCCGCACCGGTTCCCCGATGGGTTCGGCGGCTCGCACCGCGGCGAGCAGGTGGGCCGGCGCGCAGTCCGCCACGAAATCACACATCTCCGCAAGGTCGAGCGACGCCGGTTCCTGGCCGGCCACCCCCATCACCGTGAGCAGCCAGGTGTCGTCCTCGCAGTGCAACAGGCCGCAACCTCTCGGCCTGCCGGGCACGATACCGATGAGGAAGCCGAGCTCCCGCGGCGCTTCCGCCGTCATGCGCAGCGCCTGGCTCGCGTAGGTCAGCTGGACGTCGACGCGATCCTCATGCGGGCGGTCGTACCCCAAGTCGTCCAGCCAGGTCGGGGTGCGGGCGGCGCGCCCGGTGGCATCGACGACCAACTCGGCGGGCAGCGTGGTGGGCTCGCCGGTGCGGCCGCAGACCACCCGCACTCCCGTGACGCGGTGGCGATCCTGTGTCGATACCGGGCCCAGGATCACGTGTTCGTCGAGCAGGGTGACGTTGGGAATCTCGCGCAGCCGCGTGCGGACATGGTCTTCGAGAAAGGGCCGTGTCGCGCTGTACGCGGTCAGCCCCGTGGCGCTGCCGCGCCGCGCCATCAGATGCCCGCCGACGTTGTAGTAGAGCTCGGAGAGATCCTGGCCGTCGAAGTGATGCGCGCCGTCGAGAACCATCTCGTCGAGGACGCCGGGGAACATCCCCTCGATCACCTGTGCTCCCCGGGCCAACAGAGCGTGCAGGTGCCGTCCCTGCGGCACGCCCCGGCGGGCGGCGTGGGCATCGGGCAGCGGGTCACGCTCCACGACCGTCACCGTGTCGAAGAAGTCGGCTAGCGATCGCGCGGCCAGCAAACCGGCCATGCTCGCCCCCAACACCACCGCGTGACTGCCGATCTTGGCCTCTTTGTCGGACATCGCACACCGCCTTCGCTCACCGATAGCTGACAAAAGTCATGCTCACCGGCCGCCGTCGGAGGGGATAGCGTAGTCGGCTACGCCACTTGCGGGTGCCGAGTCAGCCGTCGTCCTGCAAAGCGCGGCGGAGTCCGACCAGCTTCTGGGCAACTCCAGCGAGCAGGTTTCGCGGATATGTGCCGCCCGCGGGGCGCTATGGGCGATCATGGGGATCACGCAAGGGCTTTACGGCGCAGGAGATCGGTGGATGGTTAGTCCGGTCAGCGAGGCCACCGGCCGATGTGGGCTGTGCGGCAACGACCTGCGCGCCAAGGCGCGCTTCTGCGATGTCTGCGGCGCTCCAGTCGTCCCAAGACCGGCCAGCGGCGAACGCAAACAAGTAACCGTGCTGTTCGCCGACGTCGTCGGCTCAATGAAGCTTGCGGCGGCCCTCGACGCGGAACTGCTCCAAGAGATCATGAACGAGATGTTCAACCGTGCGGCGGCCGTGGTTCAGCGCTATCACGGGACCGTCGATAAGTTCACCGGTGACGGCTTGATGGCGCTGTTCGGTGCCCCGGTGGCCCTGGAGGATCATGCGCTGCGGGCGTGCATTTCCGCTCTGGAGATCCAATCGGTCACCAAAGAGCTTGCCGCCGAGGTGCTTCGCCGTGCCGGCGCCACCTTGCAGGTGCGAGTCGGGCTGAACTCGGGGGCAGTGATCGCCGGCGAAATAGGTTCAGGCCAAGGAAGATACACCGCGGTCGGCCACCCCGTCGGAATGGCACAACGCATGGAGGCCGCCGCCCCTCCGGGTGGAGTCATGTGCTCGCTTTCCACGGCACGCCTCGTCGAGGAAGCGGCCCGGCTCGGTCCCGTCGAAGACATTTTCGTCAAGGGTGCCGACGCACCCGTGCCCGCGCGACAACTCCTCGCCATGGAATCCGAGCGGATGGTGTTGGGCCGCCAGGAAGGCCTGATGCTGGGCCGCGATGCGGAGATGCGCCGGCTGCAAACCCTGTTCGCCGCCCATTCCGGCTGCCTCGTTGGGATTGTCGGTCGCCCCGGGCTGGGCAAGAGCCGCCTGCTCAGGGAGTTCACGACGATCGCCGCAAGTCAAGGCGCCGACATCGTCGTCGCCCGCTGCGAAGCGCACACCAGCACGGTTGCGTTCCGGGCGTTGTCGCGCCTGCTGCGCGCCATGTTCAAGTTGGAAGGCCTTAGCGCAAGCGAGGCCCGCGAACGCACGAGCATGCAATACGCAGATTTGCTTGGACGGGACTCCGCCGACGCCCAAATCCTGTTCGAGGCCATGGGCATCGCCGACACCATGGCCCCTCACCTGCAGGTCAGCGCCGAAGCGAGGCGCCGACGGCTGATCGAAATCCTGGCGCATGCCGTTCGGGCACGCTCCACTTCGACGGTGTTTGCACTGGAGGACGCCCATTGGATCGATCAGCCCAGCGACGACGTCCTCGCTGATTTCGCGAGCACCCTCGACGGGACGACGTCGATGTTCGTCATGACCTACCGGCCAGAATTCCGTGGCGCGCTACGCAATCGATCGAACCAGACGGTGACGCTGCAGCCACTGACCGAATCGACGTCCGTCCGCCTTGTCCGCCAGCTCCTCGGGGGCGACCAGTCGCTGGGTGGCCTGGGCGAACGAATTGCAGCCGCGGTGGCCGGCAATCCCTTCTTCGCCGAGGAGATCGTTCGCGACCTTGCGGGCCGCGGCGTGCTCTCGGGCGGTCGCGGTGCCTACCGCCTGACGGGTGATGCCGACGAAATCGCCGTTCCGGCCACGGTGCAAGCGGTGCTTGCCGCCCGCATCGATCGGTTGCCCGCGACCACGAAGTCGATCCTCAACGCCGCGGCGGTGATCGGTAACCACTTCGACGTGGACGCACTGCACGCTCTGCTGCCGGAGAGCGCATCCACGAGCCTGGCCGAGCTGGTGTCGGCCGAGCTGATCGATCAGATCGAATTCGTTCCGCGCCAACGGTATTGCTTCCACCATCCGCTGGTGCGCACGGTCGCCTACGAGTCACAACTGAGCGCCGTCCGCGTGCAGGCCCACCGCCGGCTGGCCGCCGCGATCGAGGCGCGCGACGCGGGTGCCGTCGACGACAACGCGGCATTAATCGCAACCCACCTGGAGTCGGGCGGCGAACTCGTCCAGGCCTACCATTGGCATCTGCGTGCGGCGGAACGGCTTCGGCCGCGCGATATCCGCGCCGCCCGCGCGGAATGGGAGAGTGCGCGCCGCATCGCAGATGGGCTGTCCGACGACCACGAGGACGTGACCGCGATGCGAATCGCGCCGCGCGCCATGCTGATCTCTACGGCGCTTTACGTGAGCGACGCCGATGGCGCCGACGGTCTCTACGAAGAGCTTCGCGGTCTCAGCACGCAGGCCACCGACCTGACACCGCTCGCGCTCGCGACCGCCGGACTCATCTGGTCGTTCAGTATCAACGACATTCGGGTTCCCGAGGCCCTGGCGCTGGCATCGGAGCTCGAAGACATGGTCAGCGGCATTGTGTGCGATGCGGCGACCAGGGCCATAATCCTCAATTCGTTAGCATTCATCCGGTTTGCCAACTGCGAATTCGACGCCGCGCTAAGGGTCATTGACGCGATACTGACACTGGCTGGGGATGTGCCCGCGAACGAAACGGTTGCGGCGCAAATTCTTCGCGGAATCATCGGCATGTGCCTCGGCGACTGCAGTAAGGGCAAGCGGGATTTCCGGGAGGGCCTTGAACAAGCACATACGCTCGGCCCCCTCAACTACGCGACCATGTCGCATTACGCGGGAACAGTTGCGGTGCTGGGTCTGTGCAGGGGCGACGATTTGGTCGACGAGACGCGTGAGGCGTTGCGATGCGGGGAATCGCTGGGCGACGTCAGCGGCATCATCGCCACACTGTGGGCCCATGGATCGGCCCTGCTGCGCACGGAGAACACGTCGCGCGACGAGGCCATCGATCTGCTTGACCGCGCCCGCGTCCTGATCGAGGAGCACAAGCTGCATCACATCGGGATGACGAGCATTGCCGCCGATCTGGCGGTCGATGCCGCCCGCAGAGGACGGATCCACGAAGCGATAGACGATCTTCGCCCCACGTTCTTGCGGCACTCCGAGAGCGGCAGTCCAGTGTTCGTCGGCTGTACGGCCGAGGCGCTCATCGAACTGCTCGTTGAGCGAGGATCCGTCGAAGACCTCCGCGAAGCCCGCGACATCGTCGGTCGGTGGCACGTTCGGCGGCCTGGCATCGCGGCTACGGATCTGTGGTGGCTGAAATCCCGCGCGCTGCTGGCCCGGGCGGAAGGCCGCCCGGACCAGTACGCCGAACTGTCGAAGGCTTACCTCGAGTCATGCAACAAGCTCGATGCCCGCGGGCGGCAGCCCGAGGCACGCCGGATGGTCGATGAATCCCTTGCACTGCGGCGGGGCTGAAGTGGCGACGATCCTGGCGTACACCTCGCCCGCGCTGGGGCACCTATTGCCGATGAGCGCGCTGTTATCGGAGCTGTCGAGCCGTGGGCACGGGATTTATGTGCGGACACTCTCAAGCGGTGTAGACATCGGGCGAAAGCTCGGCTTCACGGCGGATGCGATCGATCCGCGCATCGAGGCGATCGAGCTCGGGGACAGCGAGGTGACGGCCAATCCTCTGGTCGCCCTCAAGCGTGGAGTTGCGAGCTTTGGCCGGCGTGCCGTGCACGAAGTCGCCGATCTCGGGGACGCGATAGCGCGGGTTGGTCCAGATGCACTGCTCGTCGACGTGAACTGCTGGGGGGCGCTGTCGGCGGCCGAAACCGGTGAGATCCCCTGGGCATGTTTCGTGCCGTACACGCCGCCACTGCGGTCGCCCGGCGTGCCACCGTTCGGCCCGGGTCTCAGGCCGATGTCGGGCGCGTTGGGCCGGTTGCGCGATGCCGCCGTGCGCATCGCGGTGGAGGGTCCGCTGCAGCGGGTGATGCTCCCACCGATCAACGGGATTCGTGCGGATCTCGAATTGCGGTCGGTCGCGTCGATGGACGAGTTCTTGCGCCGCGCACCGCTGCTGCTGGTCGCCAGCGGCAAGCCGTTCCAGTACCCGCAAACGGATTGGGGTGATGGGGTGCAGCTGATCGGTCCATGCGTGGTCGACCCCGGGCCGCACACCGTCCCCGATTGGCTGGCCTCAATCGACCAGCCGATAGTGCTGGTCACCACGTCATCGGAGAAACAAGCGGACACCAACCTGATCCGGACCGCGCTCGCCGCACTGAAGGACGAGCCGGTGCATGTGGTCGCGACCTTGCCCGCCGGGCGACCGGACGAAGTAGCGTCGACGCGCAACGCAACCGTGCTGCAATTCATCCCGCACGGCTTGGTGCTGGACCGGGCGGTGTGTGCCGTGACGCACGGCGGGATGGGCGCAACTCAAAAGGCGCTCGCCCGTGGCATACCGGTGTGCGTCGTTCCATACGGTCGCGACCAGCTCGAGGTTGCGCGGCGCGTCGAGGTGGCCCAGTGCGGTACCCGCCTGCCGGCAAAGAAACTCACACCGTCGCGGCTGCGCACCAAAGTGCGGGAAGCGATGACGATGACCCACGGTGCGAAACGGGTGGCGGCCGGATTCAAGGCCACCGGCGGGACGGCCCGCGGCGCGGATCTCTTCGAGCAGCGCCTCCTCGGCACCAACGTCAGCTGACTTCAGCAAAGGGTCTACGGGGTATAAATCGGTGCCACGAAACGTCGAGAAAGCCGCCCGCGTGACACCGCCGCACCGCTATAGTCGCCGCGTGATCAGCGGAGAGCCGTTGACCGGGCGTGACACTGAATTAGCGATCATTCGCCGCGCATTGAACGGGGCTGGCAAGCACTCCGGCGTAGTGATCGCCGGAGCCGCCGGTGTGGGCAAGACCAGGCTGGCCCGCGAAGTGCTCCGCTGCGCCGAGGCGTCCGGTGAGCGGACAAAGTGGATCGTCGGCACAGAGTCGGCTTGTGCGCTACCGCTGGGGGCGTTCATCGGGGCGCTCGGCGATGCGATGTCGGATCCACTGGCAAACGTGCGCCGAGTGATCGATTCGTTTGTCGCGCAACAGCATCGGGCTCGTGTGATGGTCGGAATCGATGACGCTCACCTGCTCGACGGGTTGTCCGCCCTTGTTGTTCACCAGTTGGCGCAGTCGGGCGGGGCCCGGCTGGTGGTAACGCTACGAACCGGCGGTGCGGAGCCCGACGCCGTGACGGCGTTGTGGAAGGACGGGCTGCTGGCGCGCATCGATCTCGAACCGCTTTCCGCCGGCGCAACACGCCAACTGATCGAGAGCACGCTTGGCGGTCCAGTCGACGCCCGAAGTGCGGCGAGGTTCCGGAAGCTGACCGGGGGAAATACCTTGTTCCTCCAGCAGCTACTAAGCGATCAGATAGCGGCCGGGCGGATGCGCAAATTGGCCGGGGTGTGGATGTGGGACGGCGACGTCGCGGTCTCGGCGAGCCTGTCGGACACCGTCGCGCGCCAGATGGGTCGGCTCAGCCCGGGAGTGGCACTCGTGGTAGACACGCTGTCGCAGTGCGAGCCGTTGGCCGTCGATGCGCTGTGCGATTTGGCGCGCCGGCGCGACCTGACGGTCGCCGAGAGCATGGGTCTGGTGAACGTCGAGCGCTCCGGTGGCGGCCTGACGGCCAGGCTGGCGCACCCGCTGTTCGGTGAGCTGCGCCGCGCGAGCGCCGGCGAGATGTATCTGTCGGGAATCAGGGGCAGGCTGGTGACCCGGCTGACCAAAGACGGTGACGCCGACATGCAGGCGACCGTGCGGCGCGCGCTGCTGAGGCTCCAATCGGACCTTGATCCCGACCCCGACCTTTATCTGGAGTCGGCGCGGCACGCCATGACGCTGCTGGATCTGGATCTGGCTGACCGGTTCGCCACTGCGGCTTCGCAAGCCGGGGCACCCGGAGCGGCCGGGGTGCTGGCAATGAACCTGGTGCTGCTCGGACGTGGCGAGGAGGCCGAGACCGAATTGCGCGACATGGCTGGCACCGTTTTGGCTGACGGCCATCACTGGGCGACGGTGCGGGCCGCCAACCTGGCCTGGATGCTCGGTAACCCGCAAGCCGCTGCGGCGATCCTGGACGGTCTCGCCGCGAGCCCCGAGACCCCGGCACAGGCGGCGGAGCGTCTGGCCGTCCAGGCCTGCCTGGACGCGATGTCCGCGCGCTGCGCGCTTGCGGCCGAACGGGCCCGGGCCGCATTGAGTTTCGAAGCCCTACCAGGCTTTCACGCGATGATGGCATCGCTTGCGCTGATCATGGCGATGGGTGCGCTGGGGGAGGTCGATGAGCTCGCGGACGTGGCCGAGCAGGCGCTGCGGCGCACGACGACGTCGTTCCAGGCGTCCCATATGCGGTTTTGGTTCGGGGCTGTTTACGGTCGTGCCTGCCGATTGACCGGGCGCATCGACGAATTCGTCACCACGGCAGAGCAACTGGCCGACTCCGCCCGCGACATTCCGGGTCTGGCGTATGCGAACCTGGCGCTCCTGCTGGGGAACGCCGAACTGGTGCGCGGTGCCGTCGCCGAGGCGGCCCGACTGGTGCACGAAGCGCTTGCCGGGGTGGAAAAACACTCCGTCACAACGGGTTTGCGCGCGGCGAGCTACTTCGCCCTGGCTGAGGCCCACGCCAAGCTCGGACAACCCACCGAGGCCAACGACGCTGTAGCTGGGGCGCGGTCGTGTGTGCCGCCTGACTTTTTGTTCATGCACACCGCCCTGTCGCTGGCTAGCGGTTGGGCGTTGGCAGCAAGCGGTCGTCTCAGCGAGGCCGTGACGAGCGCCCACCAGGCTGCTCAGCTTGCCCGCGAGCGCGGCCAGCCCACCCATGAGCTGGCCTGCATACAGGTCGCGGCCCAATGGGGCGACGCCTCACAGGCGGTGCGGGCACGCGAGCTAGCCGCGGCGTTGTCGCTGCCGCTGGCCAACGCTGTTGCCCTGCATGCGGAAAGCCTGCTCTCAGGTGATGGCGAAGGCCTGCTGGAGGCGTCGGCAGCGTACCGGCAGATCGGTGATCGGGCCGCGGCCGCTGACGCGGCGGCGCAGGCTTCGGTCGCGTTCAACGAAAGCCAGCAGCACAGGCGCGGACTGTATGCCGCGGCGTTGGCCAAGGAGTTGGCCCAAAAATGTGGCGGTTTATGCACGCCGGCGCTGCGCACGCCGACGGGCCTTAAGTTGTCGGGCCGCCAGCGCGATGTCGTCGAGCTCGTCGTGGCCGGCCTCTCAAACCGCCAGATCGCCGAGAATTTGGTGATGTCGGTGCGCACTGTAGAAGGACACGTCTACCGGGCGTGCCAGCGGGTTGGGGCTCAATCACGCGAGGCGTTGGCGTCGATCGTCAGATCCGGGCCGGGTGACTGCGGGACGGGCTGAGCCCAAATACTCGCGAAGTCGAGTAGCCGACTACGCATGTGAACGCACCTGATTCGGCAATACCGTGCCATTCGACAAAGGAGTCGGCATGGTCGAGATGCTCGAACAATCTGAAGTCAGGCCGCGCTCGCTGGCGCCGAAGAACCCGCTCCCGTATTGGCGGCAGGTTAAGGCGGTGCGGTCTTATGTCGACGGCATGCAAGCGCTGGTGGACGCCGGCGGCCCCATCACCCGGCTCGTGCTCGGTCCGAAGTGGCTGTTACCGAACGTGGTATTGATTGCCAGCCCGCAAGGCGCGCGTGATCTGTTGGGCCGCACCGACGAGATCGCCGACCGGGGCCGTACCCGCACCATGGTGGAGCTGCTCGCGCTGATGGGGGGCAACTTACTCGACCTTCCGCACGACCGCTGGCTACCGCGACGACGCGCGCTGCAGCCGATGTTCACCAAGCGACGGGTGGCCGGCTATTCGGGACACATGGCCGCGGCGGCGCAATCCGTCGCCGACGGTTGGCGAGGCGGCGCGCTCTTGGACCTCGATACGGAGTGCCGCAAGCTGACCCTGCGCGCACTGGGGCGCTCGGTGCTCGGGGTTGACCTCGATGAGCGCGCCGACGAAGTGGGTCGTGCATTGCGCGCTTCACTGACATGGGTTGCCGACCGCGCGGCTCGGCCGGTGAACCCGCCGCGGTGGCTGCCCACCAGAGGCCAGCGCGCCGCTCGCCGGGCCAACGACACCCTGCACCAGCTGGCGGCCGAGATTCTGAACGCGGTTCGTGTCGACCCCGATCTAGATGCCCCCTTAGTGCGCGCCCTCATCGAGGCGATCGATCCAGAGACCGACCGGCCGTTGTCCGACGATGAGATCTGCCACGAGCTGGTGCTGTTCATGCTCGCCGGCCACGACACCACTTCGACCACCCTGACCTACGCGTTGTGGTCGTTGGGGCGCCACCGCGACATCCAGGAGCAGGTCCGCGCGGAGGTCTCCGCGCTGGGTGAGCGGGCGCTGACCCCAGACGATGTGCCCGAGCTCACCCTGACCGTGCGCGTGTTGCACGAAGCGCTGCGGTTGTGTCCGCCCGCGGCGGGAACGATGCGCTGCCCCACCCGCGACATCGTCGTGGACGGCCATCGGGTCGAGGCCGAAACCATGGCGCTGGTGAGCTTTTACGCGCTGCACCGCGACCCCGCGCTATGGGAGGACCCGCTGCGTTTCGACCCGGACCGGTTCCTTCCGGAACGGTCGAGAGGTCGAAGCCGTTGGCAGTACCTCCCCTTCGGCGGCGGTCCGCGGTCATGCGTCGGCGACCACTTCGCGATGCTGGAGGCCACACTCGCACTCGCGACGATGATTCGCGCGGCCGAGATCGAATCGCTCGACGAAGACTTCCCGCTGGCAACACCGTTCACGGTGGTTGCCGCCGCGCCCATCCGCGCCCGTGTCCGTGCGCGGACCCCAGGCCCCGTCAAAACCAACGAAATCCCAAGGAGGATGCAATGAAGTATGTACTGGCGTGGACCTACCGTGTGAGCGGCTCGGCAGCCGAGAACGAAGAGTCCTTGCGGCGCGGGTTGGCCGTGTTCTCGAAGTGGACGCAGCCTCAGAGCTCGACGTATCACCAGTTCCTTGGTCGAGTGGATGGCAGTGGCGGTTTCGCCGTGGTGGAAACCGACAACCCGGCCGACTTGGCGGACACCACAAGCAAATTCGCCATGATCGCCGAATACCAGATCTATCCCGTCGTCGACATGGCCCAAGCTGCTCAGGCGCTGCAGGAAGGCGTGGAGTTCAGAGATTCGATCAGCTGAACGCCAGCCGCCACAGTGGTGGCGGTTACCAGGCGAGCAGACGCAGACTCGCTCAAACCCCGGGGCTGCGTCTGCTCGCGCTCCTAGACACCAGATCAGAGTGACCCGGTTGCGACGTAATCCCGCGGGTCGCGCCAGAACGCCCTAATGATCTCCACCAGTTCGTCGACCTGCGTCATGATCGGGGCCACATGGCCCTCACCGCATAGCTCGACGGCTCGCGCGGCAGGCATCTGAGCCACCGCGTTGTGGATCTGTGCGACCGGAAGGATCGGGTCCGCGGTCGTCACCATCATCACGGTCGGAGTGTCGATGCGTGGTAGCAGGGGATCAAGACCCGGCCTGTTCAACATGATCGACTTCATGGCGCGATGCATGCCGGCTCGGGGCGCGCCGCGGAATGCCTGCATCACGGCGGCGGCGTCATCGGGCTGCGACCGCATGAATTCCTTGCCGAGGATGGCGACTGCAACCGCATTCGTGAGCGGGGGAGCGGCACCGACGTAGCGATAGGCCCACACCATCGGCACGATCGTCATCCGTTCGCGGCGGCTGAGCGCTTGCACCGGGGTAGAGATCGTCGCCACGCTGCGGCACCAGTCCGGTGAACTGGCGGCCAGCGTGAGCCCGACGTGGCCTCCCCATGCGTTACCTAACCAGTCGACGGGCTTTTGCACACCCAAGGCGTCGAGTACCTCGGTAGCCGCCTTGGCACAATCGTCGAGATCGAAATCTGCTGTCGGATAACCACTTTTCCCGTGGCCAGGGCCATCGATCAGGACTAGGCGTCGGTCTTCTCGAAGCAGCCCGCGTAGCCGCGACCAGGAGCGGGAATCGACGAACAGGCTGTGCCACAGCACCGCAACAGATCCTTCACCTTCGACTTCGACGTGTAGGCGCCCGAGAACGGTATCGATCATGAGCTCGGAAAGCGGCATCTACCACCCCTAATAGCTCCAAGAACAGGAGTTCCGGTTCGTAGCATCAACCAGGCATGCGGCTTTGCGGTTGGTCTCATGTCTGTGTCCAACTGGATGCCAACCCGGGCTGTGGTCATGTCATCGCCTCTGCAATCGCCATATGCCCTTCGAAGCCAAGGTCATTGGCCATCGCGCAATACCGGTTCGCGAATGATCGGTATCCAGCGTCGTTGCCGCGAGCCTGAGCCAGCAGGGCACGAAGTCTCAGCAGGGGCAGTTCGTGCAGCACGAAGCCCGGGTCGACCGGAACCGCCGCTAACGTCTCGATAGCCGCAGCGGCCTCGGTGATGTCGGACTCGGTGCCTCGCCCGAGCAGTGATTCCACCAGCACCGTGACGGCAGGCCCACGAGAGGTCATGTCCCCTGAGGTGAATCTGAAGTCCACAGCATCGCGTGCCAACGCAATCGCTACATCGAGGTCGCCTACTCTGGCCTTTTCCTTCGCGATATCGGTGTCAACGAGCCGCAGCCACCACGCTGACAGGTCGTTCTGCGACGAGTCCTCGCCGAACGAGTTGAGCAGCTTCAAGCCAGCTGCCCGCTGACCCGGCCGGCGAACGAGTATGAGGCCGCGAATTATTCGCGCGCGATCCGCTGCGTAGTCGTCACCGGAACGCTTGGCCATCTCCAGCACTTCGGCGGTCTCCTGGACGGCCATCTGATCGGGTAGTACGGCACCATTGAGAACAGGAAAGCCGTACTTCCAAAAAAGGGACGTGGAGTAGTTCAACGTGTCCCCCGACGCCCGGCCCATCGAGGCTGCCTCGTCGAGGTCGTCACGAAAGCCGGGCAGTCCATGGCACAGTCGGTTCAGTCCACGAAACGCCAATGCGAGAGCCACCGGAACCCTGAGGATCGTGCTTGGCCTGGTCGGATCACCACCGGACGCATCGACGGCCAACTGGGCCAACCGCAATCCTTCGACGACCTCACCGGCTTGATACTTGGCATTGCTTGCTGCGCAGATGACATCGAGAACCAGCGCCGGCTCAACGCGCGTCTCGATTAATCTGGCGCATTCCGATGCGCCAGCAGCCGCCTCGCGAAACTTGTTGTGAAGCAACAACATCATCAGCATGCCGGCCGTTCCGCGCGCCAGCGACAGATCATCTCCAACAGCGGTGCAGAGCTGACGAAGTTCGTCAAATCCGGCTTCCTCGAGACTGATACCGAGTCTCCAGCTGTTACCGCAAATCAGCATTCGCGGTGCTATCCGCATCGCGGACCCGTCGGGCTCGTTGACGGGAAGGCGGTCGGCAACGTCGCGAGCCCGCTGCCAACTCGTATACACAGCCCGCACATCGCGGGACTGGGCCCATGCGCCGGCACGCATGTGCCAATTCCACGCCGCGCTGAGGTCTCCAGCCGCCTCGAGATGCTCAGCAATAAGCGCTGCGTTCGCGTCGCACGATTTCGGATCGCGTTCTTCGATCGCCGTGGCCAGGTTGCGGTGCAGCCGAGAGCGATCCGCCTTGAGTTGAGATTCGTAGGCCACCGTGCGGATCAGCGGATGCCGAAAGGCGTATTCCTGTCCGGGTGTGACCCCGACCTGGTCGATGAGTTCAGCTTCGACCAGGTCTCGTAGCTCGATGCCTTCCGCGATGCCGGCGAGCAGGTCCGACTCGAATCGGAGTCCGATGACCGCCGCGGCGTTCAACGAGCGTTTTCCCGCCGCACCGAGGCGATCGATGCGGGCGGCTATGGCAGCTTGCAGCGAGGCCGGGACACGCAGGTCCGTGGGGTGGTGTTGCGACACATAAGCGCCAGGCTCGCCGCCCACCACTCCCCGCTCGGCCAGGTCACGCACGATCTCTTCGGCGAAGAACGGATTGCCCGCGGCGCGTTGAGTAACTTGCTCGACGAACTCGTTGACCGATGGATCTGACCCGAGCAATTCGTTAACAAGTTCCGTGGAAGCGGAATCCCGAAGCGGCGAAAGCGAAATGGGATGTGAGCCCGGCAACCGGTCCAGCGGCCCGTGATACTCCGGCCGGTAAGTGATAAACAAAAGCACGCGCGTCAGCGGCACTGCTTTAGCGAACTCGGTGAACATCGCCTCGCTGATCTGATCGATCCAATGCGCGTCCTCGATCACGAAAATCGCCGGAGACGTCCGAGCGACCGCGGCCGCATTGAGCAATGACGTCAACCGGCGCGTGCGCGCGGCGGGATGAACGACCGGCAACGAGGCGCCGGGATCAGAGACGCCGAGCAGATCGTCCAGCAACAACAGGTCTTCAGGATCAGCCTCCGGCAGGCTGGCGCGAATCCTTGCGCGCGCCGCATCCGGTCCGAGGCCACCGATCGAAAACACATCCCGGATGAGTCGAGTCGCTACGTGGAATGGGATGTCGCTGGTGTGGGATTCACAGTAGGTCGTGTAGACCTCGACGCCGCGCTCGGTCGCAATCGCGGTTGTCTCGAGCACTAACCGACTTTTGCCGATCCCAGGCGGTCCTACCAGCCGGACCACGCGGCCGTTGCCGTCTTTCGCCTGATCGAGTAACCCGGCGAGGGTGCCGAGCTCCATGTCGCGACCCACCAGCTTCGACCGCCACCTGGCTGGGTGCCTGGTTTCCGTGATTGGTGCGAGCAGCCGGCGTGCGCCCACTGGTGTGCTGAAACCCTTGATGCACACTGCCTCAAGCTCACCCAACAATACGGAGGCCTCGACGAGCCGCGCGGTCGACTCGCTAAGCATCACCCCGCCGGGTGGCGCCACGGATTCCATGCGTTGCGCCATTCCGACTTCCTGCCCGACAGCCGTGTAACCGGCAGGGTCCGAGCCCATCTTGCCCGCAATCACCTCACCGGAATTGAGCCCGACTCGCAGCTCCAGCGTCACGCCATCCCCGTGGTCCACCTCGGCTGCCAGGCGCTCCACCTCCCGCTGGATGTCCACCGCGGCCAGGCAGGCGCGTAATGCGTGGTCTTCCAACGCAGCCGGTGCCCCAAAGATCGCCATGATCCCGTCGCCCGTGAACTTGTCCACCGTCCCGCCGTAGCGCTGCACCGCCGCCGAGGACCGGACAACCAATTCGGACATGATCTCGCGCAACCGCTCTGTACCTACCGCTGCGGCGATGTCCATCGAGTGCACCACATCGGCGAACAACACCGTCACCTGCTTGTACTCGGCGCGGGTGTCCGACCCGGTCAACGGCGACCCGCAGGCGTCGCAGAATTTCGCATTCTGGCGCAGTTCTGTGCCGCATGCCACGCATGCCACTTCAGCAGCCGTCATGCCAGCACCGCCCATCCGGGTCCCGACTCCCCGATGCGCAAAGAATAGGGTCTTTACCAGCAAAGAAGAGCGATATTGACACAGCGTTAAGTGGCGGCGGTGTCAGGGGCGGCTTTTGTGCCAGCTGCGGCGTCCGCTGACCTGGGGATCTTCAATCTGTCTCACGGGCGCCCCCTTGCACCAACCGCGCGCGGAGGCCCGGGAGCAGCTCGGGCATACCACCGGGGTTAAACGCCGAGCACCCGCGCCGACACCCAGAGCGCGACGACCGCGACCACCAGCGACACGGGCACGGTGCACAGCCCGAGGCGGGTGTATTCCCCGACTCCGGCGTCCACATCGTGCTGGCGAAGCACGCGCCGCCACAACAGGTTCGACAGTGACCCGACGTAGGTCAGGTTGGGTCCGATGTTGACCCCGAGCAGGACGGCCAGGATCGCGACCGGTCCGCTCGGCGCGACCAGTGGCAGCAGCACCAGGGTGGCGGGCAGGTTGTTCACGACGTTGGCCAGCACCGCGGCCAACGCGGCGATGGCGAGCAGTGCGGGCAGCGTCGAACCGGCCGGCAGCACTGCCGACATCGCTTTGTCCATGCCGTTGAGCATGACCGCCCGCACGACGACGCCCAGCGCGAGCACGAACACCAGGAACGACACGTGCGCCGAGCGCGCGATGTCCACCACCGACGTGTGCCCGCGGCTAAGGCTGCGCACGGCCAGGGCCGCGGCGCCGGCGAGCGCCACCCAGGCGGGGGCCACCCCGATGGACTGGGCGACCGCGAAGCCGGCCAGCGTCAGCCCGACCACCGCCAACACGAACACCGGCGGCCGCGGCGCCGGCCCGGGTTGCTCAGGGTGCGGCTGCACGCGCAGGTCGGCGGCGAAAAACCAGCGGAATACTGCATACAGCGTGACCACCGCGCCCACCCACGGCAACGCCATCAACAAGGTGAACCGCGTGAACGAAAGGCCGGCGGTGTGAAACGCCAACAGGTTGGTCAGGTTGGACACCGGCAGCAGCAGGGAAGCGCCGTTGGCCAGGTGCGCGGTGGCAAAGGCGTAGGGCCGCACCGGGGTTCGCAGCCGGCGGACGCCGGCCAGCACGACCGGGGTCAGCAACACCACCGCGGTGTCCAGGCTCAGAACCGCGGTGATCATGGCGGCGATGGCGAAAACCCGCAGCAGCAGGCCGCGCGACCCGACGCGTCCGCGCGTCATCGCCGCACCCGCCGCCTCGAACAGGCCCTCGTCGTCGCACAGCTTGGCCAGCACCAGCACCGCGCCCAGGAAGCCGACCACCCCCGAAAGACCGGCCACCTCCTCGAACGCCTGATGCACCGATATGGCGCCCACCGCGATCAGGACGAGGGCCGCGGGGACCGCCGCCGCCGCCTCCGGCCAGCCCCTCGGGCGCACGACGGCGAAGGCCAGGACGGCAGCGAGCAGCACCAGCGCAAGGGTCAGGTTCAATGTATTCAGGCCCAGGGGTTTTCGCGCCGCCACACCGTCGGCAGGTGCAGCGCGACACCGTCTGCTGCGGCCAACTCGTCGAGGATGCGGATCGAGGAGTCCAGGTCATCGCCCGCATAGGGCAAGGCCCGCAGCGGCTTTGACAGCGGCCGGAAGAAGTCGTCCCAGTGAATGAGGATCACCCGGCGCGCGCCCACCGCGCGCACGGTCTCGGTCCAGTAGTCGACCAGGTACGGCTTCGGTTGCAGACCCAGCTGTCCGGCGCTCAGATAGACGGCTTCGGCGCGGTGGCCCGCCAGCGCGCCCTTGACGAAACCGGCGCTGCCCTGGATCAGCAGCCGCCGGCCCGACGGACGGTGGTGCACCAGCGTCGACCAGGCCTCCCCGCAGCGATAGGCGGACGCCCTGACCGGCGGGGTCACCGGCGCCTCGATCACGCCGGGAAACCGGTCCGGCGGGCAGTGATGCGATTCGACCAGCGTCACGTCAAAGGCGCCCAACGCAATCGGCTCGCCGCTCGCGGCGACGACGAGCCGGTCCTCGGGCAGTCCGTATCCGCGCCCGACATTGGCCGCCGACCGGCCGCCGACCAGTCGTGCACCGGTGCGGTCGGCGACCAACGCGGAATCCAGCACGTGGTCGATGTGCGTGTGCACCGGGATCACGGCCTCCAGCCGGGACACCTTGGCCCGGGCCAGGCAACCATCCACGCGGGCCGGCGACGGCGCCACCCTGCCGGTCGCCACCCGCGCGAGGCCCGGTCGGGAGAAGTAGCCGTCGGTCAGCAGCGCCGACGACCCGTCGTCAATGAGCAACGTCGCCACGCCCATCCACGTCACCGACAGGGATCCGGGTTCGGCGCCAGGCGCGTCGAACCGATCCGCATACCGGCCGATGTCGGGCCGGCCGAGTTTCAGCCGCATCAGCCGAACGCCCCGATCTCGACGCCGGCGGCCGCGAGCCGGTCGCGGACGGCGGTCGCGATCTGCACCGCGCCGGGCGAATCGCCGTGCACGCAGACCGATTCCACGCTGACCGCGATCGGTGTGCCGTCAACGGCGGTGACCCGGCCGGAGGACACCATGGCCACTACGCGGTCGGCGATCGCCGCCGGGTCGTGCAGCACCGCGCCGGGTTCGCGGCGGGAGACCAACTGGCCGTCCGCGCGGTAGGCGCGGTCGGCGAAGGCCTCGGCCACCGTGCGCAGGCCGCGGCGCGAGGCCTGGTCGAAGAACGCCGAGCCCGCCATGCCCAGCACGGGCAGCGCCGGGTCCACCAGCCGCACCGCCTCCGCGACGGCGGCCGCCTGGTCGCGGTTGGACACGATCGTGTTGTACAGCGCGCCATGGGGTTTGACGTAGGACACCGCGGAACCCGATGCGTGCGCGACGGCCTGCAGCGCGCCGATCTGATACACCACATCGGCCACCAGGTCGTCGGCGGCGACGTCGATGAAGCGCCTGCCGAAACCGGCCAGGTCGCGGTAGCTCACCTGTGCCCCGACGCGGACGCCGCGCTCGGCGGCGGACCGGCAGACCCGTAACAATCCGGCTGGATCCCCGGCGTGGAACCCGCATGCCACGTTGGCGCTGGTGACGATCCGCAGCATGGCGTCGTCATCACCGAGGCGCCAGACGCCGAAGCCCTCGCCCAGGTCGGCGTTGAGGTCGATGCGGGCCACCCGCCCAGCTTATGGGGCGGCGCCAGTGCCATCCGGAGAGCCGGTCGTCTCCCCGTCGCTACCGGGTGACGACCGCGGCAGCGATCTGTTGGGCGACGTCGACCGCGGACGCACCGGGCAGGAAGGAGCCGCAGGCGGCCACGTCGATGACGATGTTGTTGCGCGCGGTGAGCGCGCGCTGGCACCGCCAGCCGTCCTCGCTGCCTACCTGCTCTTCGGACGTGCTGAGCGTGCCCCCGACCTGATGGGAATCGGCCACCGCCCACGCGATCTCGGGCTGGCCGGCGGGATGGTCGACGAAGCGGCGGTTGGCGCAGGCAGACCACCTCTTGACCGAGGCCTCGTAGAACGCGTTCGCCTGGCGGGCCGTGGGGTAGGCGATCACGGCTTGGTTGACGGAGTCGTTGCGCACCTTGGGGTCGTCGAAGCTGTCGTCCAGTCGCTCGCCGCGCACCGCGGTCCAGCCGGTGTCCGCATATACGGCCTGCTGGGCGGGCCCAGCCATCGCCAAGCAGCTCTTCTCGCTGAACGTCTGGGTGGAGTCCCACATCTCCTGGCTGCGATACCGGATCCGCATTCCCGCACCCAGGATGTCGTTGACCTTCCTGTCGTCGAGCAGCAGCCCGTCCAGGGCGGTGACGGCCACCGGGGCCTGCGTGAGCGGACCGCGGGTGTCCGCGGGCGCGGCGTTACCGCCGACGATGCTGGTGCAGCCGGCCGCGAGCGCACACACCGCCGCCTGCAGGAGGATTGGGAGTTGCCTACGCACCAGAGCCTTTCGGACGTCTGTGCCGACAAGCTTAGGAGGCAACTTCCCGCCGTCGTCCCAGCAGCCAGCAGAACAGATAGATCGCGAACGAAATCCCCGCGACGAAGACCGACACCGGGACACCCGGCGCCAGCGACAGCACGATGCCGCCGACGGCGGAAACCTCGGCGAAGACGACCGAGGCGACCATCGCCGCCGCCGGCGAGGCCACCACTCGGGCGGCCGCGGCCGCCGGCGTGATCAGCAACGACATCACCAGCAGCGCCCCGACGATCTGGACGGCCTGAGCGGCCACCACGCCGACCAGTGCGGCGAACACGATGCCCAGCGCGCGAACGGGCACGCCGCGGGCCGCGGCGACGTCGGGATCGACGGTGGCGAACAACAGCGGGCGGTAGCACGTCGCGATGACGGCGATGACGAGCAGGCATACCAGCGCCAGCATGCTCAGCCCGGTGTAGCCGACGCCGACTATCTGCCCGGTGAGCAGCGCGAAGCTAGTCGCGGTCCGGCCCGGATAGAGGTAAATGAACAGCACCGCCAGGCCCAGTCCGAAGGCCAGCACCACGCCGATGACCGAGTCGCGTTCGCGGGCCCGCCGTCCCAGAACGCCGAACAGCGCAGCCGCTAAAGCGCTGCCGACCAGTGCGCCCACCCCTACCTCGACGCCGACCAGCAGCGCGAAAGCCGCTCCCGTCAACGACAATTCGCTGGAACCATGCACGGCGAACGACATCTGACGCATCACGATGAACGGTCCGATCAACCCGGCCACCAGCCCCAGCAGCGCGGCCGCGAGCAGGGCCTGCTGGACGAAGTCGTGGCCGAGCAGGTGGGCGGTGACGTCGAAGTCGAGCAGGTGGGCCAGGACGCCGGTGAGCCGAGGGTTCACTGGTGGGCCCAGTCGGTCGGCTCGCCCACCACCACGTAGCGGTCTTTGACCTTCACCACCTGGATGTCGGCCCCATACAGCATGGACAGGGTCTCCGTGGTCATCACTTCTTCGACGGTGCCGATCCGGAATCGTCCGTCGACCAGATAGATCAACCGGTCCACGTAGGACAGGATCGGGTTGACGTCGTGGGTGACGACGATGACGGTGGTCGACGCATCGCGGCGGCGGCGGTCGATCAGGGCGGACACCAGCTTCGCGTTCGCCGGGTCCAGGGCCAGCAGCGGCTCGTCGCACAGCAGCAGCATCGGGTCGCTGACCAGCGCCTGCGCGATGCGAATCCGCTGTAGCTCGCCGCCCGACATCACCCCCACCCGGACGTCGGCCAGGTGTTCGGCGTTGACCTGTCGCAGCGCCTCGCGCACGGCCGCGCGCCGGCGGGCCCGGTCGGCGGATCTGCGTGGCACGCTGCCCCAACGATGTCCGTCGACGCCCAGCCGAACCAGGTCGCGTCCACGCAGCATCACGTCGTGGTCCATCGGTCGGTGTTGCGGCACGTAGCCGACGCGTCCGCTGCCCGAGGTCATCGGCTTTCCGTCCACCAGTGCGACCCCGGCGGACAGCGACAGCTGGCCCAGCAGCACCTTGAGCAGTGACGTCTTGCCGCTGCCGTTGGGACCGAGGACGGCGATGAACTCGCCGCGCGACACCGACAGGTCGAGGTGATCCCACAGCACGCGGTCACCGAACGCCAGCCGCGCCCCCCGCAGCGAGACGGTGTCCCGGTAGCGGTCGACGGCCGGAACCGCATCGAGGCTCACGGCTGTACTGACCGGCCGGACTGCAGCACCGTCAGCAGCTGGTTGACCGTGTTGCGCTGCCAGCTCAGGTAATCGGTCCCGTCGGGCAGCGTCTCGCTCACCTCGGTCACCGGCACGCCGGCGCGGCGCGCGGCGTCCCGCACGCCGTTGATCGCGGTGGTCGAGGTCTGCGGGTTGATCAGCACCGCCGACACCTGACGGTGGTCGATCAGGTCGAGGACGAAGGCCATGTCGGCCGGCGCGGGATCCGTTTCGTTCTCGTTGGCCGCGGTGAAGGCTTGCGGGGTGCGGTTGACCAGGCCGGACGCCGCCAGCAGGTAGTACGCGACAGGTTCGGTCGTGATGACCCCGGTGCCGGGGTAGGCGCTGGCGATGGCGTGTTCGGAGATGGCGATGCCGTCGGCGCCGCGGCAGAATTCGGCGGCGTTGGCGCGGTAGTCGGCGGCGTGGACCGGGTCGACGACGGCCATGCGGTCGGCGATGGCGAACGCGACCGATTTCGCGACGTCCAGGTTGTAGAACACGTGCTCGTTGGCCTGCTGCGCTGCGGTGCCGGAGTTTTTCAGGAACGCATAGGCGTCGATCGATTTCACGCCGGGATGCCCGGCCAGCACCTGGTCGACCCACGGGTCGTAACCGCCGCCGTTGTAGACGACCAGGCTGGCGTCGGTGATCGCGGCCGCGTCCGATGGACTGGCCTGGTAGGAGTGTGGGTCGGTGTCCCCGCCGGGCAGCAGGGTTGTGACCGCGACGCGACGGCCGGTGATGGCGCGGGCCACGCTGCCCCACACCCCGGTCGAGGCGACCACGGCGGTCGCGTGTGGATGCGCCGGGCTGGCGCAGCCGGTGGGCGCGGCGCCGGCAGCGAGCAGGAGCAGGACGGCAGGCAGCCAACGCGGTGCGTTGGCGGCCGCGCTTCGTCCCCGCTTGAGCGCCATGCGCACGTCCGATGTCCTCTCGCTGGCCGACTGGCCGACACATAATACTAATGAAAATCGTTTCCATTACAAAGTGACGAGTGGAAGCCGCTTAGGCGCGGGTGGGGATTCGCTGTAGCGTCACCGACTGTGAGCCCCGCACCGCGCCGGCGTGCGACTCTGGCGTCGTTGGCGGACGAATTGAAGGTTTCGCGCACCACGATCTCGAACGCCTTCAACCGGCCGGATCAGCTCTCCTCCGACCTGCGTGAGCGCGTGCTGGCGACGGCCAAGCGGCTGGGCTACCCGGGCCCCGATCCGGTGGCGCGCTCGCTGCGCACCCGCAAGGCCGGTGCGGTCGGGCTGGTGATGGCTGAACCGCTGACCTATTTCTTCAGTGACCCGGCGGCACGGGACTTCGTCGCAGGGGTCGCCCAGTCCTGCGAAGAGCTGGGGCAGGGACTGTTGCTGGTGGCCGTCGGGCCCGGCCGCAGCATCCAGGACGGGACGGGCGCGGTGCTCGGCGCCGGTGTGGACGGCTTCGTGGTGTATTCGGTTTGCGAAGAGGACCCGTACCTGCAGGTCGTCTTGCAGCGCCGGTTGCCGGTCGTGGTCGTCGACCAGCCGAAGGGGCTCGCCGGTGTGTCCCGGGTGGGCATCGACGACCGGGCGGCGATGCGCGAGCTGGCGGACTACGTGCTCGGGCTCGGGCATCGCGAGATCGGGCTGCTGACAATGCGGCTGGGCCGGGACCGCCGGCAGGGGCTGGTGGACGCGGACCGGTTGCGGTCGCCGGCCTTCGACGTGCAGCGCGAACGCATCATCGGCGTGTGGGAGGCGATGACGGCCGCCGGCGTCGACCCCGATGCGCTGACCGTGGTGGAGAGCTACGAGCACCTGCCGGATTCCGGTGGAGCCGCCGCCAAGGCGGCGCTGGAGGCCAACCCGCGGATCACCGCGCTGATGTGTACGGCCGACATCTTGGCCCTGTCCGCCATGGATTACCTTCGCGCACATGGCATTTACGTGCCCGGGCAGATGACCGTCACCGGCTTCGACGGCGTGCCCGACGCGGTCGGCCGTGGGCTGACCACCGTGTCTCAGCCCAGCCTGCAGAAGGGCCGCCGGGCCGGTGAGCTACTGCTGAATCCGCCGCGGTCGGGCCTGCCGGTCGCGGAGGTCCTGGCTACCGAGCTGATCCGCGGCCGCACCGCCGGTCCGCCGGCCTAGCTGTCGCGCGAGGCATGGCTGATGGCGGCGACCCGCCGCGCCCGGTCCCCCGCAAGCGGGAGGTGCCCCCAACGCCGCGCTTGCGATCGCCGCCTAGCCGCCGTTCTGGTCCCCGATCAACAACCGCACGGCCAGATCCAGCCGCTTGCTGACGTCGGTGGCGGAGGCGCGCCGGGTGAGCCAGGCGAGCAGATTGGACAGCCAGACGTCGGAGATCACCCGGGCGATGTGGTACTGGTCTTCGGTCGGTTCGCCCTCGGCCATCGCCCGGGCGAACATGGAGTCGATGAGCTTCTCAACCTGGTCGACCTCGCTGGCCGCGGAGGCGTCGGCGAAGACGTAGGCCCGCGTCATGGCTTCGGTGAGCAGGGGATTGCGCTGCATCGCACGGTTGAGCTTGCCGACCATGAAGTTGAGCCGCTGAAACGGCGTGCCCCCGGTAACCGACGAGCGGTCGGTCTTGGCGTCGATGCGGCTGAATTCCCGGCCCAGCGCCGACACCAGCAGGTGCACCTTCGACGGGAAATATCGGTACAGCGTCCCCACCGCCACGTCGGCGCGGTCCGCGACTGCGCGCATCTGGACCGCCTCGTAGCCGCCCTTGGAGGCGATGGCCATGGTGGCGTCCAGGATCCGCTTGCGGCGTTCCCGCTGTGCCTCCGAGCCGAGTTCGGACTCCGCCAATACCGCCACGTTCATGACCTCGCGCGGTTGCGAGTCAGAAGCGCGGCTCGCGTTGGCCCTCGAGTTGGCACCGGCTGGCATATGACGGGTTGCTCCTGTTCCTGGCGGCTCGCTTGCAAACGATACGCATGCTGAGTGTGAATTTCCCACCTCCGTACCGCCGGGACAGCCGCGTGTGCTGCTGTGATGGCGTTCGACTTGACGGTCGATCGCTGGCACTATTAGAACACGTTCTAGTCTGCGACGAGGCGGGTTGCGCAGCGACCCGAGACACGCAGGAGAATCGAGAGCTAGGGGTCGTAGGCCCCAATGTCACGTCGAGTCGAAGGACGCGGAGGTCCCGAGGGTGGTAGCGACCGTCACAGACGAGCAATTCGCCGCGCGTGCGCTGGTGCGCGACTGGGCCCGCAATTCGGCGGCGGGACCCGGCGGGACCACCGCGATCCGAGAGGTCGAGCAAGGCGACGCCGACGCGTGGCGCCCGGTGTTCGCCCGCCTCGCCGAGCTGGGCATTTTCGGAGTCGCGATCCCGGAGGAGAACGGCGGGGCCGGTGGCAGCGTCGAGGACCTGTGCGCGATGGTCGAGGAAGCCGCCAAGGCCCTGGTGCCCGGGCCGGTGGCGACGACGGCGCTGGCAACGCTCGTCGTCTCCGACCCCGAACTGCTGGCGCAACTGGCCGCCGGCGAACGCTTCGCCGGGCTGGCGCTGGACGGGGACGCGCAGTTCGACATCGAAAACTCGCGGGCCTCGGGCGTGCTGCCATTGGTGTTGGGTGCCGCCGGCGGGGGCGTCCTATTGCTGCCGGCCGGCGGGACCTGGCTGCTGGTCGACTCCGAGAGCGACGGCGTGCAGATCGAGGCCCTGGACGCCACCGATTTCTCCCGGCCGTTGGCCCGGGTGGTACTGACGTCGGCACCGGCCACCAAGATCACCGACTCGCCACAGCGCGTCGAGGAGCTGGCGGCGACGGTGTTGGCGGCCGAGGCGGCGGGCGTGACCCGCTGGTCGCTGGACACCGCCGTCGACTACGCCAAGGTCCGCGAGCAGTTCGGCAAGCCGATCGGCAGCTTCCAGGCCGTCAAGCACTTGTGCGCGGAAATGCTGTGTCGCGCCGAGCAGGCGGAGGTGGCCGCCGCCGACGCCGCACGCGCCGCAGGGGATAGCGATGCTGACCAGCTTTCGATTGCGGCCGCTTTGGCGGCGAGCATCGGCATCGCCGCCGCGAAAGCCAATGTCAAGGACTGCATCCAGGTGCTCGGCGGCATCGGCTGCACCTGGGAACACGACGCGCACCTGTACCTGAGGCGGGCGCACGCCATCGGTAGCTTCCTCGGCGGCGCCGAGCGCTGGTTGCGCCGCGTCACCGAACTGACGCAGGGCGGTGTGCGGCGACGCCTGGGGATCGACCTCACCGACGTCGAGGGCGAGCGTGCGGAGATCGCCGCCGCCATCGCGGAAATCGCCGCGCTGCCCGAAGAGAAGCGGCAGGCGGCGCTCGCCGAGGCCGGGCTGCAGGCACCGCACTGGCCGGCGCCGCATGGGCGTGGCGCGTCGCCGGCCGAGCAGTTGCTGATCGATCAGGAGCTGGCGGCCGGTGGGGTGGTGCGGCCCGACCTCGTGATCGGCTGGTGGGCGGCCCCGACCATCCTCGAGCACGGCACGCCGGAGCAGATCGAGCGCTTCGTACCGGGCACCCTGCGCGGTGAATTCCTCTGGTGCCAACTGTTTTCCGAACCGGGAGCCGGCTCCGACCTGGCGTCGCTGCGCACCAAGGCGGCGCGCGGGGACGGCGGCTGGCTGCTCACCGGGCAGAAGGTGTGGACGTCGGCGGCGCACAAGGCGCGGTGGGGCGTGTGCCTGGCGCGCACCGATCCGGACGCCCCGAAGCACAAGGGCATCACCTACTTCCTGGTGGACATGAAATCGCCGGGCATCGAGATCCGCCCGCTGCGCGAGATCACCGGTGACTCACTGTTCAACGAGGTCTTCCTGGACAACGTGTTCGTCCCCGACGAGATGGTGGTCGGCGCGGTGAACGACGGCTGGCGGCTGGCCCGCACCACGCTGGCCAACGAGCGGATTGCGATGGCCACCGGCACCGCACTGGGCAACCCGATGGAGGAGTTGCTCAAGGTGCTGGCGGAGCTGGATCTCGATGCCGCGCAGCAGGATCGGCTCGGCCGGTTGATCGTCATCGCCCAAACCGGCGCGCTGCTGGACCAGCGGATCGCCCAGCTCGCCGTGGGCGGGCAGGACCCGGGGGCGCAGTCCAGCGTCCGCAAGCTCATCGGGGTGCGCTACCGGCAGGCGCTGGCGGAGTTCATGATGGACGTCGCCGAGGGCGGCGGCCTGGTCCGCAACCACGCGGTGTATGACTTCCTGAACACCCGCTGCCTCACCATCGCCGGCGGCACCGAGCAGATCCTGCTCACCGTGGCCGCCGAGCGACTCCTCGGCTTACCGCGCTGACTCCAGGTCACACGCCTGAACCGAAGCGGTAACGCAGGCCCCGGCCCTGGCGACGGACCGGGGTGATCCGGAAGAGCGCTTGCATCAGCCACCAATACCACGGCGAGTAGTACCGGCGGATGTCTTCGGCGTCGGCGAACCACCACTCGCAGTCGAACACCAGCCCCGGCACCGCCCGTTCCAGCTCGCGCGGATCGCCTATGCTCCAATCCAATTGCGCGCCAGAGGCTTTGACCGGAGGGTAGCGCTGCAGGAGCCAAACTCCGGCCCGGCTATAGCCGTCCAGCAGCATCTC
This sequence comes from Mycobacterium sp. 852002-51613_SCH5001154, assembly GCF_001667425.1. Classification (NCBI taxonomy): domain Bacteria; kingdom Bacillati; phylum Actinomycetota; class Actinomycetes; order Mycobacteriales; family Mycobacteriaceae; genus Mycobacterium; species Mycobacterium sp. 852002-51613_SCH5001154. Next base: position 79,454 of record NZ_LZII01000065.1, on the reverse strand, counting down.
CCCGGTTCCGAAATGCCCCACGATGCGGCGCAGCATCGCGACGCCGTCGGCGCGCCGTAGGTACGGCGTCAGCCCCTCGGCGACCACCAGAACCTCACGGTCCCCGGCGATCCCGCCGAGCAGCTGCGGGTCGGTGACCGAGGCGCCGACAACGTGCAGTCCAGCGCGCGGTTCAAACAGCTTGCGGCGCAACGCGATAACATCGGGCAGGTCGATGTCGTACCAGTCGACCGTGGCCGGCGGGTTGACGCGGTAGGCCCGCGTGTCGAACCCGCAGCCCAAATGCAATACGACACAGGCGGGGTGATCGTCGAGGAATCGCATTACCCGCCGGTCGTAGGCCTTGGAGCGCACCGCGGAGGACTGCTGATCGCGACGGCGCATGCGCAGGGTGCCGAAGTCGTAGTCGAGGCGCCGCACGGCCCGGTCGGCTTCATCGTCGCCGAGGATGGAATCGGGCCGGCGGCTTTCCAGCGCCTTGCCGTAGAGGGTGACCAGCGCGGTCTGCTGTGTCCCCGTGAGTGTTACGCGCTCACCCATGATGTTCGCGGGGCATCCGGCGAGGTCGCCACCACGGTCGTGGATCGCACAATTTCACAGCCATGCACGCAATCTCGGCGAGCGGCGGCTCTAGGAAAACGTGGTCTGGGCGCAGGTGCTGGGCGAGGTGATGTTGACCCCGGGGTAGACCACCTGGATGTGGGTGCAGACGATGACGTTGTTGTCGGTCTTGGGCTGACCGGTCTGCCAATCGGTGGAGTCGATGCGGCCGGTCGTCTGGTACTTGTCCGGCGGGCCCTCACCGAAGTACACGGTGGTGATCTCGTCGGATCCCATCGACTTCATCACCCGCTCGTACTGGCCGGTGGCGTGCGCGTCCAGGTAGGCCAGCCGGTTCGACGACCGGATCTCGGTGGTCTGGCGGGCCCACAGCTCGTGCGGGAAGCCGGTCACCCCGTCGGGCGTCAGCATGTCCGCGCCGGCGGTGAAGTCGCAGTGGCCGTCGGACTTGAAGCAATTCAGGATGGTGCGCGTCTCCAGCTGATTGGGTCCGTCCAGCGGGAACAACGTGGTCGCGGTGTTGCTGGCCGCGCCGGCGACCGGGCCGGGCAGGAACGTCAGCGCCGATCCGACCACTGCAAACCCGGTTATCAGCCGCTTCATGCTGCTCCCCTCTCGGTTCGCCAACCCTAACGGTGAACCTAACCCCGCCACTACTCGTCGTAGGTGACTTCTACCGAATCAGATTCCGGGTGAGATTGACAGGCCAGAATCAGGCCGTCGTCGAGGTCCTGCTGCTCGAGCACGTCATTGACCTCCATGCTGACGTTGCCGCTGCGCAAGGTGCACGCACACGCACCGCAATGGCCCTCGCGGCAGGAGAACGGCGCATCCAAACCTTTCGCGAGCAACACGTCGAGCAGCTTGGCGTTGCGCGGCCACGACACGGTGTGGGTTTCACCGTCCAGCTGCACCACCGCGGTGGCCGGCGGCTGGTCGCCCGGGGCGGTGTCGTCGATCTTCACCGCCGCGAACGGGTCGGAGTCCAACGACTTGAACACCTCGATATGCACTTGCGGCGCGGGCACTTTCAGTGATTCCAGCGCTTCGCGGGCGGCATCCATGAAGGGGCCGGGCCCGCAGATGTACACCGGGCGATCGGTATACGGGGCGGCGAGCTTCGCCAGCGCGGTCACGCTCGGCATGCCCTGCAGCGATTCCAGCCAGTGCACCACCGTGAGCCGGTCGGGATATTTGGCCGACAGCTCGCGCAGCGCGTCGGAGAAGATCACCGACTTCTCATCGCGATTGGCGTAGAGCAGCGTCACCTGGCCGCTGCCCTCGGCGAGGGCCGATTTGCAAATCGACATGATCGGGGTGATCCCGCTGCCCGCGGCCATCAACAGGAAGTCGTCGTCGAGCGTCTTCGGCACGAAGTTGCCCGACGGCGCCAGCACGTGGATCCGCATGCCCACCCGCGCGTGCTCGCATAGCCAGTTCGACGCGTATCCGTCGGCGGTCCGTTTGATCGTGACGGTCAGCGCGTCGTCGGTGAACGGCGAACTGCACAGCGAGTAGCAGCGGGCCACCGATCCGGTGCGCTCGCTGGGAACGCGCAACGTCAAGAACTGGCCCGGTGCGTACCGCAGCCGCTCGGGCGGGATGTCGGGATCGCCCGGCTCGTCGGGCACCGCGAACACGAGCGACCGCGCGTCGTCCGTTTCGGCGACGACCTCGGCGATCTGCAGTTCAAGGACGTGGTCACCGAGCGGCTCGTCGAGATTGGCCTCGGCCAAGACCCATCCTCCCTCTCGTTACAACTAGAACATGTTACAGAAAAGCGGATTCGTATCGCTACCAGCCGCAGGAATACCCTGCTCGACACAAATCGGAACGTGTTCTAGTCTCTGGTGTAAGTCCGCTGAGTAAGTTTGGCCCAGGAGGCAAACCTAGTGACGTCCATTCAACAACGCGACGCGCAGTCGGTTTTGGCTGGCATCGATGATCTGCTGCCGCGGATTCGGGAGCGCGCTCAGGCGACGGAGGATTTGCGGCGGCTGCCCGAGGAGACCGTTCAGGAACTGCAGGACATCGGCTTCTTCACCCTGCTGCAGCCCGAGCAGTGGGGCGGCCTGCAATGCGATCCGGCCCTGTTCTACGAGGCGGTGCGACGGCTCGCCAGCGCCTGCGGGTCCACCGGCTGGGTGAGCTCGATCATCGGCGTGCACAACTGGCATCTGGCCCTGTTCGACCAGCAGGCCCAGGAGGAAGTCTGGGGCGACGACCCGAACGTGCGGGTCTCGTCGTCTTACGCGCCGATGGGCGCCGGCGTGGTGACCGACGGTGGCTATCTGGTGAACGGTTCCTGGAACTGGTCGTCCGGATGTGACCACGCGACGTGGGCCTTCCTCGGCGGTCCGGTGATCAAGGACGGCCGACCGGTCGACTTCGGCAGCTTCCTGATCCCGCGCAGCGAGTACCGCATCGACGACGTGTGGCATGTCGTGGGCCTGCGCGGCACCGGCAGCAACACGGTGGTGGTCAAGGACGTGTTCGTGCCGCGGCACCGGTTCCTCTCTTACAAGGCGATGAACGACGGCACCGCTGGCGGGTACCAGACCAACACCGCCCCGGTTTACAAAATGCCTTGGGGCACAATGCACCCCACCACCATCTCCGCGCCGATCGTCGGCATGGCCTACGGCGCGTACGACGCGCACGTGGAGCACCAGGGCAAGCGGGTGCGCGCGGCGTTCGCCGGGGAGAAGGCCAAGGACGACCCGTTCGCCAAGGTGCGCATCGCCGAGGCGGCCAGCGACATCGACGCGGCCTGGCGCCAGCTGAGCGGCAACGTCGCCGACGAGTACGCATTGCTGTCCGCCGGTAAGGAGATCCCGTTCGAGCTGCGCGCCCGCGCCCGGCGCGACCAGGTGCGCGCGACCGGGCGTGCGATCGCCTCCATCGACCGGCTGTTCGAGGCTTCCGGCGCCACCGCCCTGGGCAACGACCAACCGGTGCAACGGTTCTGGCGTGACGCGCACGCGGGCCGGGTGCACGCGGCCAACGACCCCGAGCGGGCGTACCAGATCTTCGGAAACAACGAGTTCGGGTTGCCGCCGGGCGACACGATGGTCTAGCCGTGACGGCCACAACGGGGGAGTTGACGTTCGAGTCGACCTCGCGCTTCGCCGAAGTCGATGTCGACGGCCCGCTGAAGCTGCATTATCACGAGGCCGGGGTCGGCAACGACCAGACCGTGGTGCTGCTGCACGGCGGGGGTCCCGGCGCTGCCAGCTGGACGAACTTCTCGCGCAACATTCCGGTGCTGGCGCAGCGATTTCACGTGCTGGCCGTCGATCAGCCCGGCTACGGGCTGTCCGACAAGCGCGCCGAACACGGGCAGTTCAACCACTATGCCGCGCGGGCGCTCAAGGGGCTCTTCGACCAAATCGGCCTGGGACGTGTTCCGCTGGTGGGCAATTCGCTGGGCGGGGGCACCGCGGTCCGGTTCGCCCTCGACTATCCCGACCGGGCCGGGCGGTTGGTGTTGATGGGGCCCGGCGGGCTGAGCATCAACCTGTTCGCCCCCGACCCGACCGAGGGCGTCAAACGACTGGGCAAGTTCTCGGTCGAACCCACCCGGGAGAACCTCGAGGCGTTCCTGCGGGTCATGGTCTACGACCAGAAGCTGATCACGCCTGAGCTGATCGACGAGCGGTTCGCGCTGGCCAGCACGCCGGAATCGCTGACCGCCACCCGGGCGATGGGAATGTCGTTCGCGGGGGCCGATTTCGAGCTCGGCATGATGTGGCGCGAGGTGCACCGGCTGCGCCAGCCCGTGCTGTTGATCTGGGGCCGCGAGGACCGGGTCAACCCGCTCGACGGCGCGCTCGTCGCGCTGAAGACCATTCCGCGTGCGCAGCTCCACGTTTTCGGGCAATGTGGGCACTGGGCGCAGGTGGAGAAGTTCGACGAGTTCAACAAGTTGACCGTCGATTTCCTGGGAGGTGCGTGATGAGCATCCGTTCGCTGGGTTATCTGCGCATCGAGGCCACCGACATGGCGGCCTGGCGCGACTACGGCCTGAAGGTGCTCGGCATGGTCGAGGGCAAAGGCAACACCGAGGGGGCGCTGTACCTGCGCATGGACGACTTCCCGGCCCGGCTGGTGATCGTGCCCGGCGAGCGCGACCACCTCATGGAGGCGGGCTGGGAATGTGCCAATGCGGAAGGGCTGCAAGAGATCCGGAACCGGCTCGATGTCGAGGGCGTGCCCTACAAGGAGGCCACCGCCGCCGAGCTGGCGGATCGCCGCGTCGTCGAGATGATCCGGTTCGCCGACCCGTCCGGCAACTGCCTGGAGGTCTTCCACGGGGTCGCGCTGGAGCACCGCCGCGTGGTCAGCCCGTACGGGCACAAGTTCGTCACCGGCGAGCAGGGCTTGGGCCACGTGGTGTTGTCCACGCGCGATGACGACGAGGCCCTGCACTTCTACCGGGACGTGCTCGGCTTCAAGCTGCGCGACTCCATGCGGATGCCGCCCCAGTTGGTCGGTCGGCCGGCCGACGGCGCGCCCGCCTGGCTGCGGTTCTTCGGCTGCAACCCGCGCCACCACAGCCTGGCCTTCCTGCCGCTGCCGACGCCGAGCGGCATCGTGCACCTGATGATGGAGGTCGAGAACTCCGACGACGTCGGGCTCTGCCTGGACCGTGCGTTGCGCCGGAAGGTGCCCATGTCGGCCACGCTTGGTCGGCACGTCAACGACCTGATGCTGTCCTTCTACATGAAGACACCCGGTGGGTTCGACATCGAATTCGGCTGCGAGGGAAGGCAAGTCGAGGATAACGACTGGGTCGCCCGGGAAAGCACGGCCGTCAGCCTGTGGGGCCACGACTTCACGGTCGGCGCCCGCGGATAATCATGTCTGCGCCGATCGATCCGCGGGCCTTCCGGCAGGTGCTGGGGCAGTTCTGCACCGGCATCACCATCATCACCACGGTGCATGACGAGGTCCCGGTCGGCTTCGCCTGCCAGTCTTTCGCCGCGCTGTCGCTTGACCCGCCGCTGGTGTTGTTCTGCCCGACCAAGGTGTCGCGATCCTGGCAGGCCATCGAGGCCAGCGGCCGGTTCTGCGTCAACGTGCTGACCGAGAAGCAGAAGCACGTTTCCGCGCGCTTCGGCTCGAAGGAGCCCGACAAGTTCGCCGGGATCGACTGGCACGCCTCGGAACTCGGCTCGCCGGTCATCGACGGGTCGCTGGCCTACATCGACTGCACGGTGGCATCCGTGCACGACGGTGGCGACCATTTCGTCGTGTTCGGCGCGGTTCAGTCGTTGTCGGAGGCACCCAAGATCAAGCCGCGGCCGCTGCTGTTCTATCGCGGGGAGTACACCGGGATAGAACCGGACAAAACGACACCGGCGCAGTGGCGCGACGACCTCGAGGCGTTTCTCACCGCCACCACCCAGGACACCTGGCTCTAGGGCGTCCCCCGGTAGGTCTCGTGCCCGACGGCCTCGGCGTCGGTCGTCGGCTCGTGCGACTCCGGGGACCGCACCGCGTTGGGATCGTCGTGCTCACCCGCTGGCTTCGCGGCGGCCTCCGGGTGCAGTTCATCGGCCCGTTTGAACTGCTCCTGCAGTTGTTCGCGCGACGCCGCGACCTCGCTCTGATGGTTGGCCGCTCGCTCCTGCAGCCGGGCGGCTTCGGCCGCCTTGGCCTCCGCCTCGGCCTGCGCGGCGCGGGCCTTGGCGGCCGTTTCCTGAGCGAGGGCTTCGCGCCGCTCGACCTTTGCCGTCTCCAGCTTGGCCTGTTCGCGGATCTCTTCGGCCTGCCGCTGCCGCCGGCGGTGCCGCATTCTGCTCAGTGCGACGAGGGCAACGAGAATCACCAATACCGCCGCGGCGGCGACCACGATCCAGATAGCGCTGCTATTCATCATGGGCTCCCATCAGGTCGGGTTTGCGCCTGGCGCGAGACGCCGGCTCGTAGTGGAATCCCCGTATCTGGCGCAAGTAAAACAATGGGCAGGGATCGGCGGCTCTGGCTGGTGACCTTGGCCTCTACCCGGCCGCCGTGGACGCCGAAATCATGAGACCGCGGGAGCGGAGACCGTCACTACATGAAGTCCAGCGCCTCCACGGTCGCGATCGGGCCCTCGTGGGTCGGCCGGTTCGCGCCGCCGATGCAGTAGACGGTGTTCCCGACCGTCGCCACCACCTCGGCGTGGCGCGCGGTCGGCATCGGCGGCAGGGTGCTCCACTTCGCGTCGGCGATGTCGTACATCTCGACGACGTTCAGCACCATCGTCGGTTCCTCACCGCCGACGACCACGATGCGGCCGTCGATGTAGGTCGCGCCGTAGCTCCCGCGCGGGGTCGGCATGCCCACCAGCTTGGTCCAGTTGCCCGATTGCGGATCGAACCGCTCGTTCGCCGCGGAGTTCTTGTCGGCGGAAAGGAACCTACCGCCGATCGCGTACACGTAGGTGCCGTCCGACACCGCGGCCAGATGTTCGCGCGGCGTCGGCATGTCGGCGGCGTCGTTCCACGAATTGCCGTCGAAGACCTCGGTCTGGGGGACGACCTGTTTGGCGTTCTGGCCACCCACCGCGACGAGCTTGTCACCCACCACCGCCGCCGCCGGCGCCGCACGCGCGTGCGTCAGATGCGGCAGCTCAACCCAATTGCCGCCGCGCAGCGCGAACACCTTGTCGGATGCGTTGGCCAGCTGATCGCTGGCACCGCCCAGCACCACCACCTCGCCGCGGTAGGCCGCCGCCGCCGCGTGATGCAGCGGGATGGGCAGGGGTGGCCCGGTTTGCCAGGCGCCGGTCTGCGGGTCGTAGCTCTCAACGGTCTGCAGCGCGACGCCGTTGCGCAGGCCGCCCACGATCCAGATCTTGTCGTTGACCACGGCCCATGCCGTCATCAGCCGGGGAGTCGGCGCGTCCGGCAGCGACCGCCACTGCGACGCCGGCTGGATCCGGCGGGCCGGCAGCTTCAGCGCCTCGGCCGACGACGTCAGCTGGCCGTCGCCGACGGCGGTCGACCCGCCGATCGCGTACACGGACTTCTCCACCGCGTCGACGGCCATCCCGTGCCGCGCGGTGGTCATGTCGGGCAGCGCGGACCAGGCCTTCGTCATCAGGTCGAAGGCGGAGACGCTCTTGAGAAGTTGGCCGGCCGACACGCCGCCCACCGCGACCAGGCGCCCGTCGACGATCGCCACGCCGAGGTCGCTGCGCGGCTGGCTCAGGGCGGGCAACGGCGTCCACGTCTTCGCGGCCGGGTCGTACGCCTCGACCGTCGCCAGGTCGGTGGAGCCGCTGGCGCCGCCCACGGTGTACAGCAGCTTCCCGTCCGAGGCCGCGGCCAGCATCTGACGCGGCGTCGGGATGGGCGCGCCGAGGGTCCAGGTGTTGCCATCGAACACCTCGGTCGTGTTCAGCAGCGCGCCGCTTGCGTCGACTCCCGCGGTGACGACCAGCCGGTCGCCGACCACGGCCGCGGCCGCGGCCGCCCGGGGCTGCAACAGGTGCGGAAGCTCGACCCAGCGGCTGTTGATGACGCGCCAAACCTGGTCGCTCGCAACGTTTTTACCGCCCTCGGACTTCCAGCCGCCGAGCACCACCGGGTTGCCCTGCCAGGTGACCGCCATCGCGTGCGAAACGGGGACGGGCAGGTCGTCGCCGACCTTCCAGCTGTCGATGACGGGGTCGTAGCCCTCCTGCAGTCCGGTCAGGCCGCCGTCGCTGCGGATGCCGCCGAAGATCCAGATGGTTCCGTCGGCCTGCGTGGTGGCCGCCGCGTCCCGCGAAATGCGCGCGTTGGTGATCGGTTTCCATTGCATGGGCGGCTGCGCGGTCGGCTGGCCGGACGCCCCTTTAGACCCGGCCTTGTTGTCCGGCGAAAGCGCGAGAAAGACGCCGCCGATGACCAACAGCACGACCGCGGCGACCGCTCCGGCCACCAGCGCGATGCGGTTCCGCTTCTTCCCCGGCTCCGCGAACCATGCGGCGGCCCGGTCCCTGGGGCCGCGCGGCGGGCCCTGGGCGCCGCCGTTTCGGCCCGACGGCGGGGCGGCGTTGGGTTGCCGCACCTTCGGTTGCGTCGCCGGCGCCTGCCCGCCACGCAGCAAGCTCGCCAGCTCAGCGGGCGCCGACTGCGGAAGGGCCGCCGTTTCCAGCGCATGTTCGAGCCCGAGCGGGGCGCTGATCGCGGAGGTCGGGTCGTCGTGCCCTCTCGGCCCACGCGTCGGTGCGGGCATGCTCGACGTGTTGGGGAGGGGCGGGTGCGCCACCTCGCTGTGGCCGCCGGGCGGGACCGGCTCGGCATACGGGGCATCCGCCGCCACGGCCGAGGGGCGTCCGGTGATCGCCATCGCGTCGGGTTTCAGCCCGTTGCGGCGCTGGGCGCCCTGTAGCTCGCGGCCGAACTCCTCGGCCGAGGCGGGCCGCTCGGCGGGGTCGATCGACATCGCCCTCTCGATCGCCGAGCACACCGCGTCCGGGATGCCGTCGGGCCGCATGTCCGGGATCCCGGTGGTGCTGATGCGCAGATACTGCGCGATCAGGTCCTCGCCCTTCTTGCGCTCGTGCGCGGCGTTGCCCGCGATGAGCGCATACAGCGTGGCGCCAAGCGAATACATGTCGGACGCGATCGTCGCCGGGTTGCCCGTCATGACCTCCGGCGCGGTGAAATCGATCGTCCCGGAGAAGAACCCGGTCGCGGTCTCATAGCCACCTTCGATGTGGGCGATGCCGAAATCGCTTAGTTGCGGCTCGCCGTAGTCATTGAGGAGGATGTTGGCCGGCTTGATATCGCGGTGCAGGGTCCCGGTCCGGTGCGCGGTTTCCAGTGCGCCGCAGAGCTTTACGCCGATGTGCAACGCCTCGGGCCAGGCGACCGGCCCTTCCCGGCGCAGCCGGACCGCCAGCGAGTCCGCCGAGTGATAGGGCATCACGATGTAGGGCTTGCCGCTCGGGGTCACGCCGACCCGCAGGATGTTGACGATGTTCGGATGGCCGGATAGCCCGCCCATCGCGTAGCCCTCGCGCAGGAACCGTTCTCTGCTGTCTTCGTCGATGTGGGACGGCAGCACCTTCACCGCAACGCTTCGCCCGAGCGCGGTCTCATAGCAGCAGTAGATGACGCCCGCTCCGCCGCGGGCCACCTGGCGCGCGTCCTCGAACCCCGCGGCCGCCAGCTCCGCGGCGATGCCGCTCGGTACCGGTGCGACATTGTCGGAATGGGGCTCTTCAGGCATTTGCTGGCGCTCAACCCTCCGCGAAATAGTGACAGGCGAGCTCAAGGTTAAGCGCTCAGAACCTCGCCGGTGTCTCTTTCGGCAACCTTCGTTCACCCGGTCGCGGGCCAGGGCCGGAGGAGTTAGCCGACGACGCGCGTCGGTAGCGCTCAGGCGTCGATGGTCGGCGGGCCCTGATGGGGGCGTTGCAGCTCGGCGAATTCCGGAATGCCGGCCATGGTGAGCACTGCCTCCAGCAAGCGAATACCGTCCTGCGTGTTCGGTGTTCGGGTCAGGACGGGGCCGGAGAACGCGTGGCCGTCGATCGCGATGATCGGGCTGCCGGCCTCGTCGCCCAAGGCGTCTTGGCTGGCTTGGTGCGCCCGCTTGACCGTTTCGTCGAAGCCGCTGTCGTCGACGGCTTCGGCGAGCCTCTCCTCGAGGCCGTTCTCGGAGAGGGCTTCCCGGATTCCTGCTGCGGTGAGGTCCTCCTGCCGCACATGGATCCGGCGGCCGATCGAGTCGTAGAGGCCCGCGAACGCGTCCGGTCCTCGCTCGGCGACGGCCGCCGCGAACAGGCGGCCCAGCCGTGTCGACCGCTCCATCATGCGTTGCTGTTTGGCGTCGGTGTCCTGGCCCTCGTTCAGCACCGCCAGGCTCATCTGCCGCAGGGCGACCGGGGTGTGCGTCGATTGCGCGGCGTCACGCAGCCAGCGCGCTGTCACCCAAGAGAACGGACAGACGGGATCGAGATAGAGGTCGACGTCGGCCACGGGTTCCTCCTTCGGACCAAGGCTTGGGGCTAGGGACGGCATACCCGCTACCGGCCGTCGCACGCCTGCCGATGGCGTTGGCAGCAGAATGGCCGTATGACGCTGAAGCTGGGCGAGTATTTCGATCGCATCGGTTATGGCGGCGCCGCGGCGCCCAACCTCGACGTATTGCAGGCCTTGGTGAGCGCGCACACCAAAGCGATTCCATTCGAAAACCTCGATCCGCTGCTGGGTGTGGCTGTCGACGACCTGAGCCCGGGCGCCCTCGCCGGCAAGCTGGTTCGGCGGGGCCGGGGTGGCTACTGCTACGAGCAGAACGGCCTGATGGGCTACGTGCTGACCGAGCTGGGCTTCCGCGTGCGGCGCCTGGCCGGCCGGGTGGTGTGGATGCGGCCGCTCGACGCGCCGTCACCGCCGCAGACACACACCGTGTTGGCGGTGACGTTCCCCGGCTCCCACGCTTCGTACCTCGTCGACGTGGGTTTCGGAGGCCAGACACCCACCTCGCCACTGCGCATCGAGACCGGCAGCGTGCAGCAGACGACGCACGAGCCCTACCGGCTGGAGGACCGCGGCGATGGCCTGGTCTTGCAGGCCCAGGTCCGCGGCGAGTGGCAACCGCTCTACGAGTTCAGCACCCGGACCGCGCCGGACGTCGACCTGCAAGTGGGCAGCTGGTTCGTCTCGACGCATCCCTCGTCGCACTTCGTCACCGGTCTGACGGCCGCGCGCGTGACCGACGACGCCCGACTGAACCTGGCCGGTAGGAACCTGGCCATCCATCGCGCCGACGCCAGCGAGAAGATCCGCCTGGACGACGCGGCGGCGGTGGTCGACACCCTCAGCGGGCGGTTCGGCATCAACGTGTCCGACGTCGGCGACCGCGGTGCCCTCGAGGCTCGACTGGACAAGATCCTGGACGCCTAAAGCCAGGGGCCGATCCGTCGCAGCGCCTCTTCGATGTCGCCGGTCGGCCCGGCGAACGACAACCGGACGAATGAGTTGCCGTGCGTGGTGTCGAAATCGATCCCCGGCGCGATGGCAACCCCGGTGTCGTCCAACAGTTTCGAGCAGAACGCGATCGAGTCGTTGGTGCGGTCCGACACGTCGGCGTAGACGTAGAACGCGCCGTCGGTGGGCGCGAGGCGGTCGATGCCGATCTGGCGCAGCCCATCGAGCAGCAGCGTGCGGTTGGTCGCGTAGTGGTGCAGGTTGCCGTCGGCTTCGGCGATCGCCTCGGGGGTGAAGGCCGCCACCCCGGCGAGTTGCGACAGCACCGGCGGGCAGATGGTGAAGTTGCCGGTCAGGCGGTCCACCGCTCGCAGCAGCGCCGGTGGCACCAGCATCCAGCCCAGCCGCCAACCCGTCATCGCCCAGTATTTCGAAAAGCTGTTGACCACCACGGCATCTCGTGATGTCTGCCAGGCGCAACTGGTCTGCGGCGCGCCCTCGTAAACCAGGCCGTGGTAAACCTCATCACTGATCAGTCGCACCCCGGACTTCTCGCACCACGACGCGATGGCGGCCAACTCGGACGGCGCTATCACGGTTCCGGTGGGATTGGCCGGGCTGGCGACGATCACGCCCTGGGGCGGCGGGTCGAGTTCGGCGAGCATCTGCACGGTGGGCTGGAAGCGGGTCTGCGGTCCGCAGGGGATTTCGACCACCTCGCATCCCAACGCGGACAAGATGTTTCGGTAGCACGGGTAGCCAGGACTGGCCAGCGCCACCCGGTCACCGGCGTCGAAGCACGCCAGAAACGCGAGCAGGAATCCGCCGGAAGAACCGGTGGTGACCACCACGTCGTCGGGTTCCACCCGAAGCCCGTGCTGGCGTTGGTAATCCGCCGCTATCGCCGCGCGCAGCTCGGGGGTTCCCAGCGTCACGGTGTAACCGAGCTCGTTGAGGTGCAGCGCGGCGGCCGCGGCCGCGCGCACCGGCTCCGGCGCTCCCACGCTTGGCTGGCCGGCCGACAGGTTCACCAGGTCGCCGTGGCTGCGCTGGCGCTCGGCCGCGGCCAGCCACGCGTCCATCACATAGAAGGGCGGGATGGCGGCGCGCAGCGCGACGTGGTCGTTCACGACGTCTCGAGCACCTCGGCTTCCAGTCGTGCGAGCAGTTCTTGCGGTGTGCTGAGCAGATGCGCGCTGCCGTGGGCGCGTTTGAAATACAGGTGCATGTCGTGTTCCCAGGTGATCGCGATCCCGCCGTGCAGCTGGATGCTCTCGGCGGCGGCGGTGCACAGCGCCTCGGTCGCGGCGAGGCGCGCGGTGGCCGCGTTGGTCGGGGTGGGCTCGTTGCAAGCGTCCGCAACGACGGCCTTTGCCGCGGCTATCGCGACGTACAAATCGGCCATCCGGTGTTTGAGGGCCTGGAAACTGCCGATCGGACGGCCGAATTGCACTCTGTTCTTGGCGTATTCGACGGTGAGCTCCAGGCAGCGTTCGGCGGCGCCGATCTGCTCGGCGGCCAGCAGGATGGCCGCGCTGTGGGTGATGCCGGGGTCGGTTCCGATCGGTTCGGTCGCCTCGGCCTCGAGCCGCGCGAGCCGCCGAGTCGGGTCCATGGGGGTCACGGGCTGCGTGTCGAATCGGGTCCACCGGCTCAACTGGCCATCGTCGAGGGCGACTACGACGTCGGCGATATCGCCGTTGACCACATAGTCGGCGTCGAGCACCAGCGCGCCGATCGAGGTGCCCTCGGCGAGACGGCCCAGCGTCTCGGCGTCGGGCTCGGGCGCGGCCAACAGGGCCAGCTCCGCCAGCGTCGTGCCCAGCAGTGGCGAAGGCACCAGCGCCCGGCCCAGCTCCTGCAAAACCGTTGCGGCATCGGCTAGTTCGCCGCCCGCCCCACCCAGCTCCTCGGGGATGACCAGCGCGGCGGCGCCCACCTGCTCACAGAGCAGGTGCCACAGCGACTCGTCGTAGCCGCGGTCGGACTCCATCGCCGCGCGCACCGCCGCCGGGTTCGCGTGCTTGGCCACCAGGGTCGCGACGGTCTCCCGCAGCATCTCCCGTTCTTCTGTCATCGTCATAGCGCCTCCAGCACTCGCCGCCGATGCGCCTCGGGCGTACCCCAGGCCGAACGCAATGCTTGCACCCGCAGCAACCAAAGCGACAGGTCGTGTTCCTGGGTGAACCCGATCGCGCCGTGGGTCTGCAGCGCCGACCGCGCGGCCAGCAGGCCCGCCTCGGACGCCGCCGCCTTGGCGGCGCTGACGTCGCGGGGCTCGAGTGATAAGGCCGCGCCATACAGCAGCGGGCGGGCCAGCTCGATCGCGATGTGCACGTCGGCGAGCTTGTGCTTGATCGCCTGATAGGAACCGATCACCCGGCCGAATTGCGACCGCTGCTTGGCGTAGTCGACGGTGTCGCGCAGCAGCGCCTCGGCGGCGCCGACCAACTGTGCGGCGGTGGCCAGCGCCCCGAACTCGTAGGCGCGCCGAAGATCCGCCTGCCACGCCCGGCCGGTTGGGGTCACGTCGTAGAGGGGCCGGCTCGGATCGACCGACTCGTGCCGGTCACCCGGCGTCGCTTCGGCGACGCCCTCGTCGGTTGCCACCAGCACCAGCCCGGCCGTGCCGGCGTCCACCGCGCGGGGGGTGTGCGGCGGCAGCGCGACGGTGGCGACCAGCTCACCGGAGGCCAGGGCGGCGCAGCGCTCGGCCTGATCGTCAGAGGCGAGCAAAACCGGTGCCACGGCGATGGATTCGGCCACCGGTCCGGGCACACACCACCGTCCCAGGCGTTCGAGCGCGACCACCAGGTCGACCGGATGGGCCTCGATGCCGTCGAACTTCTCGGGGACCGCCAGCGCGGTGACACCCAGGTCGGCCAGCTGGCCCCACACCTTGCGGCCGGGCGCGGTATCGCCCGCCGACCACGCGCGGATCACGCCGGGCAAGTCGGCCGCGCCCAGGGCGGCGTCGATGCTGGCCGCGAAGTCGCGCTGCTGTTCGTCTAGCGCAAATTTCACTTCTTGCCCCCGGACTTCTCGCGGGGCAGGCCCAGCAGCCGCTCCGAGATGATGTTGCGCTGAATCTCGTTGGTGCCGGCGTAGATCGGGCCGCCCAGCGCGAACAGCAGGCCATCGGTCCAATTGCCGGCGAGCTCGCCGTCGGCGGCGAGCACGTCGAGTGCGGTCTGGTGCAGCTCCACGTCGAGGTCCGACCAGAACACCTTGGTCACCGACGATTCGGCGCCCAGCTCACCGCCGTCGGTCAGCCTGGTCACCGTGCCGAAGGTTTGCAGCCGGTAGGCCTGGGCCTTGATCCAGCCATCGGCGACGCGGTCGGCGAAGGCCGGGGGAGAGCCGCTGTCCTTCCAGAGCTGCACCAGCCGCTCGGCGGTCGCCAGGAAACGGGCCGGGCTGCGCAGGGACATGCCGCGTTCGTTGCTCGAGGTGCTCATGGCCGCCCGCCAGCCCTCGTTCGGGGTGCCGATGACGTCGTGGTCGGGGACGAACACGTCGTCGAGGAAGATCTCGCCGAAGCCGGTGTCGCCGCCCAGCTGGACGATGGGGCGTACGGTGACGCCCTTGGCCTTCAGGTCGAACATGAAGTACGTCAGGCCGTTGTGCCGCTCGGCCGCCGGGTCCGACCGAAACAGCCCGAAGCCCATTTCCGCGAACGGCGCGCGGGAACTCCAGATCTTCTGCCCGTTCAGCAGCCAACCGCCGTCGGTTTGGGTCGCGGTGGATCGCAGCGAGGCCAGGTCGCTGCCGGATTCCGGCTCCGACCACGCCTGAGCCCAGATCTGTTCGCCGCTGGCCATTTTCGGCAGGATGCGGTCCAGCTGCTCTTCGGTGCCGTGTGCGAACAGCGTCGGCGCCAGCATCGAGGTGCCGTTGGCGCTGGCGCGTCCCGGGGCACCGGCGCGAAAGTACTCCTCTTCGAACACCACCCAGTGCAGCAGCGGCGCGTCGCGGCCCCCGTATTTCTTGGGCCAGGTGATCACCGACAGCCCGGCGTCGAACAGAACGCGGTCCCACTGCCGGTGCTGGGCAAAGCCCTCGGCGTTGTCGTAGGACTTCGTCGGGATGGAATCGGCGTTGGCCGACAAGAAGTCCCGCACCTCGGCCGCAAACGCCAGGGTCTCTTCGTCTAGTTCCAGATCCACTTCACGTCCACTCTCGCAGTTGTGGTTTGACCACCTTGCCGCCAGGATTGCGCGGCAACGCCTCGACGAACCGCACCGACCGCGGCGCCTTGAAATTCGCCAAATGGTCACGGGCGTAAGCGATCACGGACTGCTCGTCGAGGACGACGCCGGGCCGGGTCACCACGAACGCCCGTCCGACCTCGCCGAGACGCTCGTCGGGAACCCCGATCACCGCGGCGTCGGCGACGCCCTCCATCCGGGCCAGCACCTGCTCGACCTCAGCGGGGTAGACATTGAATCCGCCGCAGATGTACATGTCCTTGAGCCGGTCGGTGATGCGCAGGTTGCCGGCCGGGTCGACGGCACCGATGTCACCGGTGTGCAGCCAGCCGTCGGCGTCGATGGCGGCCGCGGTGGCGGCCGGGTCGTCGAGGTAACCCAGCATGACGTTCGGCCCGCGCAGCAGCACCTCACCGGCTTCGCCGGGACTTGTTGCGTCGATGCGCAATTCGAAGTCGGCGAACGGGCGCCCGCACGTCGTGGCGACGGTGATCGCGTCATCGTCCGCGCGGCACATGGTGCCCATGCCGTTCGCCTCGGTCAGCCCGTAAGCGGTCAGCACGATGTCGATGTCAAGCTCGGATTGCATGCGCTCGACCAAGACGACTGGGACGGTGGCCGCTCCGGTCACCGCGAACCGCAGCGAGCTCAGGTCGTAGTCCTTGCGCTGCGGATGGTCCAGCAGGGTCTGGTAAATCGTGGGCGGCCCGGGCAGCACGGTGATGCGGTGCTGCTCGATCGCCCGCAGCGCATGGGGCGGGTCGAAGGTCAGGTGCGGGATCAGCGTCGCCCCGGTCTGCAGGCAGGCCAGGATGCCGGCCTTGTACCCGAAGTTGTGGAAGAACGGGTTGATGCACAGGTAGCGGTCGTCGCTGGTGATCTTGCCGTTGGCGGCCCACGACGCCGAGGCGGACAGCGATTGCCGGTGCGCGCAGAGCACCCCTTTGCTGCGTCCCGTGGTGCCCGAGGTGAACAGGATGTCGCTGACGTCGTCGGGCGTGACGGCGGCGGCGCGGGCCGCGACCGCGCTGACGTCGGAGCCGCGGGAGATGAAGTCGTCCCACGTCCCGTCATCAGCCTCGATCGGAATCCGCACGATATGCCGCAGCGCGGGGAGGGCTTCAGGGCCCAAGCGGTCCAGGTCGGCGACGCGATCGTGCCCGAGGAATCGGCCCATCCCGAACAACACGGGCGCACCGGTGCGGGCCAGAATGTCGGCGGCCTCCTCGGCCGTATAGCGGGTGTTCAGGGGCACCATGGCCGCGCCGGCGTGGTGGATCGCCAGGCAGGCCACCACCCAGTGCCAGGTATTAGGCGACCAGATCGCCACGCGGTCCCCCGCTTGCACGCCGAGGCTGATCAGCGCGGCCGCCGCCCGGTGCACCTCGTCGCGCAGCGCGGCCGCCGTGAACGACCGCTCGTCGGTGATCAACGCGTCGTGACCGGGGAGTTGCTGCGCCAATCGATCGAGCGCCGCCGGTACGGTGCGCGGATCGCTCCCCATGAATGCTCCTCTAACAAAGCAAGTGCTTGGTAGGTTAGCCTACAGGGCATGCAGGACGTCGAGGAGTTCCGGGCGGAGGTCCGCCAGTGGCTCGCCGACAATCTGGTCGGCGAATTCGCAGCTCTCAAGGGCCTTGGCGGACCGGGGCGCGAGCACGAGGCGTTCGAAGAGCGCCGGGCGTGGAATCAGCATCTGGCCAACGCCGGCCTGACCTGCCTGGGCTGGCCGGTGGAACACGGCGGCCGTGGGCTCTCGACCGCGCACCGGGTGGCGTTCTACGAGGAGTACGCCAAAGCCGACGCGCCGGACAAGGTGAACCATTTTGGCGAGGAACTGCTGGGGCCGACACTGATCGCCTTCGGGACACCCGAGCAGCAGCAGCGCTTCCTGCCGAAGATCCTCGACGTCACCGAGCTGTGGTGTCAGGGCTATTCCGAGCCCGGCGCCGGCAGCGACCTGGCCAACGTCTCTACCACCGCCGAGCTGGACGGTGACCACTGGGTGATCAACGGCCAGAAGGTGTGGACCTCGTTGGCGCACTGGGCGCAGTGGTGCTTCGTGGTCGCTCGCACGGAGAAGGGTTCCAAGCGGCACGCCGGGCTGTCGTATCTGTTGGTGCCGCTGGACCAGCCGGGTGTGCAGGTCCGCCCGATCATCCAGCTGACCGGCGACTCGGAATTCAACGAGGTCTTCTTCGACGACGCCCGCACCGACGCCAATCTCGTGGTCGGCCAGCCCGGCGACGGCTGGCGGGTCGCCATGGGCACGCTGACCTTCGAACGCGGCGTGTCGACCCTCGGGCAGCAGATCCGCTACGCCCGTGAGCTTTCCAACCTGGCCGGCCTTGCGCAGCGCAACGGCGCCGCCGATGACCCGTTCATCCGGGAGCGGCTGACGCGGGCGTGGACCGGTCTGCGGGCCATGCGTTCGTATGCGCTGGCCACCATGGACGTTGAGCAGCCCGGCCAGGACAACGTGTCAAAGTTGTTGTGGGCCAACTGGCATCGCGATCTGGGCGAGCTGGCGATGGACGTGATCGGCAAGCCGGGGCTGACCTTGTCGGACGGCGAATTCGACGAGTGGCAGCGGCTTTTCCTGTTCACCCGCGCCGACACCATCTACGGCGGCTCCAACGAGATCCAGCGCAACATCATCGCCGAGCGGGTGCTCGGCCTGCCCCGGGAGGTAAAGGGATGAGCCTGTCCGAAGCTCCGAAAGAGGTTGCCGGGCACGGGCTTCTGCAAGGCAAGGTGGTCGTCGTAACCGCGGCCGCCGGCACCGGGATCGGCTCGGCGACGGCGCGACGGGCGCTGGTCGAGGGCGCCGACGTGGTGGTGTCGGACCACCACGAACGACGGCTGGGGGAGACCGCCGCCGAACTGTCGGGGCTGGGGCTGGGCCGGGTCGAGAGCGTGCTGTGCGACGTGACGTCCAGCGCGCAGGTGGACGCGCTGATCGCGTCGACCACCGCCCGGATGGGCCGGCTGGACGTTTTGGTTAACAACGCCGGGCTGGGCGGTCAGACACCGGTGGTCGACATGACCGACGACGAGTGGGACCGCGTCCTGAACGTGACGCTGTCGTCGGTGTTCCGCGCCACCCGGGCGGCGCTGGGCTACTTCCGCGACGCGGACCACGGCGGGGTGATCGTCAACAACGCAAGCGTTCTGGGCTGGCGGGCGCAGCACTCGCAGTCGCACTACGCGGCCGCCAAAGCGGGGGTTATGGCGTTAACCCGTTGCAGTGCAATAGAAGCCGTCGACTACGGGGTCCGCATCAACGCGGTGTCGCCGAGCATCGCGCGGCACAAGTTCCTGGACAAGACGACCTCGTCCGACCTGCTCGACCGGCTGTCGGCCGGTGAAGCTTTCGGGCGGGCGGCCGAGCCGTGGGAGGTGGCGGCCACCATCGCATTCCTGGCCAGCGACTATTCCAGCTACCTGACCGGCGAGGTCATCTCGGTGTCCAGCCAGCATCCGTAAGCGCCGGCTAGCCAAGCAAGCGCTTGGTTGATACTCTGATCGAGTGGACCGAGTGGCCGGTCAGGCAAACAGCCGCCGCGACGAGTTGTTGGAACTCGCCGCGACCATGTTCGCCGAGCGCGGATTGCGCGCCACCACCGTGCGCGACATCGCGGACAGTGCCGGCATCCTGTCCGGCAGCCTCTATCACCACTTCTCCTCCAAGGAGGAGATGGTCGATGAGCTGCTGCGCAGTTTCCTGGACTGGTTGTTCGCCCGCTACCGCGAGATCGTGGACAGCGAGGCCAACCCGCTGGAGCGGCTCAAGGGGCTGTTCATGGCGTCGTTCGAGGCGATCGAGCATCGGCACGCGCAGGTCGTCATCTATCAGGACGAAGCCCAACGGCTGTTGTCGCAGCCCCGGTTCTCCTATATCGAGGACATGAACCGCCAGCAGCGCAAGATGTGGGTCGAGGTGATCAACCAGGGCATCGATGAGGGCTATTTCCAGCCCGACCTCAACGTCGACCTCGTCTACCGTTTCATTCGTGACACCACGTGGGTGTCGGTGCGCTGGTATCAACCCGGCGGACCCCTCACCGCACAACAGGTGGGTCAGCAATACCTCGCCATCGTTCTCGGTGGGATTACCAAAGAAGGAGTCTGACAAATGGCAGAGGCGTATGTCATCGACGCTGTGCGTACCGCGGTCGGCAAGCGCAATGGATCGCTGGCCGGGGTGCATCCCGTAGACCTCGGCGCCCTTGGTTGGCGTGGGCTGCTCGACCGGGTCGACGTCGACCCCGCCGCCGTCGACGACGTGATCGCCGGCTGCGTCGACGCCATCGGCGGGCAGGCGGGCAACATCGCCCGGCTCTCGTGGCTGGCCGCGGGCTACCCCGAGGAGGTTCCCGGCGTCACCGTGGACCGGCAGTGCGGCTCCAGCCAGCAGGCGATTTCCTTTGGCGCACAGGCCATCATGGCCGGCACCGCCGACCTCATCGTGGCCGGCGGTGTGCAGAACATGAGCCAGATCCCGATCTCGTCGGCCATGACCGTGGGCGAGCAGTTCGGGTTCACCTCGCCGACCAATGAGTCCAAGCAGTGGCTGCACCGCTACGGCGACCAGGAGATCTCTCAGTTCCGCGGCTCGGAGCTGATCGCCGAGAAGTGGAACCTGTCGCGCGAAGAGATGGAGCGCTACGCACTGACCAGCCATGAGCGCGCGTTCGCCGCGATCCGCGGCGGTCACTTCGACAACGAAATCATCACCGTCGAAACGGAATCGGGGCCTTTCCGGGTCGACGAGGGTCCGCGCGAGTCGTCGCTGGAGAAGATGGCCGGCCTCAAGACGCTCGTCGAGGGCGGCCGGCTGACGGCGGCGATGGCCAGCCAGATCTCCGACGGCGCCAGCGCGGTGCTGCTGGCTTCCGAGCAGGCGGTCAAGGATCACAAGCTCAAGCCGCGGGCCCGCATTCACCACATCAGTGCCCGCGCGGCCGACCCGGTGTTCATGCTGACCGGGCCCATCCCGGCCACGCGCCACGCGCTGGAGAAGGCCGGGCTGTCGATCGACGACATCGACACCGTCGAGATCAACGAAGCGTTCGCACCGGTGGTGATGGCCTGGCTCAAGGAGATCAAGGCCGACCCGGAGAAGGTCAACCCGAATGGCGGCGCGATCGCCCTGGGCCACCCACTGGGCGCGACCGGCGCCAAGCTGTTCACCACCATGCTCAACGAACTCGAGCGCATCGGCGGCCGCTACGGCTTGCAGACGATGTGTGAGGGCGGTGGCACCGCGAACGTCACCATCATCGAGCGGCTGTAGGGCCCGCGGGGGCCGCTTTACCGCGAGCCGGGCGGGTGATCAGTTCCGGGCCGGATCGAACTCGAGTACCTGGGTGAGCCGAATGTTGTTTCCGGACGGGTCACGGAAGGAAGTGTCGATACCGTACGCCTGCGGCGTTGGAGGATCATTGAATTCGACTCCGCGAGCGGATAATTCGTCGTAGGCGGCTTGGCAGTCGTCGGTCTCCAGGAACAAGGTGCCACCAGCTCCCTTGGCCACCAGCTCTGCCAGTTGCGCGCTGGCCGCGGCGTCGAGCATCGGCAGCCCTGGAACGGGCATGAGAACCAGCCCGACGTCGTCCTGCCCGACGGGACCGACGCACAGCCACCGGAAGTTCCACGCTTCCATCGTCACGTCCGACCGGACCGCCCAGCCCAGGGTCTTGGTGTAGAACGCCAGCGCCGCGTCTTGGTCATGCACCCAGAACTGTGCGTTTGCGATCTTGATCATCGGTTCTCCTCACTCCGGTTGTCTCGCTTCGACGCTACGGACTTCGCGGGTCCGTCGTCTTCTCGAAACGTGCGGTTTTGTTGCCGCCCGTAGGCCTGCGCGACACAGCGCGGAATTCGTACGTGACGCTCGGCGGGTGGGAAGGTGGCCCGATAGCCCTGTGGCGTCACGCCGAACATGCGGCGAAAACTCGTGGTGAACGAGCCGACGCTTTCCCAACCCACCGCGACGCAAACGGCGGCCACCGTCCAGTCGGTCGTGCGCAGCAATGCGGCGGCTCGTTCGAGCCGCCGCGTCAGCACATACTGGTGCGGCGACTCGCCGAACGTCTCCTTGAAGCGCCGGCTGAAGTGAGCGGGTGAAAGGCCTGCCGCCGCTGCCAGGTCGGCGACGGACAGCGACTTCTGGTAATGCGCGTCGACGAAGTCTTTGGCCCTAAGCAGGTGCCGGGCTACCGGTGCGGATGCCACCCCCATAGTCTGCCCGCGATCACCGGGCGGCCAGCACCAGCGCGATCCCGCCGAGTGCCAGCAGCCAGCTCGTGAAGCTGCCCACCAGAAAATACTCGGTCACCTCGTCGATGCCGACGTCGCCGTTGCGGTTCTTCTGGGCGCTCAACTCGGGAAATCGGATGATGCCCTTGGCGGCGACGACGGCGCTGGCCGCCGCCACCTGGCCGCCGACGCCGAGGCTCAGGATCAGCAGCCGTTCCATTGGCCCCAGCAGCCGCCCGCCCTTGAGGCGGTCCGATGGCTGCGGCTCGCCCGCCGGGCGCACCGCCCCCACGGAGCCGAGCACAAGGCGCACCAACTGATTTCCGGTGGCGAACTGCATCAGCACCACACCGACGATCATCAGCAGCCGGGTCGGCGTGACGTGGCTCAGCGGCAGCTGTACCCATGCCGACCACCGCCCGACGACGCCGCTCACCCGGGTGGACCATCCGGACAACACGATCAGCAGCACCAGCGCGGCGGCGAATACCGCCAACGGGGCCGCTTGCCCGCGACCGCTACGTTCGCTGCGCAGGCATAGCCATTCCCAGACGACCGCCGTGGTGGCCGCGACCACGAGCAGCGGTATATCGCCGCCATGCCACAGCGCGCCCAGCGCCGCGCAAGCCAGCACGACGACCGGCCCGACCGCCAGCGGGGGCCACGTTGCGCGGACCGCTCGCCGGCACAGGTCGGCGACTCCGACAGCGAGCAGCAATACCGCAACGGCACTCACGGCAGGCTCCGAAGGTATTGAGAGGCAACGACAATCAGGTCCAAACCGTCCCGCGCGGCCCGCTGGGAGACCGCGGACGGGCTGATGCCCTCGGCCACGGCGAGCTCCTTCTTGGTTCGGCCGGTCATCAAGCCCCTCACAATCCGCAACGATCTTTCATCGAGCGATCCAAGCAGATGGTCCCGACAAATCAGGGCCGCGTTGACGGCGGCGGCGTCGGCGCGCGTGTCGTCAGCTGCCCTGAATGCGGTGCGCACCAGCGTGAAGCCGGGCTGTCGCTGAGTTTCCGCCGTCTGCTGGATGGCCTCGCGCGCGGTCCACCAGCCCGGCCCGTCCTGGATGCCGGCGCCGGCATCGAGGACGGTGACCATGCCCCAGCCGATGCCGAACCGGACGTCGGTCTCCGGCGCCAGCAGTAGGCGGATCGTCAATGCCGCGTCGATGGCCGCGCCGACGGTGGGGTAACTGCCCTGGAACTCGTCACCGACGGTGAAGGCGGGCGGGTCGATCGCGCCGGCGGCGGCCTGGCGCAGGACGGCGGCCACCCGTCGATGCAGGCCCGGCCGGTCGGCGGCAAGCCGGGATCCGACTACGTCGCCGATGACCGTCGCGCGTAGTGAAGGATTTTCCTTCACTTGGACCATATGAAGATTATAGCTTAAATTCCGCAGAAATTAGGCCATAGCTTAATCAGCAGGCCTGTCCTTGACACGGAGGAACTCCGCTATGCCGACGCGTTCGAAGGTGCGTCGCCGGGAAGTCGACAGCATGGGCAGGGCGTCGGCCGCGTCGATGATCTCGGGCCTGACCACCTCGTGCTTCTCGCCATGGGACGTGATGGTCGCTCGCCCTGCCGCACGAATGTTTTGCAACCAGTCGACGTCGGTGCCGTAGGGCAGCGGTACGACGAAGCCGTCGGGGGTTCGCTCGGCGACGACCGGTGTGGTGTAGACCTTGCCCGAGCGTCGTCCGGTGTGCTCGATCGCTGCCGCATACCAGTTCTTGCGGCCGGCCAGTCGCACCATCAGCGGATTGAGCAGGTATTTGTTGGAAGTACGAACCGCGTTCAATAGTGGAGTCGGCCAGGATTCGGGTGTCAGCTTCATCATCCATCCAGGGTGACGCCGCCCAACGAGCCGGTGCCAGGGTCTTTGGTCGCCGGCTTACCGTTCTTCGACGAGCGCCGACGCCGACCGCAGATGGGTGATCGCGTCGCGCATGATCGAGTCGATGAGCTCGGCGCACGACGGCAGGTCCTCGAGGATGCCGGCCACCTGGCCCGAGGCGAGCACTCCAGCCTCGGTATTGCCTTCGACCAGTCCGGCCTTCAACAGCATCGGGGTGTTGGCCGCCATCACCACCTGCGACCACGTCATCTCCTTGCCGTGGCGCATCGCCATGCCGTCGCGGATCATCGACCGCCAGGTCATCTGCGACATGTGCTTGAACTTGGCCGCATTGCGCACCGCCGCGGTGAGACCCCTTACCGGCGAACCGCTTTCCAGCCGCTCGACCAGACCGGTGCGCAACACCCGGTGCGGCATGCCATCGACGCGTGTGGTGACCACCGTGCCGTCGAGCGCAGCGTCCAAATAGCGGCGCTTGACGGCTTCGGGCACGGTCGAGTCGGAGGTCAGCAGGAAACGGGTACCCATCGCCACGCCGGCGGCGCCGTAGCTCAACGCGGCCGCCAGACCGCGCCCGTCGAAGAACCCGCCCGCCGCGATCACCGGGATTCCGGTGCCCTGCACGGCATCCAGCACCGACGGCAGCAGCAGCGTGGTGGCGACGGGTCCGGTGTGTCCGCCGCCCTCGCCGCCCTGCACGATCATCGCGTCGGCGCCCCAGGCCGCGACCTTGCGTGCGTGTTTGGCGGCGCCGATCGACGGAATCACCACTGCGCCTGCGTCTTTGAGTCGGGCGATCAGCTCCTGCTTGGGCGCTAGCGCGAACGACGCCACCTTCACGCCCTCGCGGATCATCAGATCGACGCGGTCGCCGGCGTCGGCGGCGTCGGCGCGGATGTTCACGCCGAACGGTTTGTCGGTGGCGGCCTTGACCTTTCCGATGGCGGTCGCGAGCTCGTCCAGCGTCATGGTGGCCGAAGCCAAAATGCCCAGCCCCCCGGCGTTGGCGGTGGCGGCCACCAATCGGGCGCCGGCCACCCAGCCCATCCCGGTTTGCACCACCGGGTGCTCGACACCGACCAGCTCGGTCAGCGGCGTGCGCAACTTCATCAACGTATCTCTCTGTCGCGCAGGGACTTCGGGTCGATCACCTCGCGGAGCAGGTGGAGTTCTTCGTCCGTCGGCAGCCTGGTCTCACCGGCCTCGTCGACGCCATGCAGGTCGAACGACGTGGCCTCGCGAACGTCATCGGGTGAAACCCCGGGATGCAGCGTTAGCGCGCGCATCGTGTGGTCCGGGCCGCCGAAGTCGAACACGCCGAGGTTGGACACGACCCGGTACGTGTTGGCGAAGCGGAAGGCCGGATTGTCCGCGTCCACCTTGTCCCAGCCGATGCCGCAGACAACGTCGACGGCCTCGCAGAACACCCGCTTCGAGTGGTTGCCCACCCAATAGCTGGTCGCGTGGTTGATCGCGTTGCCGGGCGCGCCCCGTAGGCCAAACATCTGCCTGGTCGGGTGTTGCAACGGGCCGAACGCCGAAATGTTCTGATTGCCAAAGCGGTCGACCTGATTCGCGCCCATCACCACGTGCCGTCGCCCCCAGGCCAGCGTCTCGAACACCCGGCCGAACGGCATCCAGCCCTCAATCCTCTTTGGGTCCCCGGCTTGCCCCAGGGCGGGGGTGTCCGCCAGCAGCTGCGCCTCGCCGTCGGTCAGCAAGATGTCGGGCGAAAAGGTCAACCGCGCCAGCCGCGCACCGACCGACGCCATGTTGGTCATAGGGCTGACCATGATTTCGCCGGCATCCCTGAATAATTCGGCGCAGGCGACTGCGCACACTTCCGCGCGGGTGCTGCTCACTTTTCAGGCCTCCTCTGCGAATGCGCGAACCGCCGCCTGGTAGTCGTCCTCGCTGCCCGACAGGTAGGTCTGGACGAACTTCCGCCAGCCCTCTTCGGTGGAGGCCGCCTCGGCGTAATGCCGCTGAAACTTCTCGTCCCGGCCGTAATCCGGTGCCGCGGTGGTGAAGTGGGCGCCGCCGGGCGCCTCCACTACGGCGTCGACCATCATCCGGTTCACCAGCAGGGCCTGCGGGGGAACAGCCTTGAGCAACTCCTCCGTGGAGACCACGCGCTCCACCGACAGGAACCGCTTTTCGGCGGACATCAGGAACAGGTCGTCGAAGTAGGGATCGATCCCGGTGTAGGCCGCATTGCCTTGGCAGTCACCGAGATTCAGGTGCACAAAGGCCGCGTCCAGGCGTAGCGCCGGCATGGCGATCAGCGTCTCGTAGCCGCCCCCGGGTGCGGGGTAGGGGCTGGTCACGGTCTGCAGTTCGCCCTCCCAGAAGTCGGGGACCGAGCTGCCCAACCCGGCCCGAATCGGCAGGAACGGCAGGCGTTGCGCGGCGGCTTGCAGGCCACAACGCAGCATCCCCTCGTCCATTTCCCGGGCCTCGATGGCGCCGCTGGTGCGGGCCTTGGCGAACCACGGGTCGTAGAAGGG
Source organism: Mycobacterium sp. 852002-51613_SCH5001154 (assembly GCF_001667425.1). Classification (NCBI taxonomy): domain Bacteria; kingdom Bacillati; phylum Actinomycetota; class Actinomycetes; order Mycobacteriales; family Mycobacteriaceae; genus Mycobacterium; species Mycobacterium sp. 852002-51613_SCH5001154. The sequence goes on along the minus strand of NZ_LZII01000065.1, from coordinate 53,144 downwards.
CGGGGAGTCCAGCGAGACGAAGCCGTAGTAGGCGCGCTTGACCTTGCCGGCCGAGCACAGCAAGCCGAGGTCGGGTCCGCCGTAGGAGACCACCGTGAGGTCGGTGACGTCGGTGCGCAGCATGGCCCGCACGAAGGCCATCGGTTTGCGCCGCGAGCCCCAGCCGCCGATGCCGATGGTCATGCCGCTGCGCAACTGCGCGACGGATTCATCCAGGCTGGTCCTTTTGTCGCTCATTCCTTCTTGCCCTTCGCCGTACCGGCGAACGCGTCGCGGTGCTCGTCGGCGACGCCGGCCAGATTGAGCTCGAACGTAAACCCTTGTTCCATGCGGTAACTCGAGTTGACCCGCTGCACATCGATGAGGTTGAGCGCCTCCTTGGCCGCGCGGATGACGCGGGTGTCCTTGGCGGCAATGTCTCGGGCCACCTTCAAAGCGGCCTCGTCCAGCTGGTCGCGCGGCACCACCTCGTGCACCGAACCGAAGTGGTGCAAGGTGGCGGCGTCGACGGTGGCGGCGGTGAAGAACAGCCGCCGCATCAGGTGCTGCGGCACCAGCCGGGAGAGGTGGGTGGCCGCGCCCAGGGCGCCGCGCTCCACCTCGGGCAGCCCGAACGTGGCGTCGTCGGAGGCCACGATGACGTCGGAGTTGCCGACCAGGCCGATGCCGCCGCCGACGCAAAACCCGTTCACCGCGGCAACGACCGGCACCGCGCACTCATAGACGGCGCGGAAGGCGGCGAAGCAACCGCGGTTGGCGTCGATCAGCGCGGCGAATCCCTCGGTGCGCTGCATCTCCTTGATGTCGACCCCGGCGTTGAAGCCACGGCCCTCGGCCCGCAGGATGACGACGTGAGTCTCGGGGTCCTGACCGGCGGCCGAGATGACGTCGGCCAGTTCGAACCAGCCGCGCGACGGGATGGCGTTGACCGGGGGAAAGTCGACGGTGACCGCGACGATGCCCGGTTCGGTGGTTTTGGATGTGATGGGCACGGTGCCACTTCCTTGTGGGGTAACTACCTAAGCAAGCACTTGCTTGGTACGCTAGCACAGTGACTCGCGCCGAAGCACCCGACGCCATCAACTTGGGGCTGGCCGGGCGGGTGGTTCTGGTCACCGGCGGGGTCCGGGGGGTGGGCGCCGGTATCAGTTCTGTCTTCGCCGCGCAGGGCGCGACCGTCATCACCTGCGCACGGCGTCCCGTCGAGGGCCTGCCCTATGAATTTCATTCGTGTGACATCCGCGACGACGACGCCGTCAAGGCGCTGATCGACTCCATCGTCGACGAACACGGCCGGCTCGACGTCGTGGTCAACAATGCGGGCGGTTCGCCGTACGTGCTGACCGCGGAGTCCAGCGCAAAGTTCAACCGAAAGATCATCGAGCTCAACCTCATTGGCTCGCTGTCGGTTTCGCAACACGCCAACGCTCAGATGCAAAACCAGGACCGCGGCGGGTCGATCATCAACATCTGCAGCCTGAGTGGTCGACGGCCGTCGCCCGGCACCGGCGCGTACGGTGCGGCCAAGGCGGGCTTGGAAAGCCTCACGCAGACACTGGCGGTGGAGTGGGGGCCGAAGGTCCGGGTGAATGCCTGCGTGGTCGGCATGGTGGAGACCGAGCAGTCCGAGCTTTTCTATGGTGACGCCGAGTCCATCGCCGCGATCTCAAAGAACGTGCCACTGGGCCGGCTGGCCAAGCCTGAGGACATCGGTTGGGCCACAGCGTTTCTGGCGTCGGACACCGCGTCCTACATCAGCGGCGCCTCGCTGGAGGTGCACGGCGGCGGTGAGCCGCCGCACTATCTGGCCACAACGAACGCCAGCGCGATCAAGTAGAGGAGACACGAACAATGGGAGTGGTTGACGGCCGCGTTGTCATCGTCACCGGAGCCGGCGGCGGCATCGGTCGCGCGCATGCGCTGGCCTTCGCGGCCGAAGGCGCCCGCGTGGTGGTCAACGACATCGGCGTGGGCCTCGACGGTTCACCGGCCGGCGGCGGCAGCGCCGCACAGGGCGTGGTCGACGAAATCACCGCGGCCGGTGGGGAAGCCGTCGCTAACGGATCCAACATCGCCGACTGGAACGAAGCCGCGGGCCTGATCCAGACCGCCGTCGACACCTTCGGTGGGCTGGACGTTCTGGTGAACAACGCCGGCATCGTGCGTGACCGGATGATGGCCAACACCAGCGAGGAAGAGTTCGACGCCGTCATCGCCGTCCATCTCAAAGGTCACTTCGCCACGATGCGGCACGCGGCCTCGTACTGGCGCGGGCTGTCCAAAGAGGGCAAAACCGTCAACGCGCGGATCGTCAACACCAGTTCGGGTGCCGGCCTGCAGGGCAGCGTCGGACAGGGTAACTACAGCGCCGCCAAGGCCGGCATCGCGGCACTTACGCTGGTTGGCGCCGCCGAAATGGGCCGCTACGGCGTCACCGTCAACGCCATCGCACCGTCGGCCCGCACCCGCATGACCGAGACCGTCTTCGCCGAGATGATGGCAACGCAGGACCAGGATTTCGACGCGATGGCACCGGAGAACATCTCACCGCTGGTGGTGTGGCTGGGCAGCACCGAATCCCGCGACGTCACGGGGAAGGTGTTCGAGGTCGAGGGCGGAAAGATCCGGATCGCCGAGGGTTGGGCGCACGGACCGCAAATCGACAAGGGCGCGAAGTGGGACCCCGCGGAACTGGGACCCGTCGTCGCCGATCTGCTCGCCAAGGCGCGCCCGGCGGTCCCTGTCTACGGCGCCTAACTCAGCTATTGGGCAACCGGGTCCGGAGCGCTCCAGGCGACCGAAGACGATCCCCAGTGGGTCAGTTCGGTTGCTTCTTCATTCGCATACAGATGACGCGGCGGCGTGGCGAACGTCGCGTAGGGGCGACAACGGATCACCACTCTGCCTTCGCGCTCGGCCATTTCCTTGACGAAGGGCCGTGCTTCGGCGCCTGGCTGCTGTCCGGACATGCGCCAGCCCACGGCCATCATGACGTCGACGATCAAGTCGTTGTCACGTTCGATCACCGCGTCGGCGTAGACCTGCAAGAACGAGAACGGCCAGCGCTCGTCCAGCACACACATGCTGACTTTCGGGTCCCGCGCCACGGCATTCGTCTTCGCACGTCCGGCCATGGTGGACACCAGCAATTGGTCGTCATCGGTCGGGACGTAATAGACGACCGACATGGCCGGCCCGTCCCGGCGGCGGCGGTAGCCGAACACACACGTTCGGTGTGTGCGGACGAATTCGCGGCGCTCCGAGGGGAGCATGTCGCGCTCGGCCGGTGGGAGGAAAGGCTCGGCGGCCGGCGGTAGGAGTCTCATTGGATTCCTCTCAGATCCGTTTGTACGTCGGCAATCCCGAATGAGATAGCTAAGCGGCAATCAGCTTGAGTGGCAGGGATTGGTGCCGGCGAATGATGTTGTTGATAGCCCATTTCGGTGGGCCGGCGACCTCGATGCGGTCGACGCGGTCGACGAGCGCGCACAGCATGGCGGCCGTCTCCAAGCGCGCCAGACCTTGGCCGGCGCAGGCGTGTGCACCCTGGCCGAAGCCGATCTGACGGCTGGCGTCGCGGCGAATGTCGAAGACGTCGGGTTGCTCCCACTCGTTTTCGTCTCGGTTGGCCGAGGCGTACATCACGAGCACCCGAGCGCCGAATGGCATTGTCGTGCCGAGGAGTTCAGTCGGTCGAGCTACCCAACGCGCGAATGCGCGCAAAGGTGGCTCGTACCGGACGACTTCATTGATCGCGTTCGTCATGAGGGCCGGCTCCGTTTTGAGGAGCCGCCATTGCTCGGGATGGTTGGCGAACAAATACAACGCGTTGGAGATGGCACTCATGGTGGTGTCTATCGACGGCGCGAGGTAGTCGACCATCAGCGGCGGGCATTCGCGGTGCGACAGCTTGCCTTCGTCGGCGGCAATCAGCAGCTCGTGTGCCATGCTGCCGTCCAGAACAGCGCGCTGGCGAACCACGCGACGCGCGAAGCTCAGCATTTGCAACGCTCGAGGCGTCGATTTGATCGCTTGCCAGTTCAGCGGACCGAGGACGTCGAAAGTGGCCCCACCCCATTCGATGAGGCGACCGCGATGGTTGCGCGGCCACCCGATGAGGTCGGGCACTACCGCGAGCGGCAGGGCGGCCGCGAGATCGCTGACGCCATCGACCTCACCCTTAGCGAGCGCGGCATCCACGACCGCGGCGGCGGTTGCGTCCACGCTCTCGCTGATCCCTCGCAACACGCGCGGTAACAGCCGGTGCGCCACCAGTTTTCGTCGCTGATCGTGTTCATCCCCGTCGCTGTTGAGCGTCGTGCCGCGGGATAAGCGATTGGTGATCGGGTTGAGTGAAACGCCCCTGCCGGAGAGAAATGTCTTGTCATCACGCAACGCTGCCTTGCACTCGGCGTAGCGAGGAAGCGCGTACGCCTTCTGCTTGCCCAGCCAGACCACCGGGCCGAGGTCGCGCAGCCGCTGGTAGTGCGGATAAGGATCGATGATGGCGTCGGTGGAGTAGATGTCGGGGTGGTATACCGGGACACCCGCCGGGGTGCGACGCATCGAATCTCCTCACAGCGCGTTGCCCGTCGGGGTGCGGCAACGGCACTTTCTGACGAAATCGTCACACACGGCGAGATCCTCAGTCAAGTCTTGGCTGAGGAAATCGTCAATACCTTAGGGGTCGCAGATGACGATCGGGATGACCCGATCCGTCCAGGACCGGTAGTCGTCGAACGACGGGTACATGGCGTCCAGCTTCGGCCAGTACTCCGCGCGCTCGGCCTCGGTGGCATCGCGGGCCTGCAGTTGCAGCACCTCGTCCTTGATCTGCACGGAGACTTTGGGATTGGCCTTGAGGTTGAGGTACCACAGCGGGTGCCTGTCGCTGCCGCCCTTTGACGCGACGAGTACTACCCGGTTCCCTTCGCGCAGGTAGAGCAGCGGGCTCACCCGGGGTTCACCCGTTTTGCGGCCGGTCGTGGTGAGCAGTGCGACTGGAGCGTTCTGGAAGGTGCCGCCGAATCTTCCGTTGCTGCGCCGGTAGATCCACGTGTTGCCTTTGGCCATGTACTTGATGATCAAGCCAACCCAAGGCGAATTCAGTGAGCTTGGTTTCGGTTTCGGCATCGCATTCCTAGCGCTGGATGAACGGATGAAAGCGGACGCTGATGTGCTGGATTTCGGCTCTGCCGCTCGGGGTTTCGGCGGGAATCACGAACGTCTCGTCGACCCGTGCGGCCAGCCGCCGAGCGCCGAACGCCGCCTTGGTCAGCACGGCGTAGACCGCGTGCACCCGGTCGCCGTCGATCTTGTACTCGGGCGGCGTCGTTTCCTTGAGCAATCGGTACTGAGCCCCGCGATTGAGGCTGCGGCGCAAGTGGTTTCCGGAGAATCCGTTCTTGACACCCTGCTCGATGCGGGTGCAGCCGGCGGCGAACGGAACGGAGTCGCCGTTATGGCTGACGAGCGCGTCGATGTAGGACTGCGCCGCGGCGATGCGGCTGGATTCCGAGACGATCAAGACGGGCTAGATGCGCTCGATAATGGTGCCGGTCGACAGGGCACCGCCCGCGCACATGGTGATCAGCGCGGTGCTCTGGTCGGTGCGCTCCAGCTCGTGCAGCGCGGTGGTGATCAGCCGGCTGCCGGTGCTGCCCACCGGGTGGCCCAGCGCGATGGCACCGCCGTTGACGTTCACCTTGTCCATGTCCGGATTGTGCACCCGGGCCCAGGACAGCACGACCGACGCGAATGCCTCGTTGATTTCGGTGATGTCGATGTCGCCCATCTTCATGCCGGCCTTCTCCAGCACCTTGGCCGTCGACTGCACCGGGCCGTCCAGGTGGTAGTAGGGCTCGGCGCCGACCAGCGCCTGGCTGATGATGCGGGCCCGCGGCCGCAATCCGAGCGCCTTGGCCTTGTCCTCGTCCATCCACAGCACGGCCGCGGCCCCGTCGGAAATCTGCGACGAGGTTCCCGCCGTGTGGATCCCACCCTCGATGACCGGCTTGAGCGAGCTCAGACCCGAGAGGGTGGTGTCGCGCAGGCCCTGGTCGCGGGAGATGGTGACGCGCTCAGACGTCGGTTGCTTGTTCTCGTCGAGCGCCGGCGCCTCGATCGGGGAGATCTCGCGGTCGAAGCGGCCCTCCTCCCACGCCTGCTTGGCCTTGGCCTGCGACTGGTAGCCGAATTTGTCGATGTCTTCTCGGGTGATGCCACGCCGCTTGGCAATCCGCTCGGCCGCGGTGAACTGGTCGGGCAGGTCGATGTCCCACGACGCGGGCCGCAGGATGCTGCGGTCGGGACCGGCGTTGGCGCCCAGCCCGACGCGGCTCATCGCCTCGATGCCGCAGGCGATGCCGATGTCGATGGCACCAGCCGCGATCAGACCCGCGACCAGGCCGTTGGCCTGCTGCCCGCTGCCGCACTGGCAGTCCACGGTCATGGCGCCAACGTGGTCCGGCAGCCCGGCGACGAGCCAGCTGACCCGGCTGATGTTGTTCGACTGCTCGCCGAACTGCGTCACGCAGCCGCCGATGACCTGTTCGACGTCGCCGGCGTCGATGCCGGCCTTTTCAACCAGTGCCTTCTGCACCGCACCAAGCAGCTCGGTGGCGTGCAGGCCCGACAGCCATCCGTTGCGTTTGCCGATGGGGCTGCGGGTGGCTTCGACGATTACCGGGTTACCCATTCCGTCAGGCTAGAACACGTTTCATTAGTCTGACAAGCGAGGATGGTGACCTGCCTTTTATCTGCGCAGGAGCCGTGTTTTACTGGCACTAGAACACGTTGCAATTGAGGAGCGCACACATCATGGCACCCCCCAACATTCCCGCCGACTTCGACTTTCTCGACCCTGACGTCAACCTCGCAGGGTTGCCCGTTGAGGAACTCGCCTGGCTGCGCAAGGCGGAGCCGATCCACTGGGTCGACATTCCGGGCGGCTCGGGTGGCTTCGAGGACCACGGATACTGGCTCGTCACCAAGCACGCCGACGTCAAGGAGGTGTCGAAGCGCAGCGACATCTTCTCGAGCTGGATGAACGGCGCTATCCCGACGTGGCCGCCGGAGATGAAGCGCGAGCAGGTCGAGCTGCAGCGCAGCGTCATGCTCAACATGGACGCACCCCACCACACCCGGCTGCGCAAGATCATCTCCCGCGGCTTCACTCCGCGGGCCATCGGACGGCTGGAAGCCGAGCTGGCCCAGCGCGCCCAGAACATCGCCAAGACCGCGGCGACCGAGGGTAGCGGCGACTTCGTCGAGCAGGTCTCGTGCGAGCTGCCGCTGCAAGCCATCGCGGGCCTACTCGGCGTTCCGCAGGAGGATCGCGACAAGCTCTTCCGCTGGTCCAACGAGATGACCGGTGGCACCGACCCCGAGTACGCCCACGTCGATCCCGCGCAGTCGTCCATGGAGCTGATCACGTACGCGATGGCCATGGCCGAGGAGCGGGGCAAGAACCCCACCGACGACATCGTCACCACGCTCATCCAGGCCGACATCGACGGCGAGAAGCTCTCCGACGACGAGTTCGGCTTCTTCGTGGTCATGCTCGCGGTGGCGGGCAACGAGACCACCCGGAACTCGATCACCCACGGCATGATCGCCATGGCGAACAACCTCGATCAATGGGAGCTCTTCAAGAAGGAGCGCCCATCGACCACCGCCGACGAGATCATCCGGTGGGCCACTCCGGTATCGGCCTTCCAGCGCACCGCCAACGAGGACACCGAGTTGGCCGGCGTGCAGATCAAGAAGGGTCAGCGGGTGGTGATGTCTTACCGGTCGGCCAATTTCGATGAAGAGGTCTTTGACGACCCGCACACCTTCAACATCCTGCGCGACCCGAATCCCCATGTCGGCTTCGGCGGCACCGGCGCCCACTACTGCATCGGCGCGAACTTGGCCCGCATGACCATCAACCTGATCTTCAACGCGGTCGCCGATCACATGCCGGACCTCAAGCCGATCGGTGAGCCCGAGCGACTGCGGTCGGGTTGGCTCAACGGGATCAAGCACTGGCAGGTCGACTACACCGGCTCCACACGGTGACGTCCTGATGGACTTCAATCTCACTGCGACGCAACAGGCCGTCGCCGATGTGGTGACGTCCGTTCTGGACCGGGATCTCAGCTGGGACGCGCTGGTCAGCGGAGGTGTGCCCGCACTGCCGGTTCCCGAGCGTCTGGGCGGCGACGGTGTCGGCTTGCCCGAGGTCGCCACGGTGCTGACCGAGGTGGGTCGCCACGGCGCTATCACGCCGGCGCTGGTCACGCTCGGTTTCGGCGTGGTGCCGCTGCTCGACCTGGCGTCCGATGAACAGCAGGACCGGTTCCTGGCCGGGGTCCCGAAGGGCGGCCTTCTGACGGCCGCGCTCAACGAGCCGGGCACCGCGCTGCCCGACCGGCCGTCAACCACGTTCGCCAACGGGCGGCTGTCGGGCACCAAGGTCGGCGTTGGCTATGCCGGACAAGCGGATTGGATGATCGTCACCGCGGACAGCGCGGTCGTCGTCGTATCGCCGACGGCCGACGGTGTGCAGCTTATCCAGACCCCGACATCCAGCGACGCCGATGAGTACACGGTGACGTTCGCTGACGTCGCGGTCGGTGACTCCGACGTGCTGGCGGGCGCGACGGCGCCCCGGGTCAACCAGTTGGCGCTGGCGGCAATCGGCGCCTACGCCGACGGATTGGTGGCCGGGGCGCTGCGCCTCACCGCCGACTACGTCGCCAATCGCAAGCAGTTCGGCAAGCCGCTGTCGACGTTCCAGACGGTGGCCGCCCAGCTCGCCGAGGTCTACATCGCCTCGCGCACAATCGATTTAGCGGCGAAGTCGGTCGTGTGGCGACTCTCCGAAGGACGGGATGCGGACGACGACCTCGATGTCCTGGGGTACTGGGTCACCTCGCAGGCGCCCCCGGTGATGCAGCTCTGCCACCACCTGCACGGCGGCATGGGAATGGACATCACCTATCCGATGCATCGGTACTACTCCACAATCAAAGACCTGACCCGGCTGCTGGGCGGGCCTTCTCATCGTCTCGACCTGGTGGGAGCGCAATGTTCATAGACCTGACTCCGGAGCAGCGTCAGCTGCAAGCGGAACTACGGGAATACTTTTCGAACCTCATCTCCTCCGACGAGATGAAGGCGATGGAGCAGGACCGTCACAACGAGGCCTATCGTGCGGTGATCCGGCGGATGGGCCGGGACGGCAAGCTTGGGGTGGGATGGCCAAAGGAGTTCGGCGGCTTGGGTTTCGGCCCGATCGAACAGTCGATCTTCGTCAACGAGGCGCACCGAGCCGATGTGCCGCTGCCCGCGGTGACGTTGCAGACGGTGGGTCCCGTCCTACAGCAGTTCGGTAGCGATGCGCAGAAGAAGAAGTTCCTGCCGGCGATCCTGGCCGGTGAGGTGCACTTCGCGATCGGCTACACCGAGCCCGAGGCGGGAACCGACCTGGCCTCCCTGCGGACCACCGCCGTGCGTCAGGGTGACGAGTACATCGTCAACGGGCAGAAGATCTTCACCACCGGCGCCCACGACGCGGACTACATCTGGCTGGCGTGCCGCACAGATCCGGAAGCCGTGAAGCACAAAGGCATTTCGATCCTGATCGTGGACACCAAGGATCCCGGTTATTCCTGGACGCCGATCATCCTGTCCGACGGCGCCCACCACACCAACGCCACGTACTACAACGACGTGCGCGTGCCCGCGGACATGCTGGTCGGCGAGGAGAACGGCGGCTGGCGGCTGATCACCACCCAGCTCAACAACGAACGGGTCATGCTGGGCCCCGCGGGCCGTACGGCCGGCATCTACGACCGGGTGCACGCCTGGGCGTCCAAGCCCGGCGCTGACGGGGTCACGCCGATCGACCACGCCGACGTCAAGCGGGCGCTCGGTGAGATCCACGCGATGTGGCGAATCAACGAGCTGCTGAACTGGCAGGTGGCCGCCGCGGGCGAGGACATCAACGTAGCCGACGCCGCCTCGACGAAAGTCTTTGGTACGGAGCGTATTCAATACATCGGCCGGCTCGCCGAGGAGATCGTCGGCAAGTACGGCAACCCGGCCGAGCCGGAGACCGCCGAGCTGCTCAACTGGCTGGACTCGCAGACCAAGCGGAACCTGGTGATCACCTTCGGTGGAGGCGTGAACGAAGTGATGCGGGAAATGATCGCGGCCGCCGGCCTCAAGGTGCCGAGGGTGCCCAGGTGACCGACATCCAGGAAGCGATCGCGGAGATCAAGGCGACCGGGGGCCCGAAGCCGCGCGCCGGCCGCGATCCGGTGAACCAGCCGATGATCAACAACTGGGTGGAGGCCATCGGGGACGGCAACCCGATCTACGTCGACGAGGCCGCCGCCCGCGCCGCCGGACACCCGGGAATTGTGGCCCCGCCGGCCATGATTCAGGTGTGGACCATGTTCGGCCTGAGCGGGGAACGGCCGAAGGACGACCCGATGGGCCCCATCATGCAGTTGTTCGACGAAGCCGGCTACATCGGCGTCGTCGCCACGAACTGCGAGCAGACCTATCACCGTTACCTGCAACCCGGCGAGCACGTCAGCATCACCTCGGAGATGGGCGACGTAGTCGGGCCCAAGCAGACCGGTTTGGGTGAGGGTTATTTCATCAACCAGCACATCATCTGGCGGGTCGGGGACGAGGATGTCGCCGAGATGAACTGGCGCATCCTGAAATTCAGGCCGCGCGAGGCCGCTGAGCAGGCTTCGTCGGTGCCCGACGACCTCGACCCCGATGCCATGATGCGCCCCTCGTCGTCGCGCGACACGGCGTTCTTCTGGGAGGGCGTCAAGGCGCACGAGCTGCGGATCCAGCGGCGGCCGGACGGCAGCCTGCAGCATCCGCCGGTGCCCGCCGTGTGGCAGGACAAGGCCGCCCCGATCGACTACGTGGTGGCCAGCGGTAAGGGCACGGTCTTCAGTTTCGTTGTGCACCACGCACCGAAGGTGCCCGGGCGCACGCTGCCTTTCGTGATCGCGCTGGTCGAACTCGAGGAGGGCGTGCGGATGCTCGGCGAGCTGCGCGGGGCGGACCCGGGCTCGATGGCGATCGGGATGCCCGTGCGCGCAACCTATATCGACTTTCCGGCGGGCGACACCGGCCCCGAGTGGACCCTGTACGCATGGGAGCCAGACGCATGAGCGCCCCGACCATCGAAGTGGGCACCGTACTGCCGGAGCTGAAGCTGCACGGTGATCCCACGTTCATCATCTCGACGGCCCTGGCCACGCGGGACTTTCAGGACGTACACCACGACCGCGATCTGGCGCAGGCCAAGGGGTCGAAGGACATCTTCGTGAACATCCTGACCGACACCGGGCTGGTGCAGCGCTACGTCACCGACTGGGCGGGTCCGTCGGCGCTGATCAAGTCCATCGGGCTGCGGCTCGGGGTGCCGTGGTACGCCTACGACACGGTGACCTTCTCCGGTGAGGTGACCGCCGTGGACGACGGCCTGATCACGGTTAAGGTGTTCGGGCGCAACAGCCTTGGTGACCACGTCATCGCGACCGTGACCCTGCGGATGGGGGACTCCTGATGTTGTCGGGCAAAGCCGCGATCGTCGGCATCGGCGCCACCGACTTCTCGAAGGATTCCGGTCGCAGCGAGCTGCGGTTGGCGGCCGAGGCGGTGCTGGATGCGTTAGGCGACGCGGGTCTTTCGCCGTCCGATGTTGATGGGCTGACCACCTTCACGATGGACACCAACAACGAGACTGCGGTCGCGCGGGCGGTGGGCATCGGTGATCTGAAGTTCTTCTCGCAGATCGGATATGGCGGCGGCGCCGCCTGCGCGACCGTCCAGCAGGCGGCGATGGCCGTCGCCACCGGAGTGGCGGAAGTCGTGGTGGCGTATCGGGCGTTCAACGAGCGCTCGGGCATGCGGTTCGGCCAGGTGCAGACTCGGCTCGTGGGAGATGCCCGTGCACAGGCAGATTCGACCGCTGCGGACAACTCGTTCTCCTACCCGCATGGCCTCTCGACGCCGGCCGCGCAGGTCGCCATGATCGCCCAGCGCTACATGCACCTGTCCGGCGCGAACAGCCGCGACTTCGGCGCCATCTCGGTGGCCGACCGTAAGCACGCCGCCAAGAATCCAAAGGCGTACTTCTACGAAAAGCCGATCACCATTGAGGACCACCAGAATTCGCGGTGGATCGCCGAGCCGCTGCGGCTGCTGGACTGCTGCCAGGAGACCGACGGCGCGGTCGCGATCGTGGTGGCTTCGCCCGAGCGCGCGCGGGACCTCAAGCAGCGGCCGGCCGTCATCGAGGCGGCATCGCAGGGCTCGAGTCCGGACCAGTACACGATGGTCAGCTACTACCGACCGGAACTGGGCCTACCCGAGATGGGTGTGGTGGGCCAGCAGCTTTGGCAGCAATCCGGCCTGAAGCCGTCCGACATTCAGACCGCCATCTTGTACGACCACTTCACGCCCTTCACGCTGATCCAGTTGGAAGAGTTGGGATTCTGCGGCAAGGGCGAGGCCAAGGACTTCATCGCCGACGGCGCGATTGAAATTGGTGGCCGGCTTCCCATCAACACGCATGGCGGTCAGCTCGGTGAGGCCTACATCCACGGCATGAACGGTATCGCCGAGGGTGTGCGGCAATTGCGCGGCACCTCGGTGAACCCGGTACCCGACGTCGAACACGTCCTCGTCACCGCGGGAACCGGCGTCCCCACGTCGGGCCTGATCCTGGGCTAGGGCTTCGCCCTTCGTTTCCTTCCCGCCGAGTGTGAAGTTGGCTTCACGCTCGCGGCCGAGTGTGAAACTAACTTCACGCTCGACGACTGAAGTGACGCCCCGCGTGACTCGTGCGACGCTGCCGTCGTGGGTGAGCCTTTCCTTGGCAGTGAGGCCGTTGCTCGAGGAGCATTGACCCGAGGTCAGCTAAGCACTGGCTATACCCGGCTCTTCCGAGATGTGTACGTCAGTCGGGATTCAGACGTTACCGCCGCGCTACGCGCGAGGGCCGGATGGTTGTGGACTGGGCGACAGGGCGTGGTCGCCGGGTTCTCCGCGGCGGCACTGCACGGGAGCAAATGGGTCGATGGGGCGACGGTCGTGGACCTCATTCACGACAACCGCCACCGTCAGGCTGGGATCAGAGCTCATGGAGACCGTATCGACGAAGACGAAATTGTCGTCTTAGGGGGGATCGCGGTGACTTCGGCGGCCAGGACGGCTCTGGACCTCGGTTGTTGGTATTCGACCACGGCGGCGGTTGCCGGCATCGACGCGTTGGCTCGCGCAACGCGAATCAAAACGGCCGATGTCGAGCTGCTCGCGGACCGGTACTCGGGCCGTCGAGGCATCGTACAGGCAAGGGAGGCAATAGCTCTCTTCGACAGTGGGGCGCAGTCTCCGAAGGAGTCTTGGCTGCGCGTTGTGCTAGTCCAGGCCGGATTACCGCCACCTGTGACGCAGATCCCGGTCACAGATGACTTCGGGGACCTGGTGGCTTATCTCGACATGGGCTGGGAGGAAATAAAAGTTGCGGTCGAGTATGACGGTGAGCAACACCGCAGCGATCGTCGGCAATACACCTGGGACGTCCGGCGACTGGAAACGCTCGAGCGGCTTGGGTGGATCGTCATCCGGGTGCTGGCAGGGGACCGGCCAGCCGAAATTATCCGCCGAGTGCGCGCGGCTCGTGCCCGTCGAGTGTGAACGTAGTTTCACGCTCGAAGCCGAACGTGCAACTAACTTCACGTTCGGTGGAAAAGAAACTTACGCCGGCACCAGCTCTACGCCGCTCAAAACCACGGCGTTGTCGCGGGCAGGGGCGACGACGCTGGCCAGCAGCCGCCCGTCCTCCTTCCAGATGCCGACATTGAGCGTCTCGCCGGGGAACGCCACACCGGCGAAGCGTGCGCCGTAGGCGGCCACAGCGCCGGCGTCGCCGTCCAGCAGCGTGTCGACGATGGCCTTGCACGTCATGCCGTACGTGCACAGGCCGTGCAGGATCGGCTGCGAAAAGCCAGCTGCCGCAGCGAATTCCGGGTCGGAGTGCAGCGGGTTACGGTCCCCGCAGAGCCGGTACAGCAGCGCTTGCTGCGGCAGGATCGGCACCGCCACCTCGACATCGGGCGCCCGGTCCGGCGCCGCGTCCGAGGTGGACGGCCCGCGCTCGCCGCCGAATCCGCCTTCGCCACGGGCGAAAATGGACCGCCGCTGGGTCCACAGCAGCGTGCCGTCGGGCGCGCTGACCGTCGTCTCACTCCAGATCACCGCGGCCTTGCCCTTGTCCCAGATGTCCGTGAACCGGGTGACGGCGCGAGCAGATCCCGAGGGCGGCAGCGGCCCGGGCACCTCCACCCGCTCGCTGGCGTGCAGCACCTTGCCCAGCTCGATGTCGATGCCGGGGAATTGCACGGTCGGCGGCTTGGTCATGTGAAAGGACGCCGCCACGTTGCCGAACGTCGGCAGGACCTGCGGTGTGTCGTCAACGAGATAGCGCAGTTCGCGCGGGTCCATCGGATCCTTACCGGCCCCCAACGCCAAGTGGTAGAGCTGCACATCGCTGCTTGTCCAAGCGAATTCGATGGGGTCCAGCTCGGCGGCCAGCGCGACGTCTACATCGATAGGCATATCAGTTTTCCCCCGCGATGTGCAGTGCGGCCAAGTAACCGAAGGTCATCGCCGGGCCAATCGTGCCGCCCGGACCCGGGTAGGTGTGACCCATCACCGGGGCACTGACATTGCCGGCGGCGTACAGGCCTTCGATGATCGAACCGTCGTCGCGCAGCGCACGGCCGTGGACGTCGGTGCGGACGCCGCCCTTCGTGCCCAGATCTCCTGGCACCATCTTGGCGGCGTAGTACGGCGCGTGGGTGAGCTCGCCGAGGTTGGGGTTGGGCTTGTTGGTCGGGTCGCCGTAGTAGCGGTCGTACGCGCTCTCGCCGCGGTGGTAATCCTCGTCGACACCAGACCGGGCGAAGCCGTTGAATCGCTGCACGGTAGCCAGAAACTCGGCCGCCGGAAGGCCTGCCTTTTGGGCGAGCTCCTCGAGCGTGTCCGCCTGGATGATGACCCCGGACTCCAGCCACTTGCGGGGAATGCGTTGTCCCGGCTGCAATCCCGCGAAGATATAGCGGTCGCGGTATTGCTGGTCGAACACCAGCCACGCCGGAATGTTCTCGCCCGGCCCCGACCCCTGGCCGAATTCGCCACCGTACATGTGGTGGCAGGCCTCGACGTAGGGCATCGACTCGTTCATGAACCGCTTGCCCGACATGTTCACGATGATCGATCCCGGCGAATTGCGTTCCGACAACGCGAACCACGGTGCGCCCACCAGCGGGACCGTCGGGCCCCACCAGGCGTCTTCCATCAGTTCCAGTGCGGCACCCAGCTTTTCGGCGGCCACAATGCCGTCGCCGGTATTGGCCTTGGCGCCCACGGTCCACTCCGTGGTGATCGGTGCGCGCTGGTACTTCACCCGCATCTGTTCGTTGTGCTCGAAGCCGCCGGAGGCGAGGATCACGGCACGTCGGGCCCGGATGAGGCGCGGCTCCGATGATTCGGATGCGCCACTATCGCGGACGTAGACCCCGCGCACCACGCCGTCCTCGACGTACAGGTCGGTCAGCGCGGTGTTGAGCAACACCGGGACGCCCGCCCGCTGGAGCCCGATCCGCAGCGGGCCGATCAACGCCCGGCCCATGCCGACGAGGTTCTTACCGGTCGCCTTCGCCCACATGGTGCGGGCGCCGACCTTCAGGCTGCGCAACACGCCCCGGGGGTGTCGCTTGAGCTGGTTCAGCCGCACGTAGTCCTGTTGCATCACAACCACGTTGAGCGGCACCTTGCCGTATGCCGGCTCCAGCCCGGCCTCGTCGGGTCCGAGCTTGCGGGCGTCGAACGGCTTCGGCTCGATCGAGCGGCCTTCCGCGCGACCGCCCGGCGCCTCCGGGTAATAGTCGGAGTAGCGCGGAACCCAGCACATCTTCAGCGGCGTGTGCTTCAGCACGAACGACAGCATCTCGGGTCCGCGGTCGAGGTAGGTGTCGATGCGCTCCGGCTCGACGACGTTGCCGACGATCCCGTGCAGGTAGGTCCGGGCCGCCTCGGGATTGTCGCGGACGCCGTCGCGCTTGAGCACCTCGTTGTTGGGGATCCACACGCCACCACCAGAGCGGGCGGTGGAGCCGCCAAAGTGCGCAGCCTTCTCGATGACTACTGTGGATAGGCCCCGGTGAGCGGCGGTAAGGGCAGCCACCATGCCGGCTCCGCCGCTTCCGACCACGACGACGTCGAGCTCCTGTGCTGTCATGTAGAACACGTTATAGAATTGCCCAGGCCGGGCGCTACTGGGCCGGTCACACGGACGAGGGGACTTCTGCAGATGCTCAGTGTTGCGATGCGAGACGAGCTTGCTGCCGACTTGGCGCAGGCTGAGCGGAGCCGCGAGCCGATCGCGCCGCTGACTGCCGCCTACCCCGACATCGACGTCGTCGACGCCTACGAAATCCAGCTGATCAACATCCGTCAGCGGGTCGCCGAGGGAGCCCGGGTGCTGGGCCACAAGGTGGGCCTGTCGTCGAAGGCGATCCAGCAGATGATGGGGGTCGACGAGCCGGACTACGGGCATTTGCTGGACGAGATGGAATTGTCCGAGGACACGCCGGTCAAGGCGAACCGCTACCTGTGGCCGAGGGTCGAGGTCGAGGTCGGTTTCATCCTGAACGCCGACCTGCCGGGAGCCAGCTGCACCGAGGATGACGTGCTGGCGGCCACCGAGGCGCTGGTCCCCTCGATCGAGTTGATCGATACCAGGATCACCGACTGGAAGATCGAGTTGTGCGACACCATCGCCGACAACGCCTCGTCCGCGGGCTTCGTTCTCGGCAAGGCGCGCGTCTCGCCGCGCGACGTCGACTTGAAGGGCATCGAAGCCGTGTTGCGCTGCAACGGCGAGGTGGTCGCGGAGGGCCGCACCGACGCGGTGCTGGGCAACCCGGTCACCGCGGTGGCTTGGCTGGCCCGCAAGGTGGAGGGCTTCGGCGTGCGGCTGCGCAAAGGCGACCTGGTGCTTCCCGGATCGTGCACGCGAGCGATCGACGCGCACGCCGGCGACCAGTTTGTGGCCGACTTCACGGGCCTGGGTTCCGTTCAGTTGTCGTTCGAATAGTCTCGAATTAAATCGTCGGACTTAAATATCGAGAGCTTCGCAAAGGAGCGTCATGCCGACTAAGGCGAATGTGGCCATTGTCGGGTCGGGAAACATCAGCACCGACCTGCTCTACAAACTGCTGCGGTCGGACTGGCTGGAGCCGCGCTGGATGGTGGGCATCGACCCGGAAAGCGAAGGCCTGGCGCGGGCCCGCAAGCTGGGCCTGGAGACCACGCACGAAGGGGTGGACTGGCTGCTTGCCCAGTCCGAGAAGCCCGACCTGGTGTTCGAGGCGACCAGCGCCTACGTGCACCGGGAGGCGGCGCCGAAGTATGAGGCCGCGGGAATCCGGGCGATCGACCTGACGCCGGCCGCGGTGGGCCCCGCGGTCATCCCGCCGGCCAACCTCCGCCAACATCTGGATGCTCCGAACGTCAACATGATCACCTGCGGGGGACAGGCGACCATTCCGATCGTGTACGCGGTCAGTCGCGCGTTGGTCGACCACGGCGGCGTGCCGTACGCCGAGATCGTGGCGTCGGTGGCGTCGGTCTCCGCGGGGCCGGGCACCCGGGCCAACATCGACGAGTTCACCAAGACCACCAGCAAGGGTGTGGAGACGATCGGCGGAGCCAAGCGCGGCAAGGCGATCATCATCCTCAATCCCGCCGACCCGCCGATGATCATGCGCGACACCATCTTCTGCGCCATCCCCGAAGACGCCGACCGGGACGCGATCGCCAAATCCATCCACGATGTCGTGGCCGAGGTGCAGACCTACGTGCCGGGGTATCGGCTGCTCAACGAGCCGCAGTTCGACGAGCCGTCGATGAACTCCGGTGGCCAGGCGGTCGTCACGACGTTCGTCGAGGTCGAGGGCGCCGGCGATTACCTGCCCCCGTATGCGGGCAACCTGGACATCATGACCGCCGCGGCCACCAAGGTCGGCGAGGAGATCGCCAAGGAGTCCCTATCCGCAACGGCGCCGGGAGCGCAGGCATGAGTACCGACATTTTCTTCAACCCGATCTGGGACGTGCGGTTGACCGACACGTCGCTGCGCGACGGCTCCCACCACAAGCGCCACCAGTTCACCAAAGAAGAGGTGGGCGCCATCGTGGCGGCCCTGGACGCCGCGGGTGTGCCGGTCATCGAGGTCACCCACGGCGACGGGCTGGGCGGGTCGAGCTTCAATTACGGGTTCTCCAAGACGCCCGAGCAGGAGCTGATCAAGCTGGCTGCCGAAACGGCCAAGGAAGCCAAGATCGCCTTTTTGATGCTGCCCGGCGTGGGCACCAAGGAGGACATCAAGGAAGCCCAGAACAACGGCGGCTCGATCTGCCGGATCGCCACCCACTGCACCGAGGCCGACGTGTCGATTCAGCACTTCGGCCTGGCCCGCGAGCTGGGGCTGGAAACCGTCGGGTTCCTGATGATGTCGCACACGATTCCGCCGGAGAAGCTGGCCGCCCAGGCCCGCATCATGGCCGACGCCGGCTGCCAGTGCGTCTACGTGGTCGACTCGGCCGGGGCGCTGGTTCTCGAGGGGGTGCGCGACCGCGTCGCGGCGCTGGTCGCCGAACTCGGTGACGACGCCCAGGTCGGCTTCCACGGCCACGAGAACCTCGGGCTCGGCGTGGCGAACTCGGTGGAGGCCGTGCGGGCCGGCGCCAAGCAGATCGACGGCTCGTGCCGCCGGTTCGGCGCCGGCGCGGGCAACGCGCCCGTCGAGGCGCTCATTGGGGTGTTCGACAAGATCGGCGTCAAGACCGGGATCGACTTCTTCGACATCGCCGACGCCGCCGAAGAGGTGGTCGCCCCGGCCATGCCCGCCGAGTGCCTGCTGGACCGCAACGCGCTGATCATGGGCTACTCCGGGGTGTACTCGAGCTTCCTCAAGCACGCCATCCGCCAGTCCGAGCGCTATGGCGTGCCCGCCCACCAGCTGCTGCACCGTGCGGGCCAGCGCAAGCTCATTGGCGGCCAGGAAGACCAACTCATCGACATCGCGCTGGAAATCAAGCGCGAACAAGAGAGCGGTGCCGCGACCTCGCGCTGACAGTTTCTCCCTGAGCGACGGCAACGCACAGGCTACGCAAAGCTGCCGCGAGTACGCTGGCGCGCATGAGCACATCCAACACAGTCGGCGCTCGCCGCCGTGGGCTGTACGGCCTGCTCGCCGGGGGGCTGATGACCGCTACCGCCGCCGCGGTGATCGCCGTGCCACTGGCGGGCACAGTCAACGCGGCTCCCCAGTGCAATCAGACCGTCGGTAATTCCATCGACTCGTACCTGAAGCAGCATCCCCAGCTCCATCAGCAGTTGCAGGCCAAGTCTGAGGCGGAGGGCGGCAACGGCAACGTCATGGACTACCTGAATCGGCATCCCGACGTGCGGCAGCATCTGATCGACCTGTCGCAGCAGTGCGCACCCTAGCGAGTCGGCCTCGTCTTTGAACGTGCGGCCGACGCGCGGGAACGTTCGCCATTGACGAAAAAGTAGAACACGTTCTAGCGTCTAGGCGTGTCCGAAGATTCTTTTTCACGCCCGCTCACCGCCGCGATCGCCGAAGCCGAGAAACTGGTCGTCGATGCGCCCTTCATCGAGACCGAGGCAGACCTGCTCGAAGGGCTGCAGTACCTGTCGGGCTGCGTCTCGGCCTGCGTACACCTGGCCTTCGACTACGACCGGGACCACCCGTTCCTGCAGTCGGGCACCGGCCCGTTCACCAAGATGGGTCTGGACAATCCCGACACCCTCTACTTCGGGACCCGGGTGCGCGCCAATCATGACTACGTCGTCACGGGCCGGCGCGGCACTACGACTGACCTGAGCTTCCAGCTGCTCGGTGGTGAATACACCGACGACAACGTGCCGGCCAGCCAGGCTGCATTCGACGACCGCGAGCTCGAGATCGCGGCCGACGGCAGCTTCGAGTGGCGGGTGCGGCCCACCAGCAATGGGCAGCTGGTCATCCGCGAGGTCTACGGCGACTGGTCGGCACAGCGCGGGACGCTGGCCATTTCCCGGCTGGACACCGCGGGCACCGCCCCGCCGCCGCTGACCCGCGAAACCATCGAAAAGCGTTATGTCACAGCCGGAAAGCAGCTCGTCAACCGGGTGAAGACCTGGCTGCAATTTCCGCAGTGGTTTTATCTCGACCTTCCGGTCAACACGATGGTCGCGCCCCGGCTGACGCCGGGCGGCTTGGCGACGCAGTATTCGTCGGTGGGCCACTACGACCTGCGGCCCGATCAGGCCCTGGTGATCACCATCCCGGTCTCCGACGCGCCCTATCTCGGCTTCCAGCTGGGCAGCCTGTGGTACATCTCGCTGGACTACATCAACCATCAGACGTCGCTGAACAACACTCAGGCGCAAGCGGATCCGGATGGAAAGGTGCGCATCGTCGTGTCCGACCAGAACCCGGGCGTGACCAACTGGGTGGAGACGCTGAACCATCGGCGGGGCTTTTTGCAGTTCCGTTGGCAGCGGGTGTCCCGTCAGCTCACCGAGGCCGACGGCCCGACCGTGGAATTGGTCGACTTCGACGCCGTACCGGCCACGTTGCCGTACTTCGAGCACAACAAGATCTCCGACGACGAATGGCGCGCGCGAATAGCGCTGCGTCAACAACAAATTGCGGCCAGGATGCTGGGGTGACGATGTCAGGATTGCTCAAGGACAAGGTCGTCGTCATCAGTGGCGTCGGACCGGGGCTCGGTACCACCCTGGCGAACCGGTGTTCCCAGGACGGCGCAGACCTGGTGTTGGCGGCGCGGACCGTGGAGCGGCTGGAAAGCGTCGCCAAGCAGATCAATGACACCGGGAACAAGGCGTTGGCGGTGCGTGCCGACATCACCGACGACGACGAGGTCAACTATCTCGTCGAGACCACTATGGCGACCTACGGTAAGGTCGACGTGCTGATCAACAACGCGTTCCGGGTGCCGTCCATGAAGCCGTTGGCCGGCACCAGCTTTCAGCACATCCGTGACGCGATCGAGCTCAGCGCGCTCGGCGCGTTGCGGCTCATCCAAGCTTTCACGCCCGCGCTGGAGTCCTCACACGGATCGATCGTCAACGTCAACTCCATGGTGCTACGGCACTCCCAAGCCAAATACGGCGCCTACAAGATGGCCAAGTCGGCGCTGCTGTCCATGTCGCAATCCCTGGCCACCGAGCTGGGTGAAAAGGGGATCCGCGTCAATTCCGTTGCCCCCGGCTATATCTGGGGTGAAACATTGCAGGCTTATTTCGAGCACCAGGCCGGCAAGTACGGCACCACGGCGGACCAGATCTACGCGGCCACCGCGGCGAACTCCGACCTGAAGCGCCTGCCGACCGAAGACGAAGTCGCCTCGGCGATCCTTTTCCTGGCCAGCGATCTGTCCAGCGGCATCACCGGGCAGACCCTGGACGTCAACTGCGGGGAGTACCACAACTGATGACCGATCGCACCGATATCGGCACCGTCGACGAACTGCACGCGTCGGCCACCAAGCTGACCGGCCTCGACGACTTCGGCGCCGACGACGACAACTATCTCGAAGCGCTGGAGGTCCTGCTGGACTCCTACCGGCGCGAAGCCGGCCTAACCGTGTTGGGCAGCAAGATGAATCGGTTCTTCTTACGCGGCGCGCTGGTGGCCAGGTTGCTTTCCGAGGCTTCGTGGAAGCAGTATCCGCAGCACGCCGACGTGGTGATCGAACGCCCGATCTTCGTCACCGGCCTGGTGCGCACCGGCACCACCGCGCTGCACCGCCTGCTCGGCGCCGACCCCGCTCATCAGGGCCTGCACATGTGGCTGGCCGAATTCCCACAGCCGCGTCCACCGCGCGAAACCTGGGATTCGCACCCGCTTTACCGCCAACTCGACGCGCAATTCAACCAGCACCATCGCGACAACCCCGGCTACACCGGCCTGCATTTCATGGCCGCATACGAACTGGAGGAGTGCTGGCAGCTGCTTCGGCAATCGCTGCATTCGGTTTCCTACGAGACGTTGGCGCACGTGCCCACCTACGCGCAGTGGCTGTCAGAGCAGGACTGGACGCCGTCCTACCAGCGGCACCGCAAGAACCTCCAGCTGATCGGACTGAACGACGCCGAAAAGCGTTGGGTGCTGAAAAATCCCAGCCATCTGTTTGCGTTGGACGCCTTGATGGCGACCTATCCCGACGCGCTGGTGATTCAGACGCATCGGCCGGTCGAGACGATCATGGCTTCGATGTGCTCGCTTGCCCAGCACACCGCGGAGGGATGGTCGACATCGTTCGACGGAGCTCAAATCGGGGCTGACGCAATGGATACCTGGTCGCGTGGACTGGAGCGCTTCAACACCGCCCGCGCCAAGTACTCGCCGGCACAGTTCTATGACGTTGACTACAAGGAACTGATCGCCGATCCGATCGGCACGGTGGCCGACATCTACCGGCACTTCGGTTTGTCGCTGACCGAGGAGGCGCGGGCGGCGATGGAAAAGGCGCACGCGGACAGCCAGTCCGGCGAGCGGGCGCCGAAACACCGCTACTCGCTGGCCGATTACGGGCTGACCGTCGAAACCGTCAAGGAGCGGTTCGCCGGGCTGTAGATCAGTCGCCGATCATGCGCGGCCCTAACCACACACCGTCTGCAGGCCCGATGGCGCCGGCCCGCTCGCGCGCCGAGGCAAGGTCCGGCGATGCCGCGAACTGTCTTGCGGCACCGACATTGTCCATATCCATGACCACTATGACGGTGCTGGAGTCGTCGGCGTCGATGTAGGTTCCCGTCACCACGAGGCCATGGCGGCGCCGAATTGCGTCGAGTTTCGGATCGCGAAACACAGCGTTCCATCGGTCGACGCTGGCGACTCGCTGTTTGACAAGCATGATTCCGGCCATGGCAGCCTCCGCTCTCTCCGTTATGTCTACACACGTAGACATAACGCCCAGCCTAGCGGTGCCGCGGCAGTTATGTCTACAGTTGTAGACCGAGGGAAGGAGTGACATGAACACCGTGACGCCCCGGCGCCGCGACGCGGGCGCTACCCGCAACCGCCTGCTCGAAGCCGCTCGCGAGCTCTTTCTGGCCAGGGGATATAGCGCCATCGGTCTACGCGAGGTGGCGGCGAAGGCCGGTGTGGACGTCACTTTGGTTCGCCGCTATTTCGGTTCTAAGGAGCGCCTTTTCGCGGAAGCAACGGACGTTTCGGAGAATGTAGAGGAGATCCTGGGCGCCTCCGACGAGGCGCTGGCGGAGCTGTTGATTGCCCGCGTCCTGCACGCCCGCCGCGACGTCGATGCGCCGTTGTTTGCGCTCTTGCGGTCCAGCGGCGACCCCTCGGTGGTGGCGCGCCTCAATGCCCAGCTCGACAAGGGCCTTACGCGCAACCTGGCGAAGCGGATAACCGCGGATCGGCCCCGGATTCGCGCGGACATGGTCACGGCCCTGCTGTTGGGCATTGGCGTGCAGCGCGTCCTATTGGAGAAGAACCCGATGGCCAGCGCTCGCGACGGCGACATCGCAACGGTATTCCTCGAGGCGTTCGAGGCGATCACCAAACTGCGCCAAGGGCAGTGATTCAGTCAGCGTCCGGATCGGCCGGCTCGCCTAGATAGCCCTCCGCGACGGCGTGCTCGATGCTGTCGCTCAGTTTGGGGCACGACCGGGTGCGTGCGGTATCGCCACCGGAGCTACGCACCTCGGCGAAGTGCGCGCAGCGCTGCCAGGCTTCGGTGTTCCATTGAACGGCGGTGTGGCCCGGGCCCAGCCTTCGGACGGTAACCGTGACGTGACAGAACCGGCAGTCCACCGGAAGCAACCCCGAACTGAGGTAGCGTTCTCGGTCGGCGCGGCTGGCCTCGGCGACGGCGGCGGCGCGCTGCGGATCGTTGGCGAAATCCCTTGACTTCGACCAAGATCCGCCATTGCTTTCGGAACTGACCGGTCGCTCGTCGTGATCGTGGTGATCGCCGTGCAGCAACAACATCGACCGAGCGAGCCGATCGACGTCAGGAACCTGATCACCGGGCATATCGGTCAGTGTTGCTCCGCAGGAACGTCTTCGGTCTCTTTGGTCTTCAGGTTCTCTTCGACCTCGGCGTTCCAGTACTCGTTGGCGCGCGTGGTGTCCACCTCGATCTCGAAGCGTTCCACCATCTCCGGCTGGATGTCGGCAACGTCGACATAGAACTGCTGATACCAGCGACGCAGCTGATAAACCGCGCCGTCCTCCTCGACCAGCAGCGGGTTGTCGATGCGGGTCTTGTGCTTCCAGATTTCGACGTCCTGAAGGAAGCCCTTGCTGACGCCTTCGGTGAACACTCGCGACAGCTTCTCGGTCATCTTTTCGTCCATGCCCTTGGGCTTTTCGACGATGACGCCCCACTGCAGCACGAACGAGTTCTGGGTCACCGGGTAGTGGCAGTTGATCAGGATCGACTCGGCCTTGTATCCGCCGTAGCTGTTGTGCAGCCAGTTGATCATGAAGGACGGCCCGAAATAGGACGCCTCCGAGTCAAGGTGCGCCTCACCGTACGAGGTGCCCAGGTCGTTGACGTCCGGCCGCCCCACGTTGTGCAGATACTGCGACGCGATATGGCCCTCGAAAACGTTCTTGAAGTACGTCGGCAAACCGAAGTGGATGTAGAAGAAGTGCGCCATGTCGGTGACGTTGTCGATGATGTCGCGGCAGTTCGAGCCCTCGATAAGGATCCGGTTCCACCGCCATTCGGTCCACTCGTCGCTGGCTGCTTCCGGAATGTCGGGAATCCGCACCGCGGGGTCCGGCGGGTTCTGCTCGTGGTCGTGCCAGACGAACAGCAGGCCGCCGCGCACATCGGTCGTCCACGAGCGGGTGCGCGCCGTCTTGGGTGTGCGCTTGGCGTACGGCACCAGTTTGCAGCGCCCATCACCGCCCCAGCGCCAGTCGTGGAACGGGCATGCCACCTCGTCGCCCTTGATGGTGCCCTCCGAGAGGTCGCCACCCATGTGCCGGCAGTAACCGTCCAGCACCTTCAGGTCCCCACTTGAGTCGGCGAACACCACGAGCTTGGTACCGAACGCCTCGACGGAGTGCGGCTTACCGTCCTGGAAATCCTTCGCTACGCCCAGGCAATGCCAGCCCCGGGCGTACCTCGTCGGCAACGCGCCGGGATCGATTTCCCGGATGCCGACCGCTTTGGTGTCGGTACTCACCAGTCACCTCCAACTCACGACCCCTCTAACTAGAACACGTTACAGTTTTGCGGCGGTGGCGCGCAACGATGGCGAATCTGGCTGGGCTTTCCCGCGGCGTGTGCGCGCTCGGGGTATATCTAGACGATGCCGCTGTTTGCTTTCGAGGGGCGGGCGCCGCGGGTGGATCCCACCGCGTTCGTGGCCCCGACCGCCACCCTGATCGGCGACGTTGTCGTCGAGGCCGGCGCCTCGGTGTGGTTCAACACCGTTCTGCGCGGCGATTACGGGCCCATCGTGGTGCGGGAGGGCGCGAACGTGCAGGACGGGTCCGTGCTGCACGCTCCGCCGGGCATTCCGGTCGACATCGGCCCCGGCGCCACGGTGGCGCACATGTGCTGCATTCATGGGGTGCACGTCGGATCCGAGGCCTTGATCGCCAACCACGCCACCGTTCTCGACGGTGCGGTGATCGGCGCACGCAGCCTGATCGCGGCCCACTCGCTGGTGACGGCCGGCACCCAGATTCCGGCCGGCATGCTGGCGGTCGGTGCACCGGCGCAGATCAAGGGCCCGGTCGCCGGGACGGGCGCCGAGATGTGGGTCAAGGTGAATCCGCAGGCCTATCGCGAGCTGGCTCAGCGGCACCTGGCCGGGCTCGAGCCGCTCTAGACCTTCCCGGCTGACGCGGCCGCCAACGCGTCAGACACCGGCGAAAAGGCGATGCGTCGCGATCCAATCGTCGATGAGGCCCATGGTGGCGGGTAGCGCCGCTCCGGAAAACACCATGTGGTCAGACCCCGGAATCTGCACGTAACTCGCGTTGGCAAACCGGTCCGCCGCCCGGCGCGCCAGGCGCGGCGGCATGATGCGGTCGCGGGCGCCACTGATGACGAGCACGGGTCCCGTGACGGTGCCGAAATCCACTCTTGCGGCCCTATTCCGGTCCAGCCACGGCATCGCCAGTTCGAAAAACAGCACCCGCCCGGATTCGCAGACCAGGTCGTCGAACACCTCGCGAGCCGCTTCGTCGGTCTGTGCGCTCGCGATCCCTCGCCGAAACCGTTGCCACGCCGGGGGATAGACGGCCCTGGCCCATGGCCGTGGCTTACGGGCGTGCGGCAGCGCGATGCCGATCGTCGTTGCGTTCGGACCCGAGGGCCCCACTGACGACGGGCAGGCGGCGACGACGCCGGCATGTGCCGTCCGTGCCGCGACCAGCTGAACCAACAGGCCCCCCAACGAGTGCCCGACCAGGAGCGGCGGGGAATCCAACGATGCGACCAGCGCGACGAGATCGTCTGTGTAGTCGCGGATGCTCAACGACGCGATCCTGGCCGCACCGTCGTGCAGGGGCAATTCATGATGACGCAATGTCGGCGTGTGCACCGTGAAGCCACGTTCCGCAAAAGCCGCCCGGGCGGGTGCCCACTGCTCCCCGCGGCTCCATGAGCCATGCACGAGAACGGCGTGCTTGTCGGGCATGAAGATAGCCTGCCAGCAGATGGGGCCGACGATCGGCAGAATCGGAGCAGCGAGGGAAGCACTAACGTGCGATGCTCGCCCCCCGACCTAGCTGGTTACCTTCTTCAACGTGGCTGTCGCCCGGTCCATCTCCCAGTACGCACGCAGGGCGGTCATCTTGCCCTCGTCGTCGGCCTTGTACGTGAACACGCCTTCGGCGGTCACCTGGTAGTCACCATGGGTGATGAGGATGTGCCCGATGTTGGCTTCCTCGTTGCCGCATTGGTAGGTGTCGCGGAAGACGAACTCGATTTTGGTGGTGGGGGCGATGGCCTTGTCCCAGAAAGCCGAGATCGCGTCGCGGCCCCGGTGGCCCTTGCCCTCCGGGTCGAAGGCCGACGGTCCGATCGGGTCCTCCACAATGGCGTCGTCGGCGAACACCGCCAGCCATGCCTCTTTGTCCCTGGCTATGACCGCCTCGCGCGAGCGCCGACCGGCCTCGTGCGCCGGGTGTTCGCTCACGAGCCGACTTTCTCAGGCGTCGGCTTGTCCGCACCGACCACCCACATGGAGTAGTACTGCGAGCCGCCGCCATAGGCGTGCCCCAAGGCCTTGCGCGCGCCCTGAACCTGGTGATCCCCACCTTTGCCCATCACCTGAATCGCTGCCTCGGCGAACCGAATCAGGCCGGAGGCGCCGATCGGGTTCGAAGACAGCACACCGCCGGACGGGTTGACCGGCAGCCGTCCGCCGATCGCCGTCTCGCCGGCTTCGGTGAGTTTCCAGCCCTCGCCCTCGGGCGCAAACCCGAGGTTTTCCAACCACATCGGCTCGAACCACGAGAACGGCACGTAGATTTCCGCGGCATCGATCTCGTCGATCGGGCTGGTAATGCCCGCCGCCTTCCACAGCGCGGCGGCCGCGTCACGCCCGGCCTGCGGGCTGACCTGGTCGCGGCCCGAGAACTGCAGCGGTTCGGTGCGCAGCGCGGTGGCATGGATCCATGCCACCGGTTGTCCTTGCGCCAGGCGGGCTTCGGCGGCCTCCTCATTGCCGATCACGACCGCGGCGGCGCCGTCCGACGACGGACAGGTCTCGTCGTAACGGATGGGATCCCACAGCATCGGCGACTGCATCACCTTCTCCAGGGTGATGTCGGGCTGGTGCAGGTGGGCCAGCGGGTTGCGGGCCCCGTTGAGCCGGTCCTTGACCGCGACCATGGCGCCGATGTTGAGCGGTGCGCCCGATCGGCGGATGTACGACCGCACGTGTGGGGCGAAATAACCGCCCGCCCCGGCGCCGACCGGCTTGATGAAGGGGATCGGAATCGACAACGCCCACATCGCGTTTGACTCGGACTGCTTTTCCCAGGCCATCGCCAGCACACGCCGGTACTTGCCCGATTGGACGAGGCTGGCGGCCACCACCCCGGTGGACCCGCCGACCGAACCTGCGGTGTGCACCCGGATCAGCGGCTTGCCGGTGGCTCCCATGGCGTCGGCCATGAACAGCTCGGGCATCATGACGCCTTCGAAGAAGTCGGGAGCCTTGCCGACGACCACGGCGTCGATGTCGTCGAAGGTGGAGCCGGAGTCGGCCAGCGCGCGGTCGATCGCTTCGCGCACCAGCCCGTTCATCGAGACATCTTGTCGCTTCGCGACGTACTTCGTTTGTCCGGTACCGAGTACCGCGGCGAGGTTCGGCCCTGCACCGGCCATCAGTTCATTCCTTCCATGACCGCGACCAGGTTCTGTTGCAACGCCGGCCCGCTGGTGGCGTGCGCGAGCACCCGCTCGGCCGACCCATTCCAGATGTGTTGCGCCGCAAAGCCGACGCGCTCAAGGCCCGCGACGAACATGGGGTTGGCGGCCAGCGCGCCGCCCGACGGATTGACTTTCGTCGGCCCCGGTATCCGGATGGCATCCGCGATGATCAGGTGCTGGTGGGTGAAGGGAGCGCAGATCTCCGCAACGTCGAGGTTGTCGGTTCTGCCGCCGGTGGCCACTTGGGCCGCCACCTTGGTGGACACGGATTCGGTGAGGTCGCGCGCACCCAGCGAGGGCGTCTCGATGCGGTGCTCGATTCCGGTTATCCAGGCCGGGTTTTCGCGTAGTTCGCGCGCACGATCACCCGCCGCGAGCACGATGGCGGCGGCGCCGTCAGTGATCGGCGCGATGTCGTGGCGCCGCAGGGGCTCGGCGAAGAACGGCCGCTCGAGCAGTTCGGCCACGCTGATCGCCGGCTCCACAGAGTCCACCCGCCGGGCATTCTCGAAGGAGTCGAATGCTACGCGCGCCATCTGCTCTTCGCTCCACTTGCCGTTCTCGAGCCCGATGCGGGCCTGGAGCCCCGCCATCGACACGGAGTCGGGCCACAGCGGCGCGACGGTGTAGGGGTCGGTCTGCCGCGACAGGATCTGCCGCAGAATCCCGGCCGAGGACTTGCCGAATCCGTAGACCAGCGCGGTGTCCACCTCCCCGGTCAGCAGCTTGATGTACGCCTCGTAGAGCGCCCAGGCCGCGTCCATCTCGACATGCGACTCGTTGATCGGCGGGACGGCGCCGATCGAGTCAATTGCCGAGATGAACGAGAACGCCCGTCCCGCAAGGTAATCGGACGAACCCGAGCACCAGAAGCCGATGTCGGCCTGGGTGATTCCGAGGTCCTCGTAAAGCTGGGCGAAGCACGGCATCAACATCTCGACGCCATTGGTGGTGCCGTCGGTGCGGCGGACATGCGGCGCGTGGGCAAAGCCGACCACCGCAACGTTGCGAGCGCTCATTTACAGGTAGGCCCTTTACAGGTGGTGCTTGTAGGTGTCGTACTCGGCGTCGGGTTCCCCTGTCGGCCGGAAGTACTCGATGTTGTCGATGCCAAAGCCCCACTCCTCGCGGGGTTTCCACACCGCTTCCACGCGCATCCCCATCCGCACCTCGTGGGCGTCGATGTCGGCGACCAGGTGCAGGAAAGGGATGTCGGCTCCGTCGAGCAAGACATAGGCCGCCACGTACGGCGGTTTGATGCGCTGCCCCTGGAACGGGATGTTGATGATTGCGAACGTCGTGACCGTGCCCTTGTCCGGCAGCTCGACGAACTCGGTGGTGGGCTGTCCGGTGGCCGGGTCCGCGCCGTGCGGCGGGAAGTAAACTTTGCCGTTCTTGCCGGTCCGCGCGCCCAGCAGCTTGCCCTGGGCGATGGCGCGCAAGTAGGCGCTCTCCTCGTGGGAGGCGGTGTGCTGAATCGTCAGCGAGATCGGTGTGACGATCATGGTCACCGGATCCTGTTCGCCCCCCGCGTGTTCGGACGCGGGTTCGGCTTCCTCGCCGAGTGCGAAGTAGGCGATGTCGGTGATCGCGCCCACCGGTTCGTCGGCCCAGTGCACGTGCACCCGGGAGCCGCTCTTGATGGCGGAAGGACTGCCCGCGTCCACGGCATGCATCAGCGGGGTGTCCGCGCCGTCGAGCTTGATCAGCGCCCAGGCGAACGGACGGTCCAACGGCTGGCCCTCGATCGGCTCGGGTTGCCACGTCCAGGACACGACGGTGCCGACGCTGGAGACCGGTACCATCTCGCCCAGCGGCTCGTAGGTAACCGGGTCATATTCCGCCGGTGGAACGTGCACCCGGCCATCGGATCCGCGCACCCCCAAGACATGGCGCTCACGCAGTGCGGTGAAGAACTTGCTTAGCGTGGGGCCGACCGAACGGGTGTAGTCGAACGACAACGTCAGTGGCGCGGAGAGCGGTGGCTCAGGGTGATCCGTCAAGGTCGGGCTGCTCGAGCTGGCTGTCACGCCATCGAGTAGAACAGGTTCTAAGAACGGTTTCAACATCGGGTCGCCGGAAGGGTCAATGACGATGAAGCTGGGGTTGCAGCTCGGGTATTGGGGCGCTCAGCCGCCGGAGAATCACGCGGAGCTCGTAGCCGCGGCGGAGGAAACCGGTTTCGACGCCGTGTTCACCGCCGAGGCGTGGGGGTCCGACGCCTACACGCCGCTGGCCTGGTTGGGATCGTCGACCCACCGGCTCCGGCTGGGCACCTCGGTGATCCAGCTGTCCGCGCGCACCCCGACGGCAACCGCGATGGCCGCGCTGACGCTCGACCACCTGTCCGGCGGCCGGCACATCCTGGGCCTCGGTGTCTCCGGCCCGCAGGTGGTCGAGGGCTGGTACGGCCGGCCCTTCCCCAAACCACTCGCCCGCACCCGCGAGTACGTCGACATCATGAGACAGGTGTGGGCGCGAGAGAAGGCTGTGACCAGCGACGGACCGCATTATCCGTTGCCGCTGACGGGGGAGGGGACGACCGGTCTGGGCAAGGCGCTCAAGCCCATCACCCACCCATTACGCCCCGACATCCCGATCATGCTGGGGGCCGAGGGGCCGAAGAACGTCGCGCTGGCCGCCGAGATCTGCGACGGCTGGCTGCCGATCTTCTACACGCCGCGGATGGCGGATACCTACAACGAGTGGCTCGACGAGGGCTTCGCGCGGCCCGGGGCGCGGCGCAGCCGTGAGGACTTCGAGATCTGCGCGACCGCGAACATCGTCATCACCGACGACCGTGCTGCCGCCTTCGCGGCCATGAAGCCCTATCTGGCCCTCTACATGGGCGGCATGGGCGCCGAGGACACCAACTTTCACGCCGACGTATACCGCCGGATGGGCTACGCCGAGGTGGTCGACGAGGTGACCAAGCTCTTCCGCAGCAACCAGAAGGATAAGGCTGCGGCGATCATCCCGGACGAGGTCGTCGACGACGCCGCGATCGTCGGCGATATCAACTACGTCCGTGAGCAGGTCAAGGTCTGGGAAGCCGCCGGCGTCACCATGATGGTGGTCAACGGACGCAACGAGGCGCAGATCAGGGAGCTCGCCACGCTGACCTGACCCGCTATTGCCGAACGAATAGAACACGTTCTAGATTGGCCCGATGACAGCCTCGCAGCACACCATCGCGGGCACGGTACTCACGATGCCGGTACGAATCCGCCAGGCAAATCAACATATGGCGATGTTCTCCGTCGACGCCGACGCCGCGCAGCAGATGATCGACTACAGCGGCCTGCAGGTCTGCCGCTACCTTCCCGGCCGCGCGATTGTGGTGCTGATGTTGATGCACTACATCGACGGCGACCTGGGCCGGTACCACGAGTTCGGCACCAGCGTGATGGTGAACCCGCCCGGCTCGAACGCAAGCGGGCCGCGTGCCCTGCAGTCGGCCGGCGCCTTCATCCACCACCTTCCCGTCGACCAGGCGTTCACCCTGGAAGCGGGAACCAAGATCTGGGGCTACCCGAAGGTGATGGGCGACTTCACCGTTCGGGAAGGCCGACGGTTCGGTTTTGACCTCAGCATCGACGGCCAGCCGGTGATCGGCATGGAATTCCGCCGCGGCCTGCCGCTCCGGCTGACCCCGCGCCAGCAAGCGCAACGCACCTACTCGCACCGCGACGGAGTCACCCGCGAGACCGCCTTCGAGCACACCCTGGACGGCGTGCGCACGCGATTCGGCGGGGTGAGCATCCGGCTCGGCGAGCATCCGTACTCTAAAGAGCTTGCTTCGCTTGGTCTTCCGAAGCGTGCCATGGTGTCCAGCTCTGTTGACCGCGTACAAATGTCCTTCGGTGATGCCCAGGAGATCTCATGACCGCCAGCGAGTTGAAGACCAAACCCGATATCGACCTCACCGACGGGACTTTCTACGCCGGCGACTCTCGGCCCGTCTACAAGTGGATGCGCGAGAACGAGCCAGTCTTTCGGGACCGCAACGGATTAGCCGCCGCCTCGACCTATCAGGCGGTGATCGAGGCCGAGCGCAACCCGGAGTTGTTCTCCAACGCCGGCGGCATCCGCCCGGACCAACCGGGCGTCGAGATGATGATCGAGATGGACGATCCGCAACATCTGTTGCGCCGCAAGCTCGTCAACTCCGGCTTCACTCGCAAGCGCGTCAAAGACCTGGAATCCAAGATTGTTTCGCTGTGCGACACGCTGATCGACGCGGTGTGCGAACGCGGCGAGTGTGACTTCGTCTGGGACCTGGCCGCGCCGCTGCCGATGGCCGTCATCGGCGACATGCTCGGCGTGCGGCCGGAAGAGCGCACGATGTTCCTCAAGTGGTCCGACGACCTGGTCGGCGCGTTGAGCAGCACCGCGGCCGAAGCGGACGTCCAGGTCACCATGGACGCTTTCGCGGCCTACAGCCAGTACATGATGGGGATGATCGAGGCCCGCAAGAAGCAGCCGACCGACGACCTGGTCAGCGTGCTGGTGCACGCAGAGGTCGAGGGCTCACGGCTCGAGGACCACCAGATTGTCACCGAGGTTTTGCTGCTGTTGATCGGCGGCGACGAGACCACGCGGCACACGCTCTCCGGCGGGACGAGGCAGTTGCTGTTGCATCCCGATCAGCACCGGCGCCTGGCGGCCGATCTGAGCTTGCTGCCCAACGCGATCGAAGAGATGCTCCGCTGGACCGCGCCGGTGAAGAACATGGCACGCACGATCACCGCCGACACCGAATTCCACGGCACCCAACTGCACCAGGGCGAGAAGATGATCCTGCTGTTCGAGTCGGCGAACTTCGACGAGAAGGTTTTCGACGAGCCGGAGACCTTCAACATCGAGCGCTACCCGAACAACCACCTCGCCTTCGGCTTCGGGACGCATTTTTGCCTCGGCAACCAGCTCGCCCGGCTGGAGCTGTCGATCATGCAGACCCGGCTGCTGCAGCGCCTGCCGGACATGCGGTTGGCTTCGGACGCCGACCTGCCGTTGCGTCCCGCCAACTTCGTGTCCGGCCTGGAGAAAATGCCGGTGGCGTTCACACCGAGCGCGCCGCTGGGGTAGGCGCCCTACCGCTCTTCGCCGAGCGTGATCTGAGGGCGAGAAAATCGGCCGAAACCAACCATGTGTTCACGTTCGGCGGGTCCAGGCGGCGGCCACGCGTGCGAGGATGCCGCCCCGCGTGTCGTCGGCCGTGACCCGGATGGCCATCCATCCGAGGTCGGCCAGCGCTTCGTAGCGGGCGATATCCCGGCTGAATTGCCTGCGATCGGTGCGATGGTGATCACCTTCGTATTCGACGGCCAGTTTGACGTCCTCCCAACCCATGTCGAAGACCGCGACGAGCTCGCCGTATTCGCCGTAAACCGGAATCTGGGTGCGCGGCCGCGGATAGCCGGCCTCGATGAGCAGCAGCCGCAGCCACGTCTCGCGCGGCGATTCCGCGCCCGCGTCGACGAGTGTCAGCGCGCGCCGCGCCCGGCGGATGTTGCGATGACCTTTGTAGCGTTCGGCGAGTCGTTGGACCTGATCGACATTCAGCTTGGTTGCCCGGGCCAGCGCATCGATGGCCGCGACCGCCCTTCCGGTGGGATTCCGGCAGGCAAGGTCGAAAGCGGTGCGCGTCGAGGTGGTAGCCGGTATTCCGCCGATCAACTGGATTTCGCCGGGAGCGACGCTCTCCGACCAGGTGCGGATTCCCGCCGGTGGACGACGGTGTTCGTACACCAACTGAGCCGGGCCGCGGTGGTCGACCCATTTGGCGTCGTGCAATGCCGCAGCGGACTGTCCCGCGACCACGCCGCGCCGCCGTGACCACAACCATGCGGCGTGGGCGCGCGTGACGGCGGTGAGATCCGTGTCGCGTTCGACATAGACGTCCGGGTGCAGCGCTACGAATCTGCTGCGCAACCGGTACCGCGTCAGTGCGCCCGATGCCAGCGCCTCGCTGCCGATGAATGGTTCCCGCATGCCGGCAGTGTGGCGCGGGGGACTGACAGAATGCCGAACGTGACGTCAGGGCGAAAAACCGGCCGAAATGTGGCCCTCTGTTCACGTTCGGCGCGAAGGCGCCAGCGGAGGGTTACTTGTTCTGGAAGTTGGGCTTGCGCTTCTCGGCGAACGCCCGGGGGCCTTCCTTGGCATCGTCGGACAGGAACACCTTGATGCCGATCTGAGTGTCGATCTTGAAGGCCTCGTTCTCGTGCATGCCCTCGGTCTCGCGGATCGCCCGCAGGATCGCCTGCACGGCCAGCGGGCCGTTGTTCTCGATGATCTCCGCGATCTCGAGCGCCTTGGTCAACGCCTGGCCGTCCGGCACCACATGCCCGATCAGGCCCATCTCCTTGGCTTCAACGGCGGTGATGTGCCGACCGGTCAGCAGCAGGTCGCACGCGACCGTGTAGGGGATCTGCCGCACCAGCCGCACGGCCGACCCGCCCATCGGGTAGAGGCTCCACTTGGCCTCCGAGATGCCGAATTTGGCGCTCTCGCCCGCGATGCGGATGTCGGTGCCCTGCAGGATCTCGGTGCCCCCGGCGATCGCGGGTCCTTCGACGGCCGCGATCAGCGGCTTGGTCAGCCGGCGGCCCTTCAGCAAAGCGTCGATTCGCGACGGGTCGTAGCTGCCGTCCTTGAACGACTCACCCGGCGGCTTCTTGGTTGCCGCCTTGAGGTCCATGCCGGCGCAAAAGTAGCCACCGGCCCCAGTCAGGATGCAGCAGCGGATGTCCGGATCGTTGTCGACGCGGTCCCAGGCCTGCACCATGATTTCCATCATTTCGGTGCTCAGGGCATTGCGGGCGTGCGGCCGGTTCAACGTGACGATCAGGGTGTGGCCGCGCTGTTCGACGAGGGCGTCCTGTCCCGTTTGTTCGTTTGCTGGAGCCTGAGCCACGGCTACTGCCTTTCCGTCGACGAGGGGCATGAGCTTGTCAAGAAATGTAACACGTTCTAATTTGGTGCCGTGGCCCTGAATATTGCCGATCTCGCAGAGCACGCCATCGACGCTGTGCCGGACCGTGTCGCCCTGATCTGCGGCGACGAGAAGCTGACCTACGCCCAGTTGGAGGAGAAGGCCAACCGCCTGGCCCACTACCTGATCGACCAGGGGGTGAAAAAGGACGACAAGGTCGGGCTGTACTGCCGTAACCGCATCGAGATCGTCATCGCGATGCTCGGCATCGTGAAGGCGGGCGCCATCCTGGTGAACGTCAACTACCGCTACGTCGAGGGTGAGCTTCGCTACCTGTTCGACAACTCCGACATGGTCGCCCTGGTCCACGAGCGCCAGTACTCCGACCGGGTGGCCAACGTGCTGCCGGACACCCCGAACGTCAAGACGATCCTCGTCATCGAGGACGGCTCCGACAACGACTACCAGCGCTACGGCGGCGTCGAGTTCTACTCGGCGATCGCCCAGGGCTCCCCCGAGCGCGACTTCGGCGAGCGCAGCGCCGACGACATCTACCTGCTCTACACCGGCGGCACCACCGGCTTCCCGAAGGGCGTGATGTGGCGCCACGAGGACATCTACCGGGTGCTGTTCGGCGGAACCGATTTCGCGACAGGTCAATTCGTCGAGGACGAGCACGACCTGGCCAAGGCCGCGGCCGCCAATCCGCCGATGGTGCGCTACCCGATTCCGCCGATGATCCACGGCGCCACCCAGTCGGCCACCTGGATGTCGATCTTCTCGGGCCAAACCACCGTGCTCGCACCGGAATTCAACGCCGAAGAGGTGTGGCGCACGATCCACGAGCACAAGGTGAACCTGCTGTTCTTCACCGGCGACGCGATGGCACGCCCGCTGCTCGACGCGCTCGACACCGACCACGACTATGACCTGTCGTCGCTGTTCCTGCTCGCCAGCACCGCGGCGCTGTTCTCGCCGAGCATCAAGGAGAGGCTGCTCGAGCTGCTGCCCAACCGGGTCATCACCGACTCGATCGGCTCCTCGGAGACCGGATTCGGCGGCACCAGCATCGTCGCGAAGGACGCGCCGCACGCCGGCGGCCCGCGCGTGACGATCGACCACCGCACCGTCGTCCTCGACGAGGAGGGCAATGAGGTGAAGCCCGGCTCGGGTGTGCGCGGGTTCATCGCCAAGAAGGGCAACATCCCGGTCGGCTACTACAAGGACGAGAAGAAGACCGCCGAAACGTTCAAGACCATCAACGGGGTCCGCTACGCGATCCCTGGGGACTGGGCCCTGGTCGAGGAGGACGGCACCGTGACGATGCTGGGCCGCGGCTCGGTGTCGATCAACAGCGGCGGCGAGAAGATCTACCCCGAGGAGGTCGAGGCGGCGCTCAAGGGCCACCCCGACGTATTCGACGCGCTGGTGGTCGGTGTTCCCGATCCCCGCTACGGCCAACACGTGGCCGCCGTCGTGCAGCCCCGCCCGGGTGCCCGGCCGTCGCTGGCGGAGCTGGACCGCTTCGTGCGCTCCGAGATCGCCGGATACAAAGTGCCCCGCAGCCTTTGGCTGGTCGACGAGGTGAAGCGGTCACCGGCCGGTAAGCCCGACTACCGCTGGGCCAAGGAGCAGACGGAGGCACGTCCGGCCGACGACGTGCACGCCGCCCACGCGACCGCTTGAGCGACTTCGTCAAGCAGCACCCGGCCGCGCCCAGCAATTACTTCGCGTGGGAGGCCGCCGGATTGCGGTGGCTGGCCGGCGTCGACGGGGGTGTGCCCTGCGCGGACGTTGTCTCCGTCGACGCGACGAGCCTGACCCTGCGGCGGCTTGATTCGGCGCTCCCGACCCCGGAGGCGGCGCTCGCGTTCGGCGGCCACCTCGCCGTGACGCACGACGCCGGCGCCCCCGACTTCGGTGCCGGGCCCGACGGCTGGGACGGACCCGGGTTCTTCGGGCCGCTGTCCCAGCCGCTGCCGATGTCGCTGCGGCGGCACCGCCGCTGGGGCGACTTCTACGCGGAGGAGCGGCTGATCCCGATGGCGGAGCTGGCCGCGCCGCGGCTCGATGCTTCCACCCGAAGCGCCATCGATTCCGTCGTAGCGCGTTGCCGCTCGGGCGATTTCGACGACGACGACCGGCCCGCCCGGCTGCACGGCGACCTGTGGGGCGGCAACGTGATGTGGACGCCCGACGGGGTGGTGCTGATCGACCCGGCCGCGCACGCCGGTCACCGCGAAAGCGACCTCGCGATGCTCGCGCTGTTCGGCTGCCCGCACTACGACGCCATCGTCGCGGGCTACGAACGGGTGCGGCCGCTGCGCGCCGGATGGCGCAACCGCACCGGGCTGCACCAGCTCTTCCCCCTGCTGGCGCACGTCGTGCTGTTCGGCGGCGGGTACGCCCAGCGGACGCACGCCTGCGCCCGCGCCGCGCTGGCCCTCTGACACCGCGTCTACTCTTGATCGCGATGACGGTCGATGTGTGGATGCAGCATCCCACTGCGCGGTTCCTGCGCAGCGACATGCTGGCATCGCTGCGGCGTTGGACCGGTGACTCCATACCGGACGCCGACGTCCCGATCGAGGCGAGCATCGCGACCATGGACGCGGCCGACGTCCGGTTCGGCCTGCTCAGCGCGTGGCGCGGGCCCGGCGGCCAGGATTTGATCTCCAACGACGAGGTCGCCGAGTGGATTCGCCTGCATCCGAACCGGTTTGGCGGGCTGGCCACCGTCGACCTCGATCGCCCGATGGAAGCGGTTCGTGAACTGAGGCGCCGCGTTCGAGAGGGATTCCTGGGCCTACGGGTGGTGCCGTGGCTGTGGAACGCGCCACCCACCGACCGCCGCTACTATCCGCTGTTCGCCGAATGCGTGGAGCTGGGGGTGCCGTTCTGCACCCAGGTGGGCCATACCGGTCCGCTGCGACCATCGGAGACCGGCCGTCCGATCCCCTACATCGACCAGATCGCGCTCGACTTTCCCGAGCTGGTGATCGTGTGTGGCCACGTCGGGTATCCGTGGACCGAGGAGATGGTTGCCGTCGCCCGCAAGCATCCGAACGTCTACATCGACACGTCGGCCTACACGATCAAGCGACTTCCGGATGAGCTCGTCCGGTTCATGAAAACCGCTACCGGACAACGCAAGGTCTTGTTCGGCACCAACTATCCGATGATGACTCACGCGCACGCCTTGGCGGGATTGGCGGACCTCGGTCTGGCCGACGAGGGCCGCCGGGACTTCTTGCACGGCAACGCCGGGCGCGTTTTCAAACTGGAGGCAATTACGTGAACGGTGCCCAGGCCCTGATCAACACCCTGGTCGACGGTGGCGTCGACGTGTGCTTCGCCAACCCGGGCACCTCGGAGATGCACTTCGTGGCCGCGCTGGACACCGTCCCGCGCATGCGCGGTGTGCTGGCCCTGTTCGAGGGAGTCGCGACCGGCGCGGCCGACGGCTACGCCCGTATCGCCGGCCGGCCGGCCGCAGTGCTGCTTCACCTGGGTCCCGGCCTGGGCAACGGCCTGGCGAACCTGCACAACGCCCGGCGCGCTCAGGTGCCGATGGTGGTGGTCGTCGGCGACCACGCCACGTACCACAAAAAGTACGACGCCCCACTGGAATCCGATATCGACGCGCTCGCGGGCACGGTCTCGGGGTGGGTGCGTCGCACCGAACACACCGCGGACGTCGCGTCCGACGCCGCCGAGGCGATCGCCGCCAGCCGCGCGGGCTCGCAGATTTCGACGCTGATCCTGCCCGCCGATGTGTCCTGGTCGGACGGGGCGCAACCCGGCGGCACCGTGCCCGCGGAACCCGCGGGGGCCGAGCCGCGGTTGGCGTTCGAAGTGATCGAGGTGCTGCGCTCCGGCGAACCCACGGTGCTCATGATCGGCGGTGACGCCACTCGCGGCCCGGGTCTTGCCGCCGCCGTTCGGATCGCGCAGGCGACCGGCGCCCGCGTGCTGTGCGAGACGTTCCCGACCCGGCTGGAGCGCGGCGCGGGCGTTCCCGCCGTCGAGCGGCTGGCCTATTTCGCCGAGGCTGCTACCGCCCAACTCGACGGTGCCAAGCATCTGGTGCTGGCCGGGGCCAAGTCGCCGGTGTCGTTCTTCGCCTACCCGAACATGCCCAGCGACCTGGTCCCGGCCGGCTGCGAGGTGCATCTGCTTGCCGGGCACAGCGGTGCCGCCGAGGCGCTCGCCGCGGTGGCCGACGAGGTCGCGCCCGGAACGTCTGCCCCGGTGGCGGCCGCGGCGCGGCCGCAGCTGCCCACGGGTGTCCTGACGTCCGCGTCAGCGGCCGACGTGATCGGCGCGCTACTGCCGGAACGGGCGATCGTCGTCGACGAGTCGAACACCTCGGGTGTGCTGCTCGCCCAGGCCACGGCGGGGGCGCCGGCCCATGACTGGCTGACGCTGACCGGCGGGGCGATCGGATACGGCATCCCGGCCGCCGTGGGTGCCGCGGTCGCCGCACCCGATTGTCCGGTGCTCTGCCTGGAATCGGACGGGTCGGCGATGTACACGATCTCCGGATTGTGGACTCAGGCGCGGGAAAACCTGAACGTGACCACCGTGATCTACGACAACAGCGCCTACGACATCCTGCGGATCGAGTTGGCTCGGGTGGGCGCCGGATCGGCTCCCGGGCCCAAGGCGCTGGACCTGCTGGACTTGTCGCGCCCCACAATGGATTTCGTCAAGATCAGCGAGGGGATGGGAGTGCCCGCCCGCCGCGTCGCCACCGCGGAGGAACTCGCCGACGCGCTGCGTCAAGCCTTGAGCGAACCCGGGCCGCACCTGATCGACGCCGTGGTGCCGTCAATAACGGGCTAACCCGGGAAGCCGGCTGAGGACCCACTCGGCCATTGTGTTCAGGACCTCGACGCCTGTTTCCAACACCCCGTCGTGAACCGTGGCCGCCAGCGCCACGCCCCACTGCCCCGATGGCGTGGGTACGATGCCGAACTGCCGCACCAGGTAGTCGCCGTGCATGCCGGGCCCCCAACCGCCCTTGGCCGCAAGGCCTTTGGCGGCCAGCCCCCAGCGATGGCCGCTGGTGAGGCGCTGCATCAGGTCGATGACGTCGGCCGAATCGGGGATCGACGGCAGCTCGGCGGCGAACCGCGCCTGCCGCTGCAGGGTCCACTGCGTCTGGCCGAACGCCGTATACCCACGCCGAAGCCGGCGAGATTCGACCACGGTGGCCGTGTCACCGCCCTCGGCGATAACCGCCTGCACCCGCCGTGCCGCTTCCCCCGGATCGCCCAAACGGGACCACAATTGCTCCGATGCGCGATTGTCGGATTCCGTGATCGCCTTGACGGCCAGGTCCTTGGCGTGCAACCAATCGCAACGCAGCGCGGCGATCGCCAACGGCACCTTGATGGTCGACCATGCGACACCGGACCACCACCGGCCCAACGAGTAGGTGCGATCCGGTCGGGCGATCGCAATGCCGACGTCCGCCGGTACCGTGGCGGAAAGCTGATCAAAGCTCGCTTCGAGCGCTGTCTCCAGAGGCCGGCTGATCGGACCAACCATCGCGTCTCCTTCGACGACATGTCTGTGCAGTGTCGCATTATCGTCGACCCGTCTTGACGCCCAGCGCGACAACGGTGACGGCGCGTCGCTAGCTCGGCGGCAGCGGCGGCAGCGGCGGTGACTCCTCCTGCGGCGGAGGCTGCCATGGGTCGGGCTCCGGTGTCTGCGGCGCCCACACCAGTGGCGGCGGGGGAGGCAGCGGAGGTGGCGGTGGCACTGGCTCCGCCACGGCGAAACCGGCGCCCAACCCGAGCGCGGCCGGGCCGAGGCACGCGAGAAGAGCCGACCCGGCGATCACGTTACGAAGTTTCATCACCCGCGGACGTTCCTCTCTCCCGTTGCGGCTGTATTCGCACCACCGGATCGTCGCAGTCGACACCCTCCGCCGCCAACTGGCGCTTGAGCACCTTGAAGGTCACCGTGCGCGGAAGTTCGGCGCTGACCCGGACGTAGGACGGCCACTGCTTGGGCCCCAGGTCGGGCTGCTCGGCCAGGAAGGCGCGAAACTTCTCGGCATCGAACTCGGCCCCGGCAGCCAGCACCAAAGCGGCCATCACCTGGTCACCGACCACCGGATCCGGCACCGCGTAGACGGCCACCTCGGTCACGTCCGGGTGGCGTAACAGCACCCGTTCGATCGGCGCGGCGCCGAGGTTTTCACCGTCGACGCGCATCCAATCGCCCAGCCGTCCCGCGAAGTACGCGTAGCCGGCGGCGTCGCGGTAGGCGAGGTCGCCGGTGTGATATACCCCGCCGGACATCCGCTCGGCCTCGGCGGCCTCGTCGTTGTAGTAGCCCTCGAACCGCCCCGGCCCGGCGGTGTTCACCAGCTCGCCGACCACGCCCGCCGGACAGGGTGCACCGGTGTCGGGGTCGACGATCT
Source organism: Mycobacterium sp. 852002-51613_SCH5001154 (assembly GCF_001667425.1). Lineage (NCBI taxonomy): Bacteria > Bacillati > Actinomycetota > Actinomycetes > Mycobacteriales > Mycobacteriaceae > Mycobacterium > Mycobacterium sp. 852002-51613_SCH5001154. The sequence goes on along the minus strand of NZ_LZII01000065.1, from coordinate 11,221 downwards.
CGACGCCCTCGGGCAGCGGGCCCAACGCACCGTCCGGGGTGTCCGGGGTGCGCGCGATCGCCACCCCGCCTTCGGTGGAACCGAACCCGTCCTGGACCACACAGCCGAATCGGCGCGCGAAGCGTTCGACATCGCGGGGCACGCCCTCGTTGCCGTAGACCGCCCGCAGCGGATTGTCCGCGTCGTCGGGCTGCTCCGGCGTGGCCAGCACGTACGACAGGGGCTTGCCGACGTAGTTGGCGTAGGTGGCGCCGAAGCGGCGGACATCGACCAGGAAGTTGGACGCGGAGAACTTGCGCCGCAACGCCAGCGAGCCCTGGCAGGCCACCGCCACCGCCCAGCCGACCAGCACCGCGTTGGAATGAAACAGCGGCATCGACACGTAACAGACGTCGTCGTGGCCGAGGTCGAATCGCTGCGTCATCGTCACCCCCGCGATCGCGACCTTGCCGTGGCTGCACTTGACCGCCTTCGGCTCGCCACTGGTACCCGAGGTGAAGATCAGCATGAAAAGGTCTGCGGCCGTTGCCGATTGGAAGTGCGGCTCGACATCGCGATGTGCGGAAACTTCGTCGGCCCACTCGGTGGAGTCGACGTTGACGTAGTCGATGCCGCCAAGCGACTCGGCCGAATTCGAGTCGGCCAGCACCACCTGGCAGTCGGCATGGGCGATGTCACGCGCCAGCGCGTCACCGCGGCGCACCGGGTTGAGGCCCACCGGCACGATCCCTGACATGCCGGCCGCCGTCAGCATCGCCGAGAAGAACGGGGTGTTCTCCAGCAGCACGCCGACGTGCGGTGGCCTCGACGGGTCGAGGCGGTCACGCAGGGCCGCCGCGATCGCGGCGCCGTGGCGCAGGTGATCGCGCCAGCTGACGTACGAGTCTTCGAAATAGACGCCGCGGTCCTCGATCTCGGCCAGCGGTACCAGCAGCCTGGTGACCGTGGGGTCGGGAGGAAGCACGAAACTAGGCAGGGGTTTCCGCCAGCTCGCGGCCGATCCGGCGCAGCTGGCCGGTGGCCCCGCCCAACGCGAACTCGGCCTCCTTGGCGGCCAAGAAATAGCGGTGAACCGGGTGGTCGGTATCGACGCCGACGCCGCCGTGCACGTGCACGATGGTGTGCGCCACGCGGTGCCCGGCGTCGGCGGCCCAGAACGCGGCGCTTGCCACGTCGATGTCGGCGGGAACGTCCTCGGAGACCTTCCACGCCGCCTGAGTCAGCGTGAGCCGCAAGCCTTTGACGTCGATGTAGCCGTCGGCCAGCCGTTGTGACACCGCCTGGAAGCTACCGATCGGACGATCGAATTGCTCCCGCTCACGGGCGTATTCGGCGGTGAGCTGCAGTCCACGTTCCAGCACTCCGAGTTGGAAGGCGCTGCGGCCCAGGGCCGCAAGTATGTCGAGCCAGACGACGACCTCGGCGCCGCCGACCATCCGGGTACCGTCCACCTCGGTCCCGTCCAGCGCCAGGTGCCCGACGCTGCCCAAGCCGGTGGTCTGCAATGGGGTCACCGAAACGCCGGGATCTCCGGCGGCAACCACGAAAACGGCCGTGCCTGAATCGGTCTCGGCGGGAACGAGGAAGCCGTCGGCTGCCGGCCCGAAGCCGACCTGGGTGCGGGTACCTGTGAGGCGATAGCCGTCGCCGGCGCGGGTGGCCTGCACCGGACCCTCACCCATCTCGCCCAGCAGCGCAACGGCGAGGATCTTCTCGCCACTGACCGCCGGGGCGCCCCAATCCTGTTGCAGCTCCTCGGTTCCGAAGCGGGCCAATGCGCCGGCGCCCAGCATCACCGACTCCAAGTAAGGCACGGCCGCCAACTGGTGACCCAACGCCACCAGAATGGCGACCTGCTCGAGCACCCCGAATCCATCGCCGCCCACCGAGGTGGCCGAAGCGCTGGTGAGGATGCCGGCGTCGACGAGCTTGCCCCACAGCTCACGGTCGAACCGTTGGTCCAGCTTGTCGAGCTCACGCTGGCGCTCCGGTGTGCATACCGAGTTCACGATCGTGTCGACCAGGCCGCCGAGATCGTTCGCCGCTTCGGTTGTCGAAAAGTCCATCGATGTTCGTCCTTAGGAAGAGGGGGCTCAGCGGTTTCGGGGCAGGCCCAGCGCGACCATGCCGATGATGTCGCGCTGCACCTCGTTGGTGCCGCCGCCGAAGGTCAGGATCAGGCACGCGCGATGCATCCGCTCGACCCGGCCACGCAGCAGCGCGCCCGGCGAATCCTGGCGCACCGTCGCCGCGGTCCCCAGTACCTCCATAAGCAGCCGGTACGCCTCGGTGGCCAGTTCGGTGCCGTACACCTTGGCCGCCGACGCGTCGGCCGGCGACAAGGACTCGCTGTTCGACGAAGCCAGTTCCCAGTTGATCAGCTTGAGCACCTCGGCCTTGGCGTGCACCCGGGCCAGGTTGATCTGCACCCATTCCGAGTCGATCAGCCGGGCCCCGCCGGCATCCTTGGTGTTCTGCGCCCACTCGCGAACCTCGCGGAGGGCCAAAAAGATCGGTTGCGGCGACACGAGAGCGACGCGTTCGTGGTTGAGCTGATTGGTCACCAGCTTCCAGCCGCCGTTCTCCTCGCCGACCAGGTTGGTCACCGGGACTCGCACGTCGGAGTAATAGGTGGCGCTGGTGTCCACACCGGCCATGGTGTGCACGGGCGTCCAGGAGAACCCCTCCGCGGTCGTCGGCACGACCAGCATCGAAATGCCGCGGTGCTTCTTGGCTTCCGGGTTGGTGCGGACGGCCAGCCAGACCCAGTCGGCGTAGGCGATCAGGCTGGTCCACATCTTCTGGCCGTTGATGACGTAGTCATCTCCGTCGCGGACTGCGGTGGTACGCAGGTTCGCCAGGTCGGTGCCGGCGCCCGGCTCGGAGTAGCCGATGGAGAAGTGCAACTCCCCGGCCGCGATCTTGGGCAGGAAGAATTTCTTCTGTTCCTCGGTGCCGAACGCCATGATGGTCGGCGCCACACTGTTGATCGTCAGGAACGGCACCGGCACGCCGGCGATCGCGGCCTCGTCGGTGAAGATCAGCGAGTCCATCGGGGAGCGGTCCTGGCCGCCGTACTCCTTGGGCCAATTCAGGGTCAGCCACCCGTCCTTGCCCATCTGCGCGACGGTGTCGCGATAGGCGGTGCCGGTTCCCACCTCGCCCTGCGTCGAGTGCAGCGCCTCCCGACGCTCGGGGGTCATAAGCGTGGTGAAGTACGACCGCAGCTCGCGACGCAGCTCCTCCTGTTCAGGGGTGTAACTGATGCGCATTCCAGCCGTCCTTTGTTAACGTGACACGCCTCGACTAGCCGACGTTACTCGGCCGACGACTACCCGTTCGTCTTCCCGGTTGTAACACGTTCTAGTCTGAGATTCCAGCGGCCGTTTCCCCGGCGGTATCGGGGCCCTATGGTGGTCCTACATACTGATGGGGCACGTCCTCAGGTGAAGGCCAGGTGCAAGGAGGGTGCTGTGCGGGTGATCGTCGACCGTGACCGGTGTGAAGGTAACGCTGTGTGCATGGGAATCGCGCCGGATATCTTCGACCTGGACGACGACGATTACGCCGTCGTGAAGCTCGACCCGATTCCCGCGGACCAGGAGCAGTTGGCCGAGCAGGCGATCGCCGAGTGTCCGCGAGCCGCGCTGTTGCGCGAAGACTGAAGTGCGCCACCAGAAACTAGAGGTATTCATAAATTGACTAGCAGCACGAACGCGACCGATCTCTCCGGAAAGGTTGCGGTGGTGACCGGTGCGGCCGCGGGACTGGGCCGGGCCGAGGCCCTCGGCCTGGCTCGGGCGGGCGCCACCGTCGTCGTCAACGACATCGCCGCCGCCCTCGATGCCTCCGACGTCATCGACGAGATCAATGCCGCCGGCTCCAAGGCGGTCGCGGTGGCCGGCGATATCAGCGAGCGGGCAACCGCCGACGAGCTGGTCGCCCAGGCCGATGGTCTCGGTGGACTCGACATTGTGGTCAACAACGCGGGGATCACCCGCGACCGGATGCTGTTCAACATGTCCGACGAGGAATGGGACCTGGTGATCGCCGTGCACCTGCGCGGCCACTTCCTGCTGACCCGCAACGCGGCCACCTACTGGCGCTCCAAGGCAAAGGATGCCGGGGGAACCGTCTTCGGCCGGCTGGTCAACACTGCGTCGGAGGCGGGCCTGGTCGGCCCGGTGGGTCAGGCCAACTACGGCGCCGCCAAGGCCGGCATCATCTCGCTCACCCTGACGGCCGCGCGGGCGCTGGGTCGCTACGGAGTGTGCGCCAACGCGATTTGCCCGCGCGCCCGCACCGCCATGACGGCCGACGTCTTCGGTGCCGCACCCGAGGTCGAGGCGGGCGGCATCGACCCCCTGTCACCTGAGCATGTGGTCAGCCTGGTCAAATTCTTGTCATCGCCGGCGGCCGCGGAAGTCAACGGTCAGGTGTTCATTGTCTACGGGCCCCGGGTGACACTGGTTGCGGCCCCGACCGCTGAACATCAATTCAGCGCCGCGGGTGAGGCGTGGGAGCCTGCGCAACTGAGCGCGACGCTGCAAGAGTACTTTGCTGGGCGGGATCCGGAGCGGAACTTTTCCGCGGTCGGGCTGATGGAGCAATAGCTGTGTGAGGTTACTTCGTGGGGGGGAATCAGCAGTAAGAACGTGTGTCAGTTTGGAATGGCGTAAGCGCATCTGACCTGGCAAGTTAACGTTTCAGACAAGGAAATGCTGTTCGTTGACAGCATTAACTTGTTCTGGGTTAATATGATCCGGCTCACACCGAGCCGCATGCGACGAACGACACCGCTAAGGCGACGCATAGACTTCGCCGCGAGCAGCTGAGGGGGGTAGCCAAGTTGATGCAGCAGCTTGCCGTTCCCGCCCGCGCAGTCGGCGGGTTCTTCGAAATGATGATCGACACCGGCCGGCAGTCTTTCCGCCGGCCGTTCCAATTGGGCGAATTCCTGGAACAGACGTGGATGATCGCGCGCGTCTCGCTAGTCCCCACGCTGCTGGTATCGATCCCATTCACTGTGCTGGTGGCGTTCACGCTCAATATCCTGCTGCGTGAAATCGGCGCCGCCGACTTGTCCGGCGCCGGAACGGCCTTCGGCACCATCACCCAGCTGGGTCCGGTGGTGACCGTGCTCGTCGTCGCGGGTGCCGGTGCCACCGCGATCTGCGCCGACCTCGGTGCGCGCACCATCCGCGAGGAGATCGACGCGATGCGGGTTCTGGGCATCGACCCGATCCAGCGGCTCGTGGTACCCCGCGTGCTGGCCTCCACTGTCGTTGCGCTCCTGCTCAACGGCTTGGTGTGCGCCATCGGCTTGTCCGGCGGTTACGTGTTCTCGGTCTTCCTGCAGGGCGTCAACCCCGGCGCCTTCATCAACGGGCTGACGGTGCTGACCGGCCTGCGTGAGCTGGTGCTCGCCGAGGTCAAGGCGCTGCTGTTCGGTGTGATGGCCGGCCTGGTCGGCTGCTATCGCGGCCTGACCGTCAAGGGCGGCCCCAAGGGCGTCGGCAACGCGGTCAACGAAACCGTGGTCTACGCGTTCATCTGTCTGTTCGTCATCAACGTGGTGATGACCGCCATCGGCGTGCGAATCTCGGCGAAGTGAGCACTCGATGAGCTACGACGTCACCTACCGGTTGCGCAACCTCGCCTTCCGGCTGCAGGAGCCGATCGACGACTTCGGTGAGCAGGCGTTGTTCTACGGCCAAACTGTCCGATACGTCCCGAATGCCCTCACCCGCTACCGCAAAGAGACGGTCCGGCTGATCGCCGAGATGACAATGGGCGCCGGGGCGCTCGTCATGATCGGCGGCACGGTGGGCGTCGCGGCCTTCCTGACCCTGGCCTCCGGCGGGGTCATCGCCGTGCAGGGGTATTCGTCGTTGGGCAACATCGGCATCGAGGCGCTGACCGGCTTCCTGTCGGCTTTTCTCAACGTTCGCGTCGTCGCGCCGGTGATCGCCGGCATCGCGCTGGCGGCCACCATCGGCGCCGGTGCCACCGCGCAGTTGGGCGCCATGCGGGTATCCGAGGAAATTGACGCGGTCGAATGCATGGCGGTGCACTCGGTGTCCTACTTGGTGTCCACCCGGCTGATCGCCGGACTGATCGCGATCATCCCGCTGTATTCACTGTCGGTACTGGCGGCGTTCTTCGCCGCCCGCTTCACCACGGTGTACATCAACGGCCAGTCCAAGGGTCTCTACGACCACTACTTCAATACGTTCCTCATCCCGTCGGACCTGCTGTGGTCGTTCCTCCAGGCGATCGTGATGTCCATCGCGGTGATGCTCGTCCATACCTATTACGGCTATAACGCCAGCGGCGGCCCGGTCGGCGTCGGCATCGCGGTCGGCCAGGCCGTGCGCACCTCGCTGATCGTCGTCGTCGTCATCACACTGTTCATCTCACTCGCTGTCTACGGCGCGTCCGGTAACTTCAACCTCTCCGGGTAAGTGGACCGCTTAAAGGAACATGGCAAACACAGGAATGCGACGTAGCTCCGTCCGGGTGGCAGCAGTGGTGCTGGCCAGCCTGATACTGGCGTTCGCCCTCGTGACTTACCTTTCCTACACAGCGGCTTTCGCCTCGATCGACAAGGTCACGGTCTCGGCTCCGCGGGCCGGGCTGGTGATGGAGAAGGGCGCCAAGGTCAAATACCGGGGCATCCAGATCGGCAAGGTCGAGGCCATCGACTACTCCGATGACCAGGCGCGTCTGACGCTGGGCATCAACAGCGACGACATGCGCTTCATTCCCTCCAATTCGCCGGTGCATATCGCGGGTAACACCATATTCGGCGCCAAGTCGGTCGAATTCCTTCCGCCGCAGAACCCTTCTCCGACCTCGCTACGTCCCAACGCGCACGTTGCGGCCTCCGCGGTGCAGCTGGAAGTCAACACCCTGTTCCAGTCGCTGATGGACCTGCTGCACAAGATCGACCCCGTCGAGCTCAACGGGACGCTGAGCGCTTTGTCCGAAGGTCTGCGTGGGCACGGCGACGACTTCGGCGGCATCTTGTCGGGCCTGAACACATTGACGCGCCAGGCAAACCCGAAGCTGCCTGCGCTGCAGGAGGATTTCCGTAAGGCCGCTGTCGTCACCAACATCTATGCCGACGCCGCTCCGGACCTGAACACCATCTTCGACAACCTACCGACGATCAACAAGACCGTTGTCGACCAGCAGAACAACCTCAACGACACCTTGCTGGCCACCATCGGCCTGGCCAACAACGCCTATGAGACGTTGGCGCCGGCCGAGCAGAACTTCATCGACGCCATCAACCGGCTGCGGGCCCCGCTGAAGGTGGCCGCGGACTATTCGCCCGAATTCGGCTGCCTGTTCGCGGGAATCGAGCGCGGTATCAAGGAATTCGCCCCGCTGCTCGGTGTCCGCAAGGCGGGACTGTTCACGTCCTCGAGCTTCGTGCTCGGTGCGCCGGCGTACACCTTCCCCGAGTCCCTGCCGATCGTCAACGCCTCCGGTGGACCGAATTGCCGCGGGTTGCCGGACATTCCGACGAAACAGACCGGCGGGTCGTTCTTCCGGTCGCCGTTCCTGGTCACCGACAACGCGAACATTCCGTACGAGCCGTTCACCGAACTGCAGTTCGACGCGCCCTCGACGCTGCAGTTCTTGTTCCACGGCGCCTTCGCGGAACGGGACGACTTCTGATGGCCGCGGGGGAGATGCCGACACACCGCTCGATGATGATCAAGGTCAGCATCTTCACGGTGGCCATGCTGCTGGTATCCGCGGGACTTGTGGTGGTCTTCGGCGACTTCCGATTCGGTCCCGAAAGCACTTACCACGCAACGTTTACCAACGTGTCGCGGTTGAAGGCGGGCCAGAAGGTGCGTATCGCCGGCGTGCCGGTCGGTGCGGTGTCCGGCGTGAAGCTCAACCAGGACAACACCATCGACGTGTCGTTCGGACTCGACAAGCGCTACACGCTCTATTCCTCCACGCGCGCGGTGATCCGCTACGAAAACCTGGTCGGTGACCGGTATTTGGAGATCACCTCGGGACCCGGGGAGCTGCGGAAGCTGCCGCCGGGCGGGACGATCAACGCCCAACACACCCAGCCCGCACTGGATCTCGATGCGCTGCTGGGCGGGCTTCGGCCGGTGCTCAAGGGGCTGGACGCGGACAAGGTCAACACGATCAGCAGCGCCGTCATCGAGTTGCTGCAGGGCCAAGGCGGCGCGTTGTCCAACGTGCTGGCCGACACCAGTGCGTTCTCGTCGGCGTTGGGCCAGCGGGACCAGCTCATCGGTGACGTGATCAACAACCTCAACACCGTGCTCAAGACCGTCGATGAGCGCAGCGCCCAGTTCTCGACCAGCGTGGACCAGTTGCAGCAATTGATCAGCGGGCTCGCCAAGAACAAGGACGACATCGCGGGCGCCATCCCGCCGCTGGCCTCGACCACGACGGATCTGACCGAGCTGCTGCAGAATTCGCGCCGGCCGCTGCAGGGCATTCTGGAGAACACCCGGCCGCTGGCGACCGAACTGGACGACCGCAAGGCCGAGGTCAACAACGATGTCGAGCAGCTTGGCGAGGATTATCTGCGGCTGGCCGCGTTGGGCGCCTACGGCTCGTTCTTCAACATCTACTTCTGCTCGGTGACGATCAAGATCAATGGCCCGGCGGGCAGCGACATCCTGCTGCCCCTCGGCGGCCAGGTGGATCCCAGCAAGGGGAGGTGCGCTTTTGCCAAGTAACGCAAAGCGTGAGCGCGATCCGCTGCGCACCGGCATCTTCGGGGTGGTGCTGGTGGTGTGCGTTGTGCTCATCGCATTCGGCTACGCGGGATTACCGTTCTGGCCGCAGGGAAAGATCTACGACGCCTATTTCTCCGACGCAGGCGGCATCAATCCCGGTAACGCGGTGTACGTCTCGGGCTTCAAGGTCGGCAAGGTGACGTCGGTCGGCCTCGCCGGAGACAGCGCCAAGATCAGCTTCAGCGTGGATCGCCATGTCGCCGTTGGGGATCAGTCACTCGCCGCGATCCGCACCGACACCATTCTCGGTGAGCGGTCCATCGCGGTAAGCCCGGCCGGCAGTGGCAGGTCGACAACGATCCCGCTCAGCCGCACGACCACGCCGTACACCCTCGCTGGCGCGCTGGAGGACCTGGGTCAAAACGCCAACAACCTGAACAAGCCTCAGTTCGAGCAGGCCTTGAACGTATTGACCGACACGCTGCACGACGCCACCCCCGAGCTGCGCGGCGCGCTCGACGGTGTGACGACGCTGTCGCGAACCCTGAACCGGCGCGACGAGGCGCTGCAAAGCCTTCTGGCGCATGCGAAGTCGGTTACGGGCGTGCTGTCCCAGCGCGCCGGCCAGGTCAACAAACTGGTCGACGACGGTAACGAGTTGTTCGCTGCGCTCGACGAGCGGCGAGCCGCCCTGGGGCGGTTGATCTCGGGGATCCAGGGCCTCTCGGCGCAGATCTCCGGCTTCGTCGCCGACAACCGTAAGGAGTTCGGGCCGGCGCTGAGCAAGCTCAACGACGTGCTGAGCAACCTCAACGAGCGCCGCGACTACATCACCGAGGCCCTCAAGCGGCTGCCGACCTACGCGACCGAGCTGGGCGAGGTCGTGGGGTCCGGGCCGGGATTCAACGTCAACGTCTACGGGGTGATCCCCGCGCCGCTGCTCGCGACGATGTTCGACTTCTTCTACCAGCCCGGCAAGATGCCGGCCAGCTTGGCCGACTACCTGCGCGGGCTGATCCAGGAGCGCTGGATCATTAGGCCGAAGTCGCCATGATGCGGCGAATCGCCGGCAGCCGGGGGCTGCGCTACACCACCGCCATCGCGCTCATCGCGGTGTTGGTGGGTGGCGTATATGTGCTGTCGTCGACCGGCAATACGCGCAGCATCGTCGGTTACTTCACGTCCGCGGTCGGGCTCTACCCCGGCGACCAGGTCCGGGTCGTCGGCGTTCCGGTGGGTCAGATCGACACCATCGAGCCGCGGCCCTCCGACGTCAAGATCACCATGTCGGTGTCCAAGGACGTGAAGATCCCGAAAGACGCCAAGGCCATCATCATGTCGCCGAACCTGGTGGCGGCGCGGTTCATTCAGCTGACGCCGGCGTACACCGGTGGCGCGGTGCTGCCCGACGGCGGGAGCATCGCCCTGGAACGTACCGGGGTTCCGGTGGAGTGGGACGAGGTCAAAGAGTCGCTGACGCAGCTGGCCGTGCAGCTCGGTCCCACCACGGGGTCGATGCAGGGGCCGTTGGGGCGGGCGATCAATCAGGCCGCGGACACGTTCAACGGCAACGGCGAGTCGTTCCACAACGCGTTGCGCGAACTCTCCCAAGCCGCTGGGCGGCTGGGCGATTCACGCAGTGACATCTTCGGCACGGTCAAGAATCTTCAGGTTCTGGTCAACGCGCTGTCGGCCAGCAACGAACAGATCGTGCAGTTCACCGGGAACGTCGCCTCGGTCTCCCAGGTGCTCGCCGACAGCTCGCGTCACCTCGACAACACCCTGGGCACGCTCAACAAGGCGCTCTCCGACATCCGGGGATTCCTGCACGAGAACAACTCGACCATCATCGATACGGTCAACAACCTCAACGACTTCGCGAAGACGCTGAGCGACCAGAGCGAGAATATCGAGCAGGTTTTGCACGTGGCGGGCCCCGGCATCGCAAACTTCTACAACATTTACGACCCGGCGCAGGGCACGCTCAACGGCCTGTTGTCGATTCCGGAATTCGCCAACCCCGTGCAGTTCATCTGCGGTGGGTCCTTCGAAACCGCGGCCGGGCCACGCGCGCCCGACTACTTCCGGCGCGCCGAGCTGTGCCGCGAGCGGCTGGGACCGGTGCTGCGCCGGCTCACGGTGAACTACCCGCCGATCATGTTCCACCCGCTCAACACGATCACGGCCTACAAGGGTCAGATCATCTACGACACCCCGGAAACTCAGGCCAAGTCGGCCACACCGGTTCCCGATCTCACCTGGATCCCGGCCAATGGTGCCAAGACGCCCCCCGCCGCCCAGAACCCGGCGGACCTGCAGGCATTGTTGGTCCCGCCGGCCCCGCAGACCGCCCCGGCCCCCGGCCAGGCGCCGGCCTTGGGTAATGCCCCCCCCCCCCCCCCCCCCGGTTGTCCTTGTCGCGGGCCAGGCTCGCCGAAAATCGGTTCAACCCGTCGACCGCATCGATGATGTCGTTGACCTGC
>NZ_LZII01000064.1:0-12149 GCF_001667425.1 Mycobacterium sp. 852002-51613_SCH5001154 | reverse complement strand
TTGGGCCGCCCGGTGGGCGCCGACGGGGAGCAGACGCGTGCGCGGATCATCGTCGCCACGATGCGGTGTGTGGCCACGGTGGGGTACTCCCGCGCCACCATCCGTGAGATCGCCCGCACCGCGGACGTCACCAGTGCCAGCCTGTACAACTACTTTCCGAACAAGGCCGAGTTGATCAAGGCCGCGATCGCGGCGCGCACCGATGTCGCATTGCCTCGGCTGCGGGCGGCCGCCGCGGGTGCCGGGACCGCCATCGATCGCATCGAGGCGGTGCTCGACGAATCGGGCCGGCTCATGCGCGAGTACCCGGATCTCGCCGCCTTCGAGTGGGTGATCCGCGCCGAGGGGGTGGCCGACGTCGATGCGCGGGTCGCGGGTGGCGCGCGGTTTCAGGCATTCCGAGAGATCATCGAGGGCGTCGTCGATGACGCCTTTCGGCAGGGCGAGCTCGCGCACCGGCCGGATCGGGACAGCATCGTCGAAGCCGTCTACGCGCTCATCTACGGGTTGACCGAGCTGGCGGCCACGTCGCCACCACGGGGCTACCACGCCGCGCTGGACTCCGCCAAGAAAATGATCCGGGGAACGCTGTTCGCTCCGGGTGAGCCGGGATAGCCGCAGGCAGAAGACACGGGGCGGCCGACGCCGGCCTTGATACGATCAAGCGATTGATTATATAGTCGGGGCCACGAGAGGAAGCCTGGCCGTGACCGAAACCGCTGCCGTGACGTTCGACGTCGACGCGCTGCGACGCAAGTACGCCGAAGAGCGTGCGCGGCGATTGCGCCTGGACGGCATCGCGCAGTACGTGGAGATGGCGGGCGCGTTCGCCCACTTCGCCGAAGACCCCTGGGCCGATGGGCAGTTCGATCGCGACCCGTTGACCGACGAGGTGGACGTCGCGGTCATCGGCGCCGGCTTCGGTGGGCTGTTGACGGGGGTCCGGCTGCGCCAGCTCGGCGTGCAGAGTGTGCGGCTGATCGACCGGGCCGCCGACGTGGGCGGCACGTGGTACTGGAACCGGTATCCCGGCATCGCGTGCGACGTCGAGTCGTACGTGTACATGCCGCTGCTGGAGGAGCTCGGCTACGTTCCCACCGAGAAATACGCCAAGGGGCCGGAGATCTTCGCCCATTGCCAGCGCATCGCCCGGCACTACGACCTGTACCGCGACGCGTGCCTGCAGACCGATGTGCGTGAGATACGTTGGGCAGCAGACGAATCGCGGTGGATCATCCGTACCGACCGGGGCGATGAGATGCGGGCCCGGTTCGTGTCCATGGCCAACGGCTATCAGGCCAAGCCCAAGCTGCCCGGCATCGAGGGCCTCGGCGCGTTTCGCGGCCACGCGTTTCATACCAGCCGGTGGGACTACGCCTACACCGGCGAGCACCTCGAACGGCTTGCCGACAAGCGCGTGGGCATCATCGGTACCGGCGCGACGGCGATCCAGTGCGTCCCGCACCTCGCCCGGGCGGCGCAGCGGCTCTACGTCTTCCAGCGCACGCCGTCATCGGTGGACGTGCGGGCCAACCGCGCCACGGATGCGCAGTGGGCCAGCACATTACGGCCGGGTTGGCAGCGCGAACGCATCGAGAACTTCCAGATCCTGACGGCGGGTGGCCAGGCCGACGAGGACCTGGTCGCCGACGCCTGGACGAGCATCACGCGCAAGCTGCCGGTGATGCGTCATGACGGGGACGGCGCCGTGGACCCGGCGCAGCGCGGCCGCGACATCGAGATCGCGGACTTCGCGAAGATGGAGGAGATCCGGGCGCGGGTCGAGGGCATCGTCACCGATCCGGCCACCGCGGAAGCGCTCAAACCGTGGTACGGGTATTTCTGCAAGCGGCCCTGCTTCCACGACGAGTATTTGCAGACGTTCAACCGCGCGAACGTCACGCTGGTCGACACCCGCGGCCGCGGCGTGCAGCGCATCACCGAGTCGGGTGTGGTCGTCGACGGTGTGCCCTACGAGCTCGACTGCCTGATCTTCGCAACGGGTTTCGAGGTGGGCACCGACTACTGCCGGCGCACCGGTTTCGAGCTGATCGGCCGAGACGGAGTGCCGCTGACCGAGCACTGGCGCGACGGGGTGCGCACCTTTCAGGGCCTGTGTACGACGAACTTCCCGAATTGCTTCATCGAAAGCATCGCGCAGGCGGGCCTGACGGTGAACTTTCCCTATCTGCTGGACGTGCAGGCGACCCACGCGGCGTGGATCATCGCCTGGGCGCTCGAGCGCGGCGTCACCGAAGTCGAGGCGGCGCCCGCCGCCGAGTCCGACTGGGTCGACACCGTTGTCACCCGCTCGGCCGCGAGCGCCGAGCGCGCCCAGACCTGCACGCCCGGCTACTACAACCGGGAGGGGAAGGCGGACAACAAGACTCGGCAGGGCAGCTTCTTCTTCGGCGCACCCACGGAGTACGCCGACATGCTGCGCGCGTGGCGGGCCGGCGGTGGACTGGATGGCTACCTGATTCGCGGCGGCGAGGCCGGACCATGACCAGTCGGCAGGCCCGCTGGCGCTACGGTGTCGGCCGGTTGCGGGCGGCAACCCGGCGCCGGCGCCCACCGAAGGTGGCCATCATCGGCGCGGGCTTCGGTGGCCTCGGAGCCGCCGTCGCGCTACGCCGGGCCGGCATCGACGATTTGGTCATCATCGAGGGCGACGACGGTGTCGGCGGCACCTGGCGCCGCAACACCTATCCGGGCGCCGCGTGTGACGTGCAAAGCCACCTGTATTCGTTCTCGTTCGCCCCCAACAGATCCTGGAGCCGGACCTACGCACGGCAACCCGAGATCCTTGCCTACCTCGAATCCGTCGCCGACGACTTCGATCTGCGGCGCCACCTGATCTTACGGACTTACGTACGGCAGGCGAGATGGGACGAGGGCGGCCGGCAGTGGGATTTGCAGCTGCAGCAAGCGAATGGCGATACCGTTACCACGTTGCGTGCCGATGTGGTGGTCAGCGCTGTCGGCCTGTTCGGTGCTCCCAGACTGCCAGACATCGAGGGCCTCACCGGCTACCGCGGCCACTTGATGCACACATCGGCGTGGGATCCGGGGGTGGACCTGTCCGGCCGGAAAGTCGCGGTGATCGGCACCGGCGCCAGCGCAGTGCAGGTGGTGCCCGAACTCGCTCGGATCGCCACCGGTGTGACCGTGTTTCAGCGAACGCCCCCATGGATGGTGCCCAAGGACGACCGTGCGTTCAGTGCTCGGGAGCTGGCGAGGTTTCGCCGACAGCCGTGGGCGGCTCGCAGGGAACGGTGGCGAATCTGGAAGCAGTTCCACGACTTCGCCGGAAACGCCGTCGAAGACCCACAGGTGGCAAATCGATCACGGGTCGCGTCATCGTTCTTGGAGCGCACCGTTGCCGACGAGCGGTTACGCCGCGCGCTGACGCCCGACTATCCATTCCGCTGCAAGCGAGTGCTACTCGGCGACGACTACTATCTGGCGCTACAGAAGGACCACGTCGATCTGGTGACCGAACCGATCGCGCGAGTCACCGAGACGTCGGTCGAGACCGTCAGCGGCGAATCGGTGGCCGCCGACGCCATCGTGTGCGCCACCGGATTCCAGACCAGCCGCTACCTCGCCGGCATCGAGGTGATCGGACGGGGCGGTCAAAGCCTGCACGAGCGCTGGGGCGACGACCCGTGCGCCTACCTGGGCGTCGCGGTCAGCGGTTTCCCGAATTTCTTCATGCTCTACGGCCCCAACACCAACCAGGGCGGCAACTCGATTGTCTACATCCTGGAGGCCGCCGCGCGTCTGGTTGCCAGTGCGGTCAGCCGGGTGGCGCGCAAGGGCGGCTATGTCGATGTCCGTCCGGAAGCCGAAAAGCGCTACAACGACCAGCTTTCCGCGGACCTGGAGCACACCATCTGGACCCGGTGTGACAGCTACTTTCGCTCGCCCACCGGTCGCATCGTCACCCAGTGGCCCTACACCGAGCTGGAGTACGCCCGCCGGACCTGGCGGCTCCGGTCGCGGGACTGGCTACTGGCCCAGGCCGAAGTCGATGACGCCGCGGATCAGGCGGCCGGCGGTCAGGTCGGCGTAGGCGTCGTTGATGTCGTCGAGCCGGTAGCGTTCGGTGATCATCTCGTCGAGGAGTAGCCGACCCGACTCGTACAGCGTGGCGAGCAGCGCGATGTCGCTCTTGGGATTGCACGAGCCGAACACCGTGCCGCACAACGTCTTGTTCATCAGGATGAAATCCTGCAGGGCGACGGCGATCGAGGCCGTAGCGGGCGCCGGGAGCCCGGTCAGCACGCACGTGCCGCCCTTGCGGGTGAGCGCCAGTGCCGTCCCGACATCGGCCTCGCCGATCGTGGTGGGGGAGACCACGACCGCATCCGCCATCACGCCGCGGGTCAGGTCGCGCACCAGCTCGAGCGCGTCGGTCGCCGTCGCGGCGACGTGGGTCGCGCCGAAAGTCACTGCGGAGGTGCGCTTGAAGTCGCTCACGTCGACCGCGACGATCCGCGCGGCGCCGCTGATGCGGGCGCCCTGAACGGCCGCGGTGCCGATCCCGCCGGCGCCGATCACCACCACCGTGTCGCCACCCCGCACCCCGGCACGCCGGGCGGCCGACCCGTACCCGGTGGGCACCGCGCACGCCAGCAGCGCGGCGGGCACCAGCGGAAAGTCCGGGTCGATCTTGACCAGCGAATTCGCCGCCACGACAGTGTGTTCGGCGAATGCGCCGATCTTGGACACGTGGCCGAGGTCTCGCCCGTCGACGGTGTGATGGCGAAAGGTGCCGTCCGTCGGCATGCCCGGCGCCAGGGTCCCCGACCCCGTGTCGCACAGATACTCCATCCCCGAGGCGCACCAGCGGCACTGCCCGCAGACCGCGACGAAGGATGTCACCACGTGGTCGCCCGGCGCGAACCCGGCGACGCCCGGCCCCACGTCGACAACCACACCAGAGCCCTCGTGCCCGCCGATCGTCGGCGACATGGCGGGTAATCCCAAGGCACGCAACGTCTCCGGCGGCGCGGCCAGCTTCCCCTGCCGGATGTGTTCGTCGGAGTGGCAGAGCCCGCAGGCAGCCAGCCGCACCAGCACCTCGCCCGCCTTCGGCGGGTCCAGCTCGAATTCCTCGACGGTCCAGGGACGGCCGTAGTCGTAGAGGATGGCCGCGCGGCTTCGCATCGACTCGTGCCGCCTTTCTGCCGGAGTGTTCGAGTGGGGCCGCGCCGGGCAAGTCGCTACCGGGCGGGGTCCGCCGCGACCTCGATGTCGCCGGCCGCGGCCGCGGCCTTCAACTGGTGGAAATCGTCGAGCGACTTGTCGGCGTAGGCGTAGCACCATTCGGCCACCGCGGATTGCACGATCTCGCCAGAGCCAACATATCCGCGCAGCAACGAGGCGTTCGCACTCTGGGAATGGGCCCGGGCCAACAGCACCGCGCAGGCGGCGACGTAGTCGCTGAACGTGGGGGCCGCCATGCCCTCGGTCTCGATCGTGCCCTTCATGTCGTGGAATTGCCGGACGTAGTAGTCGCGGCCGTCCTTGCGGGTCGGCCCGAGAAACACGTCCGACATCGCCTGCAGAATGCGCTGCCCGTCGACGACGCGCATGCCCTGGCCCTTGGCCTCGATGGCGGCCGCCAACATGCGCGGTTGAGGCCAGCCGCCGTATTCGTCGAGCACTGACCGGGTCGCCTCCTTGATCTGCAGGATGAGCGGTGTGCCGTTGGGGCCCACCAGGATGACCAGGAAGCACCGGGTGCCGACGCTGCCGACGCCAACCACCCGCAGCGCCACGTCCGTGACGCGAAAGTGTGACAGCAGCAGCGCGATGTCGGCGGGAACGGTGGTCAGGTACTCCTGAATCGACTCCACCAGAACGGCTTCGGCGTCCTCGTCGAGGTGCTGCAGGACCGGTGGCGCCTCGCGCAGGCGCGGCGTCCCGTCGGCGCCGACCTCGGTGAGCTGCCTGAAGAGCCGCGCCGATGTCCGGCTGCGAGCCCGGGATGTCGTCTTTTGAATCACGCCGAGCAGGCCCTTGGATACCGTCCCGGCGTGGCGTTCCGGCTCCACACGAAGGTAGTAGCGGTCAAGGACGTCCATCGCGAGCATGGACTGCAGGCTGGACTGGTAGCCGGCCAGCGCCTGCCCGACGCAGCGGCGGATGGCCTTTGCGGGATAGCCCGCATGGCGCCCGCCGACGATCGCGCTGGTGATCAGGCGCTTAACGTCCCATTCGGCCGGGGCGACGGCTGCCTCGTCGAAGTCGTTCAGGTCGAACACTATTGAGCGATGCGGCGCCGCGTACATGCCGAAGTTGGACACGTGAGCGTCGCCGCAACACATCACTTCGATCCCGCTCGAGGGGCTGGCGCCCAGGTCGGCGGCCATCACCGCGGCCGAGCCGCGGTAAAAGGAGAACGGGTCGGCGAGCATCCGGGCGAACCGCAGCGGGACGAGTTCTGGTACCCGATCGGCATTTTGAGCCACCAGGATTTCGGTGGCCGACTTTTCGGACGGGGTCAGCTGTGCGAGCGTGCGCCGTGGCACGGTCTTGCGCAGCGCGCGGCCGCGCGCCTCGTCCTGGTCCGGAACCTCGAGATCGATCAGGCGTTCACGCAGCACCGGTTGTGGCATCCGCTCAGCATAGGTAGCGCGGCCGCGCCGGCGGCGGGCTTTGCCGCTGAAACGAGTTGGTGTCGGGGGATCCGGTGTCAACCGGTGGCGGCGGCCACCCGGGCCCGCTCGATCATCGAGGCGACCAAGCCTCCGTCGTTGAGGATGTCGGTACCGGTCAGGTAGCCCGCCCTATCGCTGGCGCAGAACGCGAGCAACTCGGCCATCTCCTCGGGCTTGCCCCACCGCGGGACCGCGGCGTTGGTGACAAGCGCGCCGGCGCCGGCCTGCTCCTCGAGCCGGCCCATCTCGGTGTCGACCGACCCCGGCGAGACAGAGACGATGCGCAATCCACGCGCATTGAATCTCTCGGCCTGCGACTGGCTGTACCACTTCACAAAGCTCTTGCTGACGGCGTAGGCGAGGCCGGACCGCGCCTCCTCGGGCGCGATGTTGCAGGTCGTCATCATGGCCCCCATGAAGGCGTCGGCGTCCTGCAGCGCCAGCGGGAATTGGTCCACCGGAACCATTTCCGCCGGGAGCAGGTGAGCCGCCATCGACGCCACGTTGACGATCACGGCGCCCTCGCCGGCCGCCGCGTAAAACGCCTCGTTGACGTTGAGCGTGCCGAGGGCGTTCGTCCGCATGACGTAGTCGGCAGGGCCCATGCTCGGGCTCACTCCCGCGGTGTGGATGACCGACGCGAGCGTCCCGAAGCCCTTCGCCGTTTCGAGCAGGCCGGCGACCGCACCCGAGTCGGTGACGTCACAGTCGACGGCCGTTGCGGTCATCCCGAGCTCGTCCAGGGTTGTGGCCGCAGCCTTCAGCCGGTCCTGCCGGACGTCGCAGAGGACCACCGCATGGTCGCGGCCGACGATCTTGGCGGTGGCCTGGCCCATGCCGCCCGCCCCGCCCGTGATCACCGACACTCGATTCATACGTGGACGGTATACGGCGAGCGTTCGTCGGCGATCAAGGGTCCGGCACGGGATGGTGGGGGTGACCGCTGTGCCGGATGGCCTTCCCGTAGAACGGCGCCCGGACGGTGGCCGCCAGGTGACGGCGGTATCGGATCAGCGCGACGACGGCCACCGCGGTGTAGACGCCGCAGAGCAGCAGCCGGCCGTGCGTCGAGGCGATGGGGAATTGCACGACGAACAGGCCCAGCAGGGTGCATGCGGCGGCGCGCTGGAAGCGCAGCGCCAACAACAGCGCCACTCCCATCATGGTTTGGGTGGCCGTGAGCAGCACTTCCTCCACCTGACGGGGATCGAGCTGGAGCGAGAACCCGCCCCCGCCCAGCAGGTGGGCGATCGGCAGCGACCCGATCAGCAGCGTCCACTGGTTGACCTTGGAGGAGATCAGGGTGGCGATGGCCGCCGTGCCCTTGCCCCGGGCGGCGAAGATGGTCGCCACGATGAACTCGGGGGCCTCGGAGGCAAGCGGGGCAAGCCACTGGACCAGCAGGAACTTGTCGATGCCCAGCTCGGTGCCCGCGGCGACCAAGTTGTCGGCGAACGGTTTGGCGCACAGCAGAATCACCGCGCCGGACGCCAGGAAGAGGCTGACAACGACGATGCGCCGACCGCGATCGGGTAGCTCGCCCAGGGCGGCCGCGGTCCCGATCAGGTCGGGCTCCTCCACGTCCCCGTGGCTGACCTTGTAGAGGTAGAAGCCGAACCATGCCAGCAGCGCCAACCCCAGCCCGAAGTGAATTTGGCCGCTCGCCGGTATCGCGAACGCGATGATGCCGGCGATCAACAAGAATCCGAGTTCGACGCGGTTGGTCGGTTGCAGCGCCAGGCCGGTGGCCTTGCCGGAGCCGGCCTTGCGCGCCACCAGGATGCTGACCAACACCACGACGGGCCAACCGAGACCCATCAGCAGCCGGTTGGACCCGGTCATGTTGGCGGCCGCGTATCGCGTGTAGTCCGGGTTGTGGCCGGACACATACGCGTAATACAGGTCGACGGCGTACTCGGGCAGCACCGCGATGAGCGCCAATACCGCCGTTGCCAGCCCACCGGAGACATCGATCTGCGCGGCTTCGGCTGCCCAGGCCAGCAGGAAGCTGGCCGACACCACCGCGGCCCCGAAGATCAGCAGCGCGACGATCGGGTCGGGGCGCAGGCCGGCGAGTCGCGTCACCACCGCCGGGACGACGAATGCCGTGGTGATCAGTGCCGAACGCGCCAGGGTGCGACGCCGCGAGCGTTCTGCCGTCGCGACCGCGGTCGCGGGCCTGTCTGTGGCGAGCATCGTCATCCTTCGATATGGAGGGGTGGCGACTGAGGCGGCTACTCCGGATGGGGCAGCCGTGCCGAACGATTACTCAAGTTACCCGCGAAGCACGTCGCCAGCAACGTCGCTGCTCGGCTTAGCGCCCCCGTATCGGAGGATATCTTTGCTGGACAACGGGCCGTAGCGGGAAAGTTAGGGTGTCCTGATTCCGAAGTTTGGCAAACCCTTTTGGCGCACAAATCGCCGCTACGCAGTACGACGCCTTGCGAGCCGGGGACGTTCCCGCTACTTGTCCGGGCCCATGGCCGCGGCCGCGGCTTGGGCGAACAGTTCGACGGCTTGGTTGCGGGTTAGCGACGCCAGCATTTGCTCGGCGGCGCGCATCATGTCGCCGACCATCAGGGTCGGCCCGTTTCCGAGGTTCTCGAACGCCTCCGCGATGACGTCGGCCACGGCGGCCGCGCCCGGCGGCACCTCGTCGAGCGAACCGATCTGGCCGCGGCTGTGCTCGAGTTGCCGCAACGCGGGCGTGTCGGTCTTGCCCAGGATGAGGCCGAGGACGTCGACGCCCTTGTCGTGCAGCTCGGTCCAGAGTGCCTCGGCGAAGACCATGTCGAACGCCTTCGAGGCGCCGTAGGCGACCATGTTGGCCCCGCCTGCCAGGCCGGCGCCGGACCCGAAGAGCACGATCCCGCCGCGGCGCCGCTCGACCATCCCGGCCGCGAAGTGGTGGCACAGCTGCATCGGCACCATGCAGTTGCGTTGCACCATCGCCTCGGCGGCTTCGACCGGATTGGCCAGGAACGGCTCGAAGTTCGGGTCCGCGCCGGCGCAGTACACCAGGAGGCCCACCTCCAGGTCGCTGGTCGCCGCGGCGACGGCCGCCGCCGCACCCGGTTCGACGAGATCAATGGCGAGGGTCCGCGTTGACGCCGCCGTATCCCGCTCGATCTGGGCCGCGACTTCGTCGAGGACGGCCTGCCGGCGGGCGATCAGCACCACATTGATGCCCCGCTCGGCGAGCCCGCGCGCGAACGCCGCGCCCACCCCGTCCGAGGCGCCGGCCACCAGCGCCCACGGCCCGTACTTGGTTGCGAACGTCATCTAGGACCCCCCGACCGTCGTCAGCCGTACCTGGGTGTAGCGCCGGCGGGCGATCCGCCAGCCGTCCGCGGTGCGCACGATCTCGTCGTCGTAGAAACCGATCGCATTGACACCAGAGTTGTTGTCGCCGGCCATGATCAGCCCGTCGATATAGGTCCGCGCCGTGGCCCGGTCGCCGTCGACCGTGATGGCCTGGTTGGTCAAGCGGTGCAGCGTGTGCCCGGCCAGCGCGTGCACCCGCTCCATGAAATCCGCGACGGCGTCGACTCCGGTCCACGACCCGATCTCGCCGTAATCGAGCTCGCAATCCGTGGTGAACACGGTCCGAAACAGCGGCCAGTCGCGCCGGTCTATCCCGGTGGCGTAGCGCACCAGCAGCTCCGAGATGTCTTGGCGGTCACCACGTTCGGTCATGGCAGGTCTCCGTTCGGGTAAACCGCGATCCGCCGCGGGTCGCCCCTTAACGCCACCGCACGCAATGCGCTACTCTCTCGGATAGTCGAAGAAAAACCTCGAAAATATTCATCTCACTCTAAATCGTGTGGCAGAGGAGTCAAGCCATTCGCGGATCGACGTCTGCGCCGACCGCCCGGGTGCTCGACGTGGTCGAGCTCCTGGCCCGGTCCGGGAATGCGCGGCTGCGGTTCTCCGACATCGTGCGCGAGCTCGGGCTCACCCAGGCGACCGCACACGCGATTCTGAAGACGCTGTGCGACCGGGGATGGGCCAGCCGCGATCCGGTCGCCAAGACGTTCACCCTCGGCCCGGCGTTGGCCGTCGTGGCCGCGCGGACGGACACCGCCCGGCCGCTCGCGCACGCGGCCCGTGCCGCGGCACTGCGGTTGTCCCGCGACGTCGGCCACGCCTGCTCGGTGGTCGAGCGTTTCGGAGATTCGTTGGTGGTCACCGCTTTTGAGGGCGAGCCCGCCACCCAGCCGTCCGGGATTCCGGGCGATCGGATTCCGTATGCCCCGCCCTTCGGGGTAGCGCTCGCCGCGTGGGACGACGAGGAGCAACAACGCGCGTGGATCCGCCGCGGTGCGGGCAACAATCCCGATCGCACCCGGCGGCTCGAACAGGTGCTGGAGCACACGCGCGAGCGCGGCTTCGACGTCGACTGGACGACGCCCGCACTGGCCCAGGCGGTGCAGGTGGTCGGCACACTCGACAGCGACGAGATGCCCACGCCGGTGCGGCGCATCTTGGATCAGTTGCTCGTCGAGTTCACCACCATCGGCTTCCTCTCCGACGACAACCCCGGGCGGCGCAAGCAACCCGTGGTGACCATCGCCGCACCGGTTTTCGAGGAAGGACACGTTGCGCTGATGGTGGCCGTCCATCCGCTGTGCCCGCTCTCGGCGCGGCAGATCAGGGTCATCGGCAAACGCCTGACCGACGAAACGACGGCGATCACTCTGCCTCCGCCGCGACCGGCCGCGGTCGACCGCGCCGTCTAGGCTCGGCGTATGGAACTGCGGCAGTTGCGCTACTTCGTGGCCGTCGCAGAGGAGTTGCACTTCGGCCGCGCCGCGCAACGCGTGCACATCTCCGGACCGGCCCTGTCGCAACAGATCATCTCGCTGGAGCGGGAACTGGGCGCCGACCTGTTCGTGCGGGACCGGCGGAGTGTTCGGCTGACCGAGGCCGGGCGGACCTTCCTTCCGGATGCGCGCCGAATCCTGTCTCTGGCCGACGATGCCAAGCGCCGGCTGCGGCAGGCGGCCGCGCGCAGCACGCCGGTGCGCCTGGGTTACGTCAGCTGGCTGCCCGAGGACGTCACCACGATGGTCGGGCCCGCGGCGGACGTGCGCCTCGACGAATGGGTGTTGCCCTCGCACACGCAGGCCGACCGCGTGGCCGAGGGCACCCTCGACATTGCGCTGGCATGGGTCACCGCCGGCCAGGTCGAGGAGCGCGGCCTTGCGGCGCATCTGCTGCGGACCGAGCCGCTGCATGCGGTCATTCCCGGCATCAGTTCGTCCGAACCCGTTGCCGCACAAAGGGTCAGCGTACTCATCGACGCAGACGAGTCGGCGTGGTCGTCGTGGAACCGGTACGCCAGGGAGTTCGCCGGCCACGCGGGCGCCCGCGTCGTCCACATCGACGACGGCGGCATCACCGGCGACGCGTTCTACGCGCACGTGCGCAGGGTCGGCGTGCCCGTGCTCGCCCCACCCAAGCGCCACACCGCGGCGGTGC
>NZ_LZII01000063.1:0-31476 GCF_001667425.1 Mycobacterium sp. 852002-51613_SCH5001154 | reverse complement strand
CGGAGATGTGTATAAGTGGCCGGGTGGGCCCGCCACCACGCCCGGATCACCGGGGGCCGGGTCCGGATCCGCCAGCGCCGGAGCGGCGCTCAAGACCAGTGCCAAACCCATGACCGAAGCCAATCCGGCTGCGTTCAGGGCGGCCCAAAGCCTCCCTCGCGTCCAGCCCGACATATGCATCCCTCCACGCTCGAGTTCCTGACACAGTGTGGCATAGGGCGCACTCCAGCTAACGTATTCCGGGGTGCCCGGCGCCCCGTTCCGACCGCATTTGCGCCGTTGAGCTGGCCAGCTATGAATCGCGTGAGCTTGTCGGCGCAACGTCGAGTGCGTGGCGGTTGGCCGCCGCACCGACCAGCGCGGCGGCCATCAAACCGGCCGAGGCGACCAGCATCAGGACAATGCTGCGCTCGTACAGCAGGCCGCCGGCCAGCGCGCCCGCCATGATGCCCACCTGAAACGCCGTCACGTACAGGCCCGACGCCCCGTCGGGATCGTCGGCCCCACTGCGCATCGCCGCGGACTGCATCATCGGCGACACGGCGGTCGCCATCGCCCCCCAGAGCACGATCGCGGCGGTCCCGATCAGGGCTGCCGCCGCGGCGGGCCGCCCGCCCAGCGCCAGCGCGGTCAGCACGACGAACGCGGCCGTCAAGCCGGTCATGCAGCCGATGATCGCCCCTTTGGGCCGCCGGTCGAGCGGCCGCGCCACCAGGCCCACGGCGACCACCCCGGCGGCGCCATAGGCGGCCAGCACCCACGCGAGGTTGGGCCCGCGCACGCCGACAACTTCGCGGATGATCTCCACGATGTAGGTGTACGAGACGAAATGCCCGGTCACGCCGACCATGGTGATGATGCTGACGATGATCAGCCGGCGGTTGCGGTGGTGGCGGGCCCGGGGCCCCACGCACTTGAGCTGGTCCGCGGTCAGCACCATCTCCGGCAGCATCACTCGGGCGGCCACCGTGACGATGGCGGCGGCCACGGTCACGCACACGACCGCCAGGCGCCAACCCCACATCAGGCTCATGGCCGCGGTCAGCGGGCTCCCGACGACCAGCGCGAGGCTGGTCCCGATGTAGATCGACATCGTCGCGCGGCCGGCGTGGCTGGGCGGCACCAGCCGGGTCGCGATCGGCGCGATGACCGACCAGAGCAGGCCGTGGGTGACGGCGCAGAGCACGCGACCGGCGGCCAGCACCGCGAAGGTGGGCGCCAGCGCGGAGATCACCTGGGAGACGGTCAGGCAGGTCAGGCTGAGCACCAGCACCCGGCGCCGCGGCAGGTGCGCGGTCCAGCGCACCAGCGGGATCGTCGTCAGGGCCGCCACCAGGGCGTACCACGACAGCAGGGTGCCCACCAGCACCAGGCTGACGTGCAGGTTGCGGGCGATGGCCGGCAACGCGCCGACGGGCAGGATTTCGGCAGTGACATAGATGAACGCCGCCGCGGCCAGCACAACGAGTTGGGCGGCGATCCGTGGGGTCCACGTTCGCGCGGCAGCATTGGGTTCGGCAGTCATGGCGTCGGTATCGGCCGGGCTACCCAGGTCCTGGGTTGTCGCGCCTAATGCGATCACACTGCCTTAGCGTACGGACCGCAACTACGGCTCCCCCCTTGTCAGGGCCGGAGTTCGGGTCTCAACTCGATCACCAATCAGGAACGAACCAGGCGCGCGATGGCGGCGGAGGCTTCGGCGAGCTTGTGATCCGCATCGTCGCCGCCCTCGGCCACGGCCCGGGTGACGCAGTGGTTGAGGTGCTCGTCAAGCAGGTTCAGTGCGACGGAACGCAGCGCGCTGTTCACGGCGCTGATCTGGGTGAGGACGTCGATGCAGTACTTGTCTTCCTCGATCATCCGGGCGATGCCTCGCACCTGACCCTCGATGCGCCGCAGCCGCTTGGCGTAGTTGTCCTTCTGCTGCGAATATCCGTGCGCGTTCGTCATCGCCTGCCTCACCTCTGCCACTTCGCGCCCGTCGGCGCCACGAACCCACTTTATACCCCGCCCGGGTATGACCCGCGGATTTGCCGTCCGGCCAGTTCACGCATACTTGCAGGATGGCCACAACACGCGATGCGACTGGAGTCACCGACATCAAACCGCGCAGTCGTGACGTAACCGACGGCCTGGAGAAGGCCGCCGCCCGCGGCATGCTGCGGGCGGTCGGCATGGGTGACGAGGACTTCGCCAAGCCGCAGATCGGGGTGGCGTCGTCGTGGAACGAGATCACCCCGTGCAACCTCTCGCTTGACCGGCTCGCCAAGGCGGTCAAGGAAGGCGTGTTCGCGGCCGGCGGCTACCCGCTCGAGTTCGGGACGATCTCGGTTTCCGACGGCATCTCGATGGGCCACGAGGGGATGCACTTCTCGCTGGTGTCGCGCGAGGTGATCGCGGACAGCGTCGAGACCGTGATGCAGGCCGAGCGCCTCGACGGGTCGGTGCTCCTGGCCGGCTGCGACAAGTCGCTGCCCGGGATGCTGATGGCCGCCGCGCGCCTGGATCTGGCGGCGGTGTTCCTGTATGCGGGCTCCATCCTGCCCGGACGAGCGAAGCTGTCCGACGGCACGGAACGCGAGGTCACCATCATCGACGCGTTCGAGGCCGTGGGCGCGTGCGCCCGCGGCTTGATGTCCCGGGAGGACGTCGATGCGATCGAGCGCGCGATCTGTCCCAGCGAGGGCGCGTGCGGCGGCATGTACACCGCCAACACGATGGCCAGCGCCGCGGAGGCCCTCGGCATGTCGCTGCCCGGCAGCGCGGCGCCGCCGGCCACCGATTACCGCCGCGACGGGTTCGCCCGCCGCAGCGGCCAGGCCGTCGTGGAGTTGTTGCGTCGCGGCATCACCGCCCGCGACATCCTCACCAAGGAGGCCTTCGAAAACGCCATCGCGGTGGTGATGGCATTCGGCGGGTCGACCAACGCCGTGCTGCACCTGCTGGCGATCGCGCACGAGGCCGACGTCGAGCTGTCGCTCGACGACTTCAGCCGGATCGGTTCCAAGGTTCCGCACCTGGCCGACGTCAAACCGTTCGGCCGCCACGTCATGTCGCACGTCGACCAGATCGGCGGTGTGCCGGTGGCGATGAAGGCGCTGCTGGACGCCGGTCTGCTGCATGGGGACTGCCTGACGGTGACGGGCCGGACCCTTGCCGAGAACCTGGCCGCGATCGACCCGCCCGACCCGGACGGCAAGGTGCTGCGGGCCCTGGACAATCCCATCCATCCGACCGGCGGCATCACGATCCTGCGCGGGTCGCTGGCGCCCGAGGGCGCGGTGGTCAAGTCGGCCGGTTTCGACTCGCAGGTGTTCGAGGGCACGGCAAGGGTTTTCGACGGCGAGCGCGCCGCGCTGGACGCCCTCGAGGACGGGACGATCACCAAGGGCGACGCCGTGGTGATCCGCTACGAGGGCCCCAAGGGTGGGCCCGGGATGCGGGAAATGCTCGCGATCACCGGCGCGATCAAGGGCGCCGGACTGGGTAAGGACGTGCTGCTGCTGACCGACGGCCGCTTCTCCGGCGGGACGACCGGCCTGTGCGTGGGCCACATCGCCCCCGAGGCGGTCGACGCCGGGCCCATCGCCTTCCTGCGCGACGGCGATCCGATCCGCCTGGACGTTGCCAACCAGGTCCTCGACGTCCTCGTCGATCCGGCCGAATTCGATTCCCGGCGAGAGGGTTTCACCCCTCCCCCGCCGCGCTACCAGACCGGCGTACTGGCCAAGTACGTCAAGCTGGTGAGCTCCGCGGCCATCGGCGCGGTCTGCGGTTAGGTCCGATCGCCGCTTCGCTCAACGGGTTTGGAATTATGCGCGGGTCGCCGCCTCGCGCGTGCGCCTGCCGAAGTACGTGGCGTTGAGGCCCAGCAGCGTCAGCAACGCACCGGCAACGATGTTCGACCACATCATGCCGGCGGTAAGCGCGACGTCCGGCAGAATCCACAGCGAGACGATGGCCCACACGCCGAGCACCGGCATCGTCCAAGTCATGCCGTGGGCTCGGTCGAGCGCCGTGGCGAACCCGTACGCCAAGAACGCCGCCGCGATTCCGGCAACCAGGTTGGACGTGGCGAGCGATCCCGTCGCGCTGAAACCCACCATCCACGGTGACGCGGCCACGTACAGGCCGGTCAGCAACGCCAGTCCGAAGGTGACGTGCGCACTCATCGACTCAGCGACGCGGTCATAGCTCGCGCGCAGAGCCAACAAATCCGGGTGGTGATCGATTGATGAATGGACTGTACTCATTTTGTGACCTTTCTGTTATGCAGCAAGCCCGTTGTGTGACAAGCACTGTGGGCTGTCTGCACCCATCCATCTGCCGTCAAGATTACGCTCGATCGCGGTGCGCCAGCAACGAAATCAAGCCCGCCATAAGCGGGATTGACCGCCCGCGTAGCGTCGTAGGACATGGACATCGTGGACCGGCTGCGCCTGGATGTTCCGGTCGCGCAGGCGGGCATGGGCGGTGGCCTGGCGGGCGGGGCGCTGGCGGCCGCGGTCGCCCAGGCGGGCGGCCTCGGCACCCTGGGCCTGGCCACCCCGCGCCAGCTCCGGGCGGCCATCGATCAGGTGCGCCAGGGGGCGCCGGGCCGCGCTATCGCGGTGAACTTGTTGATGCCCTTCGTGCATCGCTCGCACGTCGCGGTCTGCGTCGATGCCGGTGTTGACGCCGTCGTGCTGGCGTTCGGTGAAAAGCGGGGACTCGTGCAGCACCTTCGCGATGCCGGCATCTTCGTCTTCGTGATGGTCGGTACCGCGGCACAGGCAAGCACCGCTATCGGTTGGGGCGCCGACGGTTTGATCGCCCAGGGCCGCGAGGCCGGTGGCCACCTCGTCGGCACCATGCCGGCACTGCAGTTCCTGCCGCAGGCGCTGGCCGCGGCCGGCACTCGCCCGGTGTTTCTCGCGGGCGGTATCGCCACCGGCGCCGACAGCCGGGCCGCCCTGGCGGCGGGCGCCAGCGGCGTTGTCGCCGGAACGCGATTCCTGATGACGCACGAGGCCAACGCCAACCGGGAGTATCAGCGGCGAGTAGCCCAGGCGGACAAGACGATCGAAACGAACTTGTTCGGCCTGAGCTGGCCGCTGCGGCATCGCGTCGTGCCCAACGCCGCGACGCGGCGCTGGTGCCGCGACGACGGCTGGGCGAAGACTTTGCCGGCGTCCATCAACGCGGCGAGCCGCTCGATGGCCGCGCTGGGCTACTTCGACGCCGGCGCATTGATGCGCCTGCAGTCGGCGGGCCGCCCGCTGTTCACGCCGCTCGCACCGCTCGCCGAGATGCCCGATGCGTGGGTGGACCGGGCGGCGCTGTACGCCGGTGAAACCGCGCTGCGCATCGGCGAACTCACCTCCGCCGCCCAGGCGGTCGCCGACCTCAGCCCGCGCTGATCGACGCTAGCGCACCAACGCGAGCGCGAAGCCATCCCAGCGCTTGGCTCCCACCGTTTGGATCACCGCCGTGTCGAGTCGCGGGTGCTCACCCATCAGCTCCAACGTCTCGCGCACGGCCCGCGCCTGGGCGTTGTCCTGCGGTTCCAGGACCTGCCCTTCTCGAACGACGTTGTCCGCCACAATGAGTCCGCCGGGACGGGTTAGCCGGACAGCCCACTGAAGGTACGCGACATAGTTCTCTTTGTCGGCGTCGATGAACACCAGATCGAACGGGTCACCGTTCAATGTCGGCAGCGTGTCCAGCGCGGCGCCCACGATCACCTCCACCCGGTCGGCGAGCCCCGCCCGCTCCAGGTTGGCCCGTGCGACCTCGGCGTGCCTGGGCTCGTATTCCAGCGTCACCACCCGGCCCTGCGGGCCGGCACCGCGGGCCAGCCAGATGGTGCTGAAGCCGCCCAGCGTGCCGAGCTCGAGGATGCGGTGTGCCTGGATAGCCCCGGCCAACAGGCTCAGAAACTTGCCCTGCTGGGCCGACACGGCGATCTGCGGTAGCCCGGCGGCGTCGCTGGCTTCCACCGCCGCGCTCAGGGCCGGATCGTCGCCAACCACGGTGTTGTCCAGAAAAGCGTCGACGTCTTGCGGGGTCGGTTTCTCAATCATCAGCCAACGCTAGCCCGAGCGCACCCTCGCACCGTCGATCGCTCCTGCCTTATCTGGGTTGGCGTGCCAAGGTCATCATTGGCCCGAATCCCAGCGCCTCCATGCGATGGGCCGTCTTGGCTTTCGACGGTGCGTGTCCCAACAGCGTGTCGACGGCGTCGTCCACCGTGTCGACGATCGCGACCAACCGGTCGAAATCGCTCAACGACATTCCCATCTTGTTGACGAATAAGGCTTGCAGGACGGGACGAACCGGCAGGACATTCGTCCAATAATCCTCACCGAAGAAGACCATCGGGGCGAACTGCTCTGGATGGGTCAGATAGTAATTCTGCCGCGCATCCTGAAAGACTTCCTGCAGGGTGCCCGCCGTTCCTGGTGTGTAGATGATGCCGTTGGCGGCCAGCGACAGGAGTACGTCCTCGCGAATGCTGTTCTGAAAGTACTTGGCAACCGATGTCGCGAACGGAGTGATCGGCTCGTTTCCGTAGTACCAGGTTGGTACCGCCAGGCTCTGCCCGCCGTTGCCGATTTGCGCTTCAGCGAGCTCGAATGCCGGCCTAGCCCACGCGTGTAGTTCGCGCACGATGGCCATGTCGATCTCACCACTGGCGCCGACCACTTTTGCGCTGGCGGGAAGCTCAGGAACTGACCGCAATTGTTGCAGCGCGTGCGTAACCTGGTCGTCACTCGCAGGTGCGAACAACGCTCCCAGATGTGTTGCCTCCATCGCGCCGGGTCCGCCACCACTGGCAACGAAGCAACCGCTGTTGGTGAGCCGGCGTGAAATCTCAACTACGTGAGCATAGTTCGGGGCGTCCCGAGATGCGTCATGTCCGCCCATAATGGCGACGGTCGGCCTGTCAACGGCTTCGAGTAGTCGTGTCATGGCTTGCATTATCGAGTTGTCGTGGAGCGCCTCGATCATGCCTGCGTAGGGATCCGTATGTGCAGCACCGCCGTTGGCTATGAAATAGCGATAGGAGCGGAAGTCCAGCGTCGAAGCCATGCTGTCGGGTTTGGTGATGTCATAGCCGGCCATCAACTCCATCGACGTATAGAGCTCGTACCGAATGGGCTGGAATGGCACGTCAATAGGTTGCTTGGCCATGACTATCCCTATTGTGTTTTGTACGAGGGCTTCTCGGGAGAGTTCATAATGTCACAACGGCGTTGTACTGCAACATATCTCGGTTGCGCACGCCGGGAGCTCTTCTCTTACCCAACGGATGGGACCGCTCATCGCTAGAGACATGAGCTGTAGTGTAACCGCCGAATAACGCGTGTCGCCCATCCCACGTCACCGATGTAGTGGCAGGTGCACAAGGAGCGCCAAGGATCCATGGCCGATCTATGACACGACCGCCCCGGTACATCAAGCGTCAAACCATGCTGCGATTTGGGCGAAGCTGAAGTGACTTCGTCGACGCCCGGAAGCCGCCGGCGTCTCTGCGGCTTGCGCGGGACCAGACAGCCCTGCGCGAGCGGCCAATCGACGACGGCCGAGGACTCTCACGCTCAGACCCGATACGACGCATTCAGATACAGCAGATTGCTTCAGAGTGCGTTGAACACCGGAACTTCCTCGCGCCCCTTCCCCGGATACCCGTGGGGGGTATATAGTGACGATGTGTTCGATCACAGCCGTAGGAGTCCACGACAAAGGAATGGGTGAGTGAAATGGCAAATTACGAAGCAGGCACCGAACTGACCTGTGGCCACGAGGGCTGCGGGTGCCGCGTTCGCATCGAGGTTCCCTGCCACTGCTCAGGTTCGGGCGAGCCGTACCGCTGCACCTGTGGCGACGAGCTGACCCCGGTCAAGTAATCCGCTGAGGCCCGCGTCGAGTGTGCGTCCAGGGCGGCGACGCGCCGGGGAAACCAAACCCTGAGCGCACAGTCAAAGTCGTGAACGCACACTCGATGCGGCCGGGAATCAGCGCCCGAACGTACGACCGGCGAGCTGCACCGCCGCCGCCAGCCGCGGCGCGACCGCCGACGCGCTGACCGCGACCAGATAGCCGCCCGCCCTGATGCGCCAGCGTCCCACGCTGCCGTCGTAGCGGGCGAGCAGGCGCGGGTCGGCCTCGATCGTGACGCGGCGGGTGGCGCCCGGCTCGAGCTCGACCCGTTCAAATCCCAGCAACCGCAAGCATTCTCGGTCCGGGTCGGCGGTCAGATACAGCTGCGGGACGTCGGCGCCGGCGCGGTCGCCGGTGTTGACGACGCTGAAGCTTGCGGTCACCGTGTCCCCTCCGGTTACCGCCAGATCGCGGTACGCAAAGTCGGTGTACGACAACCCATGACCGAAGGCGAACATCGGGGCCTCACCGGTGGTGGCGAACCAGCGGTAGCCGACATCCGATCCCTCCACGTAGTCGATCGTGCTCGGCTCCCCCCATGGCAGGCCAAGGCCGGGCAGCTCGGGGCGCGGCGTCTGACGCAGGTCGACCGGGAAGGTGATCGGCAGGCGGCCCGACGGATTGACCTGGCCGGCAAGGACTTCCGCGATGGCCCGCCCGCCGGACTGCCCCGGGTACCAGGCCTGCACGATGGCCTGGACCGAGTCCCGCCAGGGCATGTCCGCCGGGTTGCCGGTTTCGAGCACCACGACGGTGTTGGGGTTGGCGGCCGCCACGGCGGAGATCAACGCGTCCTGTCCCCAGGGCAGCGACAGGTCGGCGATGTCGAAGCCCTCCCCTTCGGCGCGGATCGCGAACACGATGGCAATGTCGGCACGCCGCGCCGCGAAGACTGCCTCGGCGGGACTGGCGCCGGGGTCGAACTCGATTTCGGCGCTGGGGAATTGTTTTCGCAGCTCGTCCAGCGGGCTGGACGGCAGCAGGTGCAGCTTGCGCAGCCCGGCCTCCAGCCCCGAGCCGCCGATCGGGATGACGGCCGCGTAACCACCCGGCGGGACGACGGTGCTCGACCCGTAGCCGGCGGGCACCCCGGCGTGGGCATATCCGCCGATGACGGCGATCCGGGCGGTCGACTCCGGCGCCAGGGGGAGCAGCCCGCGGTTGGTCAACAGCACGATTCCCTGCCGGGCGATCCGCAACGCGATTTCGTTGTGCGCGGCCATGTCCGGCGCGGGCGCGCCTTCGGGACGGTCGACGCCCACCGCGAACATCGACCGCAGGATCCGCCGGACCATGTCCGAGAGGCGTTCGTGGGTCAGCCTGCCGTCGGCGTGGGCGGCCCGCAGCGGCGCACCGAATGTCTCCGACTGCCACAGCAGCGCGTCGATCTGCGCCCCGCACTCTTGGTCCAGCCCGGCCGGCGCGCACTCCCAGGACGGCGTCGCCCCCCAGTCGGACATGACCCAGCCCCGGTATCCCCAGGCATCTTTCAGCACCCCGTTGATCAGGATTTCGTTGGCGGCGGCGTATGTTCCGTTGACCTTGTTGTAGGCGGCCATCACGGCACCGGGCCGCGCGCGCTCGATGGCCATCTCGAAGGCCAGCAGGTCGGATTCGCGATGCGCGTCGGGGTTGATGACCGCGTCCAAGAAGTGCCGATTGGTCTCGTTGCAGTTCAGCGAGAAGTGCTTGACGGTCGAGATCACACCTTGCCGCTGGATGCCGTCGATCGACTCCGCGGCGATGGCCGCGGCCAAAAGCGGGTCTTCGGATAGGTATTCGAAGTTGCGTCCGTTGCGCGGGTCGCGCGCGAGGTTCATGGCGCCGGCGAGTTGCACGTTGAACCCGCGGCTGCGGGCCTCCCGGCCGATCACCTCACCCGCGGCGCGGGCGAGTGCCGGGTCGAAGCCGGCGGCCAGCGCCAGCCCGGCGGGCAGCGCGGTGGCCGTGTCGCCCGGGCGATAGCCCGGATTGGTCACACCCAGCCCGGCATCGCTCATCAGCAACGCCGGCACGCCCAGCCGCGGAACGCCGGGGACGTAGGCGGCGCTCATCGGAACATCCGGCGGGATGCGCTCGTCGCGAACGGGCCACATTTCACCGGCACCCATCACCCCGACCAGCAACGCGAATCGCTCGTCGTCGGTCATCCGGGCTTCGACCTCGCGCGCCCGGGCATCCGCGTCGCCGCCGAACGAGCTCACCGCACACCCTCTTTCGCGTACACGACGCGCAGCACGTGCCCGAGTTCCGGCCCCATCACCAGCTCCGCCAGCTCGCAGAACGTCGCGACGAACTCCGGGCCGTGGGGCGGCTCGGCCTGGCACAGGTGGTGCGCGACTTCGTGGAGAACCACCAGCTCGCGCAGCGCCCAGTCGGCGGTGTCGCGGTCGGGGACCGCGATAATGCCTGCGCCATCACGAAATTCGTAGTGGGCCGCGGTGGCGGCCTGTCGCGGGCGCACCCGCAGCGGCGGGGCGGAGGGCCACCGCCGACGCACCGCCGGCAACGCAAGCACCTGGTCAACATAGCGCTGGGCAGCGGAGACCGAGCCGAATCGTCCCTCCGGCGGGAGCGTGAGCTGCGCGCCGAAGAAGTCCACGGTGCGCGACCCGTGTTCGGCGGCACGATCGAACAGCGTCCGGACGAACTCCTCGGCCGCGTACACCTTGGCTCGCTGGGAGTCCCGCTTGCCGGACCGCGCCGGGCTCACCGGCCCAGCGGGGCGCGCGCTCCGGGCAGTTCGGGGCTGTTGCCCAGCCGCGCCCGCCGACCGGCGCGGTCGCGGCGGCGCCGCGCCGCCGAGGAATAACCGGACGTCGCCCGGCTCACCTGATAGGTGCCGCGCGCCTTCGATGCGCTCCGGTAGTAGTCATGTAGCTCGACATCCTTGTCCCGCAGAGCAATAGCGGTGCCCGGTGGGCGCCTGCGGTCCTTGGTGGCCTCGCGCCGGGCCTCGTCGCGCGCCTCCGCCAAGCGCTGGCCCACCCGCGCCCCGAAGGCCAGCTGGAAGTTCAGCCGCGCGGTGATGGTCGGCGTGGGCCGGTGCGCGCCCGACGCGAGGTAGGCGTCCGACGCCCGCACCATCTGGACGACCAGGCTGGCGTACAACGCGTGGGTAGCGTCGATGTCCTCGGCGAACCCGTAGGCGTAAACGAACGTCGAATTCGATGCCACATCACAGCGCACGTCGTTGGCCAAGGCGATCAACACGAACAGCTGCACATACGTCCGCAACCCCTTGGTGCCCGCGTTTCCGATCGTGATGGTGCGCTGGGTCGGCGCCTGGGCCGGCGAGCGATTGGCGGCGTGCGAACGCGCCACCGCCAAGTCGATCGAGGCCGCCGTCGCCAACCGCTGCGCGGCGCTCATGAAGGCGTCCGCCTCGTGTGGGTTGTCGGTGCCTTCGGCCTGACGCAACAGCGCGGCGATGCGGGCCAGCATTTTGTCGTCGGTCATATGCGCCGCTCTCCCCCTCGCCGCTTCGGGGCTGGGGGCACCCCCACCGCATCACTTCGTTCTGCATCGTCGCCGGCGCGCGTCATATGCGCCAAACTACGGGAGCGATCCGACACATTCGGCTCAGAGCCGGGCGGTGATCCACGAGACCACGTCGCCAAGCACCTGGTCGCGCTCCGGCTCGTTGAAGACCTCGTGGTAAAGCCCCGGGTAAACCTTCAATTGCACGTCGGTGGAGCCCACGCACTCGACCAGTCGCCGGCTGCCAGCGACGGCGATCAGACGGTCGTCGGATCCGTG
The DNA here is from genome assembly GCF_001667425.1 of Mycobacterium sp. 852002-51613_SCH5001154. Classification (NCBI taxonomy): domain Bacteria; kingdom Bacillati; phylum Actinomycetota; class Actinomycetes; order Mycobacteriales; family Mycobacteriaceae; genus Mycobacterium; species Mycobacterium sp. 852002-51613_SCH5001154. The sequence continues at coordinate 19,794 of NZ_LZII01000063.1, read as the reverse complement.
CACCACCAGCAGCGGCGCGGTCAGCGCCGGCGCGCGCTCCGGCATCGTCTCGCCGACCTGCAACAGGGCCCGACCGATGCCGGCCGGGACCTTGCCGTGGTACACCAGTGGATCGTTCTTGTATGCCTTCACCACCGCGGGATCCCGGGAGATGGCGTCGACGTCGAGCTCCTGCACCGGCAGGCCGGGCACCAGGGCGCCGAGTACCCGGGCAGCCAGCACCATCAGCGGCGAGACCTGATCCTGCGCCGCCACCGCCGGCCCGGACAGCACCATCAGGTCGTAATTGTCGGGGCGTTCGACGCCGTAGGCGAACACGATGGCGCCGCCCATGCTGTGCCCGAGCACGATGCACTCGAGCCCGGGATGCTCGCGGGTGGCGATCCGGACCAGGCTGTCGAAGTCCGCGGTGTACTCGGAGATGTCCCGCACCAGCACCCGCTTGCCGCCCGAGCGGCCGTGCCCGCGGTGGTCCAGCGCGTACGTGACCAGGCCCGCCGCACCGAAACGCTGAGCGACGTGATCGTAACGCCGGGCATACTCGCCGAGACCATGCGACAGGACGACCACCGCCCGCGGCGCGATGTCGGGTGTCCAGACGTCGTAGACGATGCGCACGCCGCCGAATCCGTCGAAGTTCCGTTCGTCGCGGTTCACCACGGTCCTAGTCATTACGGGCAGCGTAATGGCTCCCGCCGCAGGTCGCCGCGCCAGACACTGCCGTAGGCTCTCCCATCGTGGGGCTGCTCGCGCAAAACACCGCCGACTCCGAATTCGTCCCGACGGTCGACGGGGACTTCTCGGCGCATGCCGAACCGTACCGTCGTGAGCTGCTCGCCCACTGCTACCGGATGACCGGGTCGTTGCACGACGCGGAGGATCTGGTTCAGGAAACGCTGCTGCGGGCGTGGCGGGCCTACGACAGCTTCGAAGGCAAGTCCTCGGTGCGGACGTGGCTGCATCGCATCGCCACCAACACATGCCTGAGCGCGCTGGAGGGCCGGCAACGCCGGCCCTTGCCGACCGGCCTGGGCGCGCCCAGCGCCGACCCGACCGCCGAGCTGCAGGAGCGCCGCGAGGTGCCCTGGCTCGAGCCGCTTCCGGATCCGACGAATGACCCGGCCGACCCGTCGGTCATCGTCGGGTCGCGCGAGTCGGTGCGGTTGGCGTTTGTCGCCGCGCTGCAACACCTTTCACCCCGGCAGCGAGCAGTGCTGCTGCTGCGCGACGTGCTGCAGTGGAAGGCCGCCGAGGTGGCCGAGGCCATCGGTACCACCACGATCGCCGTCAACAGCCTGCTGCAGCGGGCCCGCTCCCAGCTGGACGCCGTCGGACCCAGCGCCGACGACCGGTTGGCGGCACCGGATTCGGCCGAGACGCAGGACCTGTTGGACCGCTACATCGCCGCCTTCGAGAGCTACGACATCGACCGCCTGGTGGAGCTGTTCACCGCCGAGGCGATCTGGGAGATGCCGCCCTACACCGGCTGGTACCAGGGTGCGCGGGACATCGTCACCCTCATTCATCAGCAATGCCCCGCCGAGTCCCCCGGCGACATGCGACTCCTGCCGCTGGTCGCCAACGGCCAGCCCGGCGCCGCGATGTACATGCGGGCCGGGGACCGGCACGTCCCCTTCCAGTTGCACGTGCTGGACGTGCGCGGCGACCGGGTGTCACATGTGGTCGCGTTCCTCGACGAGAAGCTGTTCGCGAAGTTCGGGCTGCCCGATTCGCTATGACCGGCCCGCTCGACATCACACCCGCACCCGGGCGGCCCCTGCTGCTGTTGGGCGCTTTCGACCTCGCCGACGTGGGCTACCGCACCGAGGAGTTCTTTGTGTCCGGGACGGCCACCTCGTATGCCCCCGCGGCGGCTCTGGAGCCCGACGGCCGGTGGAGCGTAACACCCTCCGCGACAGCGGATTACACCACCCGCATGGTGGTGTTGACACCCGCGGATCCCGCACGGTTCAACGGGACGGTGCTGGTCGAATGGCTCAACGTGAGCGGCGGCATCGACGCGCCCGCGGTGTGGATGATGGCGCACCGGGAGATCATTCGCGCGGGCTACGCGTACGTCGCCGTCTCGGCCCAGCGGGTCGGGATCGACGGTGGCGCGAGTCTGCTCGGGGTCGACATGTCGCTGAAGAGCCAGGACCCGACGCGCTATGCGCCCCTGCGCCACCCGGGTGACGCCTTCTCCTACGACATCTTTTCTCAGATCGGCGGGCTGATCAAAAGCCCCAGCGGCACAGGGGTTTTGGGTGATCTGCGGGCCCGGCACATCATTGCGTTGGGCGAGTCGCAGTCGGCGATGTTTCTCACCACCTACGTCAACGCGGTCGACCCAATGGCCGCGACGTACGACGGCTTCTTCGTCCATTCGAGGTTCGGCCCCGCCGCACCGCTCGACGGAACCTCCATCTTCGACGAAACCGGTGCGCCCCAAGCGGTCGCATTCCGCCCGGACCTGCGGGTGCCGTTGCTGACGATCATCACCGAGACCGATCTCTTCGGTGGCGCACGGGAGGGCTATTTCTTCGCCAGACAGCCTGAGAACCAATGGCTGCGGGTCTGGGAGATTCCCGGCGCCGCGCACGCCGACAACTACACCATCCAGGTGGCGCCTATCGATAGCGGTTCGGTACCGCTCACGCACCTCGTCGCCGCCTACGCGCCGACCAACGTGCTTTTGGGACAACGCTTTTCGCACAACATCAACTTCGCCCCACAGCACCACTACGTGGCACAGGCGGCGGTCGCCGCGCTGAACACATGGGTGGGCACCGGTGCGCCGGCGCACACCGCGGCGCCCATGCAGGTGCACGATGCCTATGGACCGCAACCCGTTCCGGATGCCAACGGCCTGGCGCAGGGCGGCGTCAGAACGCCGTGGGTGGACGTGCCGGTCGCGCGAACCTCCGGGCTCGGTGGCGACGAGGGCATCATGGCCGGGCTCTTCGGCTCCGGCGAACTCTTCGACGCCGACACGTTGCGCCGCCTCTACCCAGGGGGGATGACGCAATACCTGGAACGCTTCACCGCGGCCCTCGATGCGTCGATCAGCAGCGGGTTCATCCTGGCGGCGGACCGGGCCGAGATCCTCGAACTCGCCGCCGCCACCTATCCGGGCGACCGGCCCTAGACCAGGCGGCTGTCCGGCGGCGGTCCCGCCACCGGGCGGACCAAGCCGGCCCCGGTGATCAGGGGCAGGTCCAGCGCCGAAAGCAGCCCGGGTGGGGCCGCGCACACCGCGGGGATGGCGTTGACCATCCGCGAGGCGCCGGCGATGCGCGCACCCAGGTCATGGTCGTGGTCTTCGGCCATCTCGAATTCGCACCGCATGCTTGGGGATCCCTCGATCTCCACCCGATACAGGCCGCGCCCGGAGGCGGCCCCGTAGCCGAGGTCCTTCGGCGGGATGGAGATGTTGGGCTGCGGCCAGTCCGGCGCGACGTCGTCACGCATCCGGGTCACATGGTCGAGGATGAAAGTTGGCTTGCCGCCGACGTATCCGGTCAACGTGGAGCGCATGGCCGCGATGGTCCCGGCGGCGATGTGGCCGGTGGGCGTGTCGAAGGACTCGGTGGCGGGAATACGTTCGTTGCCTTCCTCGATGTTGTCGATCTTGACCCCCAGGCCGGCGGCGAGCTGGTGCAGAACGGGCCCCCAGCCGAAGGCGAACATCCCGGGCTGGGCCGCAAACGCCTGGTACTCCGGCGGCTTGCCGAACCCGAGGATCTCGTACACCGCCGCCCGGTCCGGATAGGTGGCGTAGTTGAACATCTCCGTCACCCGCACCGAATCGATCGACCTCGAAACCCCGGTAAGCACCAGCGGCAGAACGTCATTGGCGAACCCGGAGTCGATGCCGGTGGTGAAGAACGACGCACCGCCGTCGTGCGCGGCCTGCCGCAGCGGGTCGGTGAAAGCGGCGTCAACCCCGTCGGGGAAAACCAGCGGCACCACCGAACAGGACACCACGTTCTTGCCGGCCCGCAGGATCGAGACCATGTCCTTGACGGCGTCCAGCGGTCGCAGGTTGGCGCCGGCGGCGTACACCACCGCGTCGGCCTCGCCGGCGAGCAGCGCCGCCGGGTCCTGGGTGGCCACCACCCCGACCGGCCCGGACCCGCACAGCTCGCCCGCGTCGCGGCCCGCCTTGGCATCGCTGTGCACGACAAGGTCGACAAGCTGCAACTCCGGGTGGTCGATCACGCCGCGCAGCGCGATCACCCCCATGGAACCCGGCCCCCACACTGCCACCTTGATCATGACGGAATATCTCCTAATATTAGGACGGTTATCCTTGTATTTTGGACGGATCGTAGGGAGGTGTGCATCGGTACGTCAACCGCCAAATCGCCGCCCACCGGCCGCGTGATGGATGTCCTTGCCGCGCTTGCCGATTCCCCGCGCGGGCTGGCGTCGGCCGAGCTGGCGAAGCGCTGCGCGATAAGCACCTCCACCTGCGCCCTGGTGCTGGCCGAGCTGGAGGGGCGAGCCTGGGTGGCCCGTCGCGAAGATCGGCGGTATGTGCTCGGCAGCGGCCTGTTCGGGCTGGTGCACGGCCTGCGCGAGCAGTTTCCGTTGCTGGACCGCGGCCGCGCGGCGCTGCGATTCCTGCACGAGACGCTCCGCGCGGGCTGCTCGATGTCGAGAATCGGCGGCCGCCACCTGACCACCGTCGACGCGGTCGGCCATGGCACCGACGGCGGACAGGCCGTCGGCCAGCGCTTCCCCATCGACCCGCCGTTCGGCCTGGTGGCGATGGCCTGGCGCGAGGAGGAGTTGGTCAACGCCTGGCTGCAACGAGTGCTACCGCGGCTGACCCGGTCTGAAATCACGGAACACCAGCGGGTGCTCGCCGCTATCCGCGCGCGTGGCTACGGCGCGTGGCGCTTCGACGACACCCATCAGTCGCTGCACAACCGGCTGGCGGACGTGCTCGCGTCCCTGGAGCCGACGGCCCGGGTCACCCGTCAGCTCACCACCCTGATGACGATGGTGACGCTGCAATCGGTCACCGACACCCTCGAAAGCGACTTGGGGGCAGCTGAATTCGTGGTCCTGCCGATTTTCGGGCCGGACGCCCAGCCCGAGTACCAGATCGAGATCCACTTGGGCCGCCCCGCCACGCTGACCCTGCCCGAGCTCGACGCCGCCCTCCGGCATGCCCAAGGACTGCTCACCGCGACGGTGGCCTCACCGCGCCGCCGATTAGACTGACGGCATGGCAGCCCACGCGGAAGTTCGTCGCGCGGATGCGCGGGCCGTCACCACCACGCCCTGGCTGACCTCCCGGCACTCGTTCTCGTTCGGCGACCACTACGACCCGGACAACACGCACCACGGACTACTCCTGGTGAACAACGACGACATCGTCGCGCCCGGAACCGGATTCGACACGCATCCGCACCGGGACATGGAGATCGTGACCTGGGTCTTGCGGGGTGAACTGGCACATCAGGACTCCATCGGCAACCGCGGCGTCATCTATCCTGGTCTGGCCCAGCGCATGTCGGCGGGCAGTGGAATCCTGCATTCGGAGAAGAACAAATCGTCCACGGAGCCAGTGCATTTCGTTCAGATGTGGGTGGTGCCCGACGAGGCCGGCATCGCCCCGGGCTATCAACAGCACGAGATCGACGCGAAGCTGTTGGACGGCACACTCGTGACGATCGCCTCCGGCATCCCGGGGCAAGGCGGTGCGATCGCCCTGCACAACCGCAATGCCGCGCTGCACGCCGGGCGGTTGCGGACCGGCGACCAGGTGACCCTTCCCAAAGCGCCCTACCTGCACCTATACACGGCTCGGGGCGCACTCAACTGCGAAGGCGTGGGCGACCTGCAGGAGGGTGACGCCGTTCGGTTCGCCGACGATGCCGGCCGGCGAGTGACGGCGAACGAGCCATCGGAGCTATTGGTCTGGGAGATGCACGCGAAGCTCGGCGACTGAGCCCATAGAGTGGGCGTGACAGACAGGAGCCGGCATGTCTCAAACGCGATCGCAACACGCGGCGCCGAACCCCAACCGGAACATCAAGGCGGTCCGGACCGTACGCTTCTGGGCGGCGCCGCTGGTCATCACGCTGGCCCTGATGTCGGCGTTGTGCGCGCTGTACCTGGGCGGCATCTTGAACCCGATGACCAACCTGCGGCACTTCCCCATCGCCGTGGTGAACGAGGATGCCGGGCCGGGGGGCGCGGAGTTGACCGGGCGCTTGGTGAACGGCCTGGACAAGAACAAGTTCGACGTCCGCGTGCTCCCCCGTGACACGGCCAGGCATCAACTGGAGACGGGTCACGTATACGGTTCGGTGCTGATACCGCCGAGCTTCTCGTCGAAGCTGCGGGACCTGGGGACGAGTGCGCTGCTTCCCGGTCCTGCGGAACGGCCCGTGATCACGATTTCGACCAATCCGCGGGCCGGCACTCTCGGCGCCAGCATCGCCGGCCAGACCCTGAACATGGCGATGGGCGTGGCCAATGGCGAAGTGGGCGAACGACTTCTGGCTCAGGTCAAGGCGCAGACGGGCGGCGCCCCGCTCGCCGGAGCCGCCGAAGAGGGCCTTTCCACTCCGATCGAGATCGAGTCGACTGTGTACAACCCGCTGCCCAACGGCACCGGCAACGGGCTGTCGGCCTTCTATTACGCGCTCTTGCTGCTGCTCGCGGGGTTCACCGGCAGCATCGTGGTCAGCACCCTCGTCGATGCGTTACTCGGTTACGTACCAGCCGAATTCGGCCCGGTGTATCGCTTCGCCGAGCAGGTCAGAATTTCGCGCTTCCAGACCCTGCTGCTCAAGTGGGCCATCATGCTGCTGCTGGGGCTGCTCACCTCGGCCGTTTACGTGGCCATCGCCCACGGGCTCGGAATGCCCATCGATCTCGGCTGGCAGCTCTGGGCGTACGGGGTGTTCGCGATCGCCGCGGTGGGCATCACCTCCAGCTCGCTGCTCTCGGTGCTGGGCACGGGCGGCCTGCTGGTCAGCATGCTGATCTTCGTGATCCTCGGGTTGCCGTCGGCCGGCGCCACGGTCCCGCTGGAGGCGACGCCGCCCTTCTTCCGCTGGCTGGCCGAATTCGAGCCCATGCATCAGGTTTTCCTGGGCGCTCGGTCGCTGCTGTACTTCAAGGGCCATGCGGATACCGGGATATCGCAGGCGTTGATCATGACCGCAATCGGCCTCGCGATCGGCCTGCTGCTCGGCGGCGTCATCACCCACCTGTACGACCGCAAGGGGTATCACCGGATCCCCGGGGCGGTCGAGACGGCGATCGCCATGGAGCACCAGGCCCAACACCAGGCGCGCCAGGGCAAGCACGAGCGGACGATCGCCACTGAGCGCGAAAGCTCAAGCGGGGAAACGTAATTCGAACGCTGCCCAAGCGTCATCCGCCCGTTACTTAGATTGACAGTGTTACGGATGTGACTGATGATGTTGATGTTGCATCGAGATCACGGCGGAAAGGGCGATCGTGCTGACCCGACGCGCGGGCTTGCGCCGGCTGCTTTCCGGCTGCGCCGCCGCGGTCGCGTGGGTCGCCCTGGCGTGCACGGGACTGCCGGTCGCGCACGCCGCCGACGGCCGCGATCTGCTGGCGAACGCCATCAACACCACCAAGGGTTCCTACCTGGTCTATAACTTCGGCCCCGGCCATCCCGCACCGATGCTCAACGCCGGCGGCAGTTGGTATGAGATGAACAACGGCGGCCACCTGATGATCATCAAGAACGCGGCGGGACGGCTCTCGCCCCACCTGCTGGTCGACACCCATCAGGGCGATCAGGCCCGCTGCGAGAACAATCCCGGGGCCCGCACCGGAGAGGGGCTCTGGCAGGCATCGGAACTCTATGCGCCACTGCAGGCGTGGCAGCGGATGGGTCAACCGACGATCGCGATCAACGCGAACTTCTTCGACGTGCGCGGGCAGAAGGCCGGCTCGTGGCGCCAGACCGGCTGCAGCTCACCGCTGGGCGCCTTCGTGGACAACACCCACGGGCAGGGCCGGGCCAACCAGGCCGTCACCGGCACCCTCGCCTACCCCGGCAAGCAGGGCCTGTCCGGCGGTGGCGAAAACTGGAGCGCCCTGACGACGATGATCCTGCCGTCCGGCGGTGCGCCGTACGTGGTGTGGCCCAAAACCAAGAGCGACTACGATTCCGCGACTCCGGTGGTCCAGGATCTCCTGAACAAGAACGAGCGGTTCGTGGCGGTATCCGGCATCGGGCTATTGGCGCCCGGCGAGACCGGGCAGCTGCGCGACGGCGGACCGAGCGCCGCGCGAACGGCTTTGGCGTACTCGCGGCAGAAGGACGAGATGTACGTCTTCGAGGGCGGCAGCTACACGCCGGACAACATGCAAGACCTGTTCCGCGGGCTGGGCAGCGACAACGCCGTGCTGCTCGACGGGGGCGGGTCGTCGGCCATCGTGTTGCGCCGCGACACCGGCGGCATGTGGGCCGGTGCGGGCTCGCCGCGGGGCTCCTGCGACACCCGGCAGGTGCTCTGCGATTCGCACGAGCGGGCGCTACCCAGCTGGCTGGCCTTCAACTAGCCCGGCCGAAGCGGAATATCAAGAGGCTGGCCGCCACCACCGCCGCCGTGACGGCGAACACCGGCGCGACGACGAATCGTGACATCGTCGCCCCCAGGAACGCACCAGCACACATCGTCAACACGACGCCGAGACGCAACGTTTGCCGATCGCCCGTGCCGCCGGCCGGGCGGCTGTCCAGACCGAGGCTGACGATCGTCGACGTCAGCACCGTGGTGGACAGTTCCTTGATGCCGAACTGGCGGGCGCTCGAGTGCTGCAGACCGAACGTGACCGCGAGGATGCCGATCATGATCAGCTTGGTGTTGTCGTGATATCGCAGGATCCCGGTGCCGGCCAGGATCGCCAGGACCACCAAAAGGGTTATCTCCATTGACAATACGGTGGTGATCCATTGCCGCGTCCGGTCGGCGAAAAGCCGGGAAATCCGGCCGCTGAGGATCGTGGTGCACACGAAGGTGGGCAGCGCCACCACGACCGCCGTCAGGTCGATGCTCGTCCTGGGCGCCAGCCAAAAACCCAGGAAGATAACGTTTCCCGTCATGTTGGCGACGAACACGTGGCCGAGCACCAGGATACTGATCGAGTCCGCCAGGCCGGTGGCGAAGGTCAACAGCAACAACGCCGCGACGGTCGATCGCTCCGACACCGGCGAGGTAACAGCCATGGGTCGTAGCAGACCGCGTTAGACGTGCGGCGTCAAATCCAGCGACGTGATCGTGGTCATCCTGGTCACCAGCCAGCGGCTCTTCACGCGCTTCAGGAACAGCCGGTAGGACAGGTACTTCAGCGACGGCACGTTCTTGGTCAGCGGGCTGGTGGACGTGGTGTTGGTGTACACGATGACAGCCGCATTGGCGTCGTCGATCGTCTCGACCGCCGCGCCGGTGACATCGGTGTGGTTGGTGATCTTGGCCTGCTTGTTGGGGGCCACGATGGCGTCGACGAACTTACGGTACTGCGCCTCGAAATCCCCACTGAGGTAGCGAGACGCGCGGTCGGCGAGGGTGTCCATGTTCTCCGGCGTGTACGTCCAGAGGGTGGTGATCGCGTCGGCCGCCGTCCTCGCCACTTTGAGTTTCGTCGCCGCGGCGGCCCGATCGCTCAGATACGGCTGCACCGCCGCGCCGGCGAAGGCCGCCGACCCGACGAACAGCAAGGCGGCCACGACGACGGTGATGGCCAGCCGCTTACCGGCCAGCCATTTGCGCCGTTTGCGACCGGCGGGCTGCGTCTCGGCCGGCTCGGCTTCGGCGTCGTCGGTCGTGGATTCCGCTGCGGCAGAGGAGTCTTTGTCGGCATCCACCGACTCGGCGCGCTCCTCGGTCGCCGCCTCCTCTGCGGCGGCGCTCCCGTCGGCGGCTAGATCACCTGCTGCAGGTTGCTGATCTTCCACTGGCTTCCTTCCTGCGTGGTGGTCGCCGTCCACCGATTGGCGTTTTCCCAAACTTGTTTACCGTCCGGCGATTTCGAGCTGACCGAGGTGGCCACGATGACGGTGGCGCTGCCGTCGTCGTTCCATCGCTCCACCCCCGCGTCCAGGACGGTGCCGGTGGCCGGTTCGGCCCGGGCCACCTGCAGCAAGATCTCGTTCGCCTTGTCGCGGTACTCCTTGGCGAAGTCGCCGGTCGCCTGGGCGAGTACCCGCATCACGTAGTCGTTGGCATGGAAGGGATCGATGGAGGTGAACTGCGTCATGAAGCCGGTCACGTAGCTGAGCACCTCGCGATTCTTCGACGCGGCGCGCTCTCGGCTTTGATGGTTGATGAGCATCAGGGTGCACACCGTGATCGCGACCGTCATGACGAGCGCGGCGAGGGCGGTGGCCAGCGGCAGACCCCACGGTCGCCCCGGCGGCACCGGGTGCGCGACCAGCAGCGGCTCCTCGCCCGGCTGAAACTTGCGGCGGGGGCTCATTTTCCACTCCCGGGCGGTTTGGGCTTGGTGAGCACCGTGAGATCGTCGACGAGCCAACGGCCGCCGCCGTCTTTGACGAAAGTCACCCGAACGGTGGCGGAGATGTAGCGTTCATCGGGCGCCGCGCCGCGCCGCCCCTGCATGAACATCAGCATTGTCGCCCGATCGGGCGACGCGGACTGGATCGCGTGGTCGGTCACCCAGTACTCGTTGATGACCGGGTTGCCCTTCTGCACCATGTCCTGCTGGTCGGACAGCTGCTTCCGGTATTTGTCGGTCGCCAACGACAGGGCGCGATTGAAATCGTCGTGCAACGATTTCGGGTCGTAGGTCAGCATCTGCGCGACGATCTTCGGGCCCTGCGTGTCGAGCTGTGCCCGCGTTTGGTCGGTGGCCCGATCCCGGGAGAACACCGCCGCATAGCTCATCACCGCACCCGCGAGGCAAAGTCCCGCCGCGCCCAGCACCACCACCGTCGTCCACCGCCGAACGTCGAACGCCGGCTCGGCCGATTCCCGGCGCCGCGCTTCGGTGCGCAGCAGCATGTCGGCGAAGGTGCGGCGCCCCGAATCCCACAGCGGCCAAAGCCATCCCACCACCGATACGGTGTCGAGCAGGTGCGCCAGGTCCCGCAGCAGCAGCCCCCACGGTCCGATGGGTTCGCCGTTGCGCCGCACCACCGCGATGCCGAACAGCGCCCGCCCCACGCTCCAGCCGGTGACTGTCGGCAGCAGCAGCCGGTTCACCAACACGAGCAGGACGACGACCCCGATGACCGCGATGCACAGCCACCACCACACGCCGCCGGGCGGCACGGTGAAACCGGCCAGCGCCATCGTCGCCACCACCGCGGTACCGGGCAGGACGTCGACGGCGAGCGCGCCGGCGCGAATATGCCAGGGCGCCAACGCCTTCCGCGGGGACTCCTGGACGGCCGTGGCCGGTGGCTTCTCGACCACCACCGTCACTTCGTCACCTGGTCGAGCTTCGCTATCTTGTACTGCCCTTCCGCCTGCGCCATCTTCACGCGCAGCCGGTACCCGGTTTCGTTCTGGGTCTGATCGTTGGCGACCTTGACGCGGACCGCGACGAGCACCTCGACCGAACCATCGGGGTTGTTGCGTTCGACGGCCGCACGCATGTCCGACACCTGGACGTGAACGTTGGCGGCCTGATACGCCTGAACGAGCATGCTGGTGTAGAGCAGCGCTTGGGATCGGAAGGCGTCGGTGCCGCAGTCGATGATCTTCTGCTCACTCGCCGCCATCGCGTTGGTGTCGGGCGCCTGGGTCGCCGAAACGCAATCGACGGCCGCCTTGAGCGCCGCGGCATCGTTGCGGGCTATCACCTGGCTTTCGTGGTGGTAACGCAACGCGAAGTATCCACCGGCGCCGACGCCCGCGGCACAGAGCACGAGCACCGCCGAGATGCCTGCCAACCAGCCGCGGCCCAACCGCGACTCGCGCCGTACGGCTGCCGCCCCGAGCTCGGCTTCGGGTTCCGGCGGCTCCTCGGCGGCGGCCGCGGGACCGGTCTCCTCGGTCGCAGCCTCGGGTTCCGCCGCGGGCGCCTCGTCGGCCGACGGCTCGTCCGCCGTCGCCGCTTCGTCGATCGAGCCCGTCCCGTCGGCGCTGGTCGCTTCGGTGGCGTCCTCGGGTTCGGCCGAATCCTCAATCGTCACGTCGGGATTGGTCTGCTCGGCGGCGATCGCCGGGTCCTGGCTCCTCGGACGCCGCCTGCGCAGACGACGTAACTTCGGCATGGGTGGGGGGTTCAGCCGGCTGGCGCCAGCATCTCCTTCCATCCGTCGTCTCCTGTTCTGGCCGAGTTTTCGACGGAGTATTTAACTCCGTCTGGCCCTACCAGTTGACCGCTTTGGGGACTATAGACCGCCACGGGAGGTCCACCGGGGGTATAGACACACGGGTTGGGCTGCTGGCCGTTGCACTGCACGGTACCCGACCCCGGCCGCGACAAGGGGTCGCTGGTCGGCGGGGGCGTCCCCGACACCCGGTCCGAGGGCGCCGGGTTCAGGCCGGTGTCGATCGACGGCGCCGGGATCACCTGACCCGGTTTCACCGGCTGGTCACAGCGCGCCGCGGGGGCCGGGCAGGTCACGATCTGGTTGGGGTCGCCATACCAGGGGTTGGTCCCGGCCGGGACGTACGGGTGGGGGTCGCGGCATTCCCGGGGGGTAGCCGCCCGCTTGCCCTCGATGTCCGTACACGGGATGTTGCGCGAACCGCGCACGCTGTTGGCCGGGGTGTCCATCGGAATCTTGCAGTAGGTGCCCGACGGCAACGGCTGCAGGCTGGTGTCAGCCGGCGACCGCCACTCCGATGCCGGGATGAAGCCGGTCAGACACGGGGGCGGCTGGTTGATCGACAACGCCAGGTCCAGTGCCGCCATGTTGGGGAACGGCGCGGCCACCGTCTGGGCGATCGACGCGCCCTGAGGCAGGAACACCAGGACCTGTTCCAGGCCGGTGTGGTAACGCTTGAGCAGGTCGAACACCACCTCGAGGTTCGCCAGCGTCTGGGGCAGCGAATCCCGCACGTCGTTGAACACCTCGTTGACCTGATCGGCCGTCGGCGCCGCCTGGCGCAGCACGCTTTTCAGGTGCTGGTCTTCCTGCGCGGACTGCGCGCCCAATTTGTTCAGGTTGCGCGCCCAGCGTTCGATGGCATCGCCCGACTTGACCTGGCTGTCCAGCACCCCGCCCGAGTTTTGAATGATGTCGTTCACGTCGGTGATGTTGGTCTTGAAATCGCCGACGATCGCCTGCGTGGAGTCCACCAGCCGCTGCAGGGCGGGACCCAATCCACCCACGGATTGCGCCGTCTCGTCGAGCAATTGGGCAATCTTGTCCTTGGGCAGCACGGCGAGCCCGCGGTTGGCCGTGTCCAACGCCGGCCCGATCTCGGCGGGCACAGTGCCCTTCGTGATCGTCTGACCGTCCGACAAGAACTTGCCCGGGTTCCCGGCCGATTCCAGATCCAGGTACTGCTCACCGACGGCCGACACCGAGTGCACGTTGGCCGTCGCGTCGGTCGGGATCTTGTAGCGGCTGTCGATGCTCATCGTCGCTTTGGCGCCCCGCTCGGTCGGCTCGACGTCGGTGACCTTGCCGATCGTGATGCCGCGATACGTGACGTTCGCCGTCGGATACAGGCCGCCCGACGCGGGCAGGTCGGCCTTCAGCGTGTATCGGCCGATGCCCACCAGGCTCGGGATCTGCAGGTAGTACACCCCGAGCACGAGCAGCGAGATGACCGTCAGGATTCCGAACGCGATCAACTGGCGTCTGATGAAAGGAGTCAGCAATTCCTGTCCCCCCTTTCCACCAGTGGCCCACCGGGCGCGTCATTCGGGTTCGGCGTGTAGCGGACGTCGGGGATCATCGTCTCGGGGTCACGCCCGAACGACTGCTCGAGCGCCCGCAGTGCCCCCGACAATCCGGTGCCGGTGAGGAACGCGTTGTCGACGGAACTGTAGGTCACGTCGAGCGTCAGCGAAATGTTGATGTAGTCGCCGCGGAAGATCTTCGGCACGGTGTCGATGTCAAACGGCTGCGTCAGGATCAGCTTCAGCGCGCCGATCAGATACGGCGAGCCCTTGCCCAGCTCTTTGAGCGGACACTGCAGCGCCTGCAGGTCGGTGTGTAGCGGCCCGCGGGCTTCCGACAGGTACTGGTCGGCGGCCTGGCTGAGTCGTCCCACCGAGTCGACGGCGTTGATCAGCAGGTTCTTGGTGTCGGCGAAATGCTTGACCAGCGGTGGGATGTCGGTGAGCACCCGATCGAGGACGTCTGCCCGGGCACCCACGTAGGTGAGCAGCCGGTTGGTCGAGTCGATCGCGTGGGTGATGTCATCGCGTTGCTGGTTGACCTGGTCGGTGAAGGTGTCCAGCTTGCCGAGGAACGACCGGATCGCCTCGCCCCGCCCGTTGAAGATGTTGTAGACCTCGTTCTGCAGCACCTCCAGGTTGGGGATGCCACCGCCGCGCAGGATCAGCGAGAGGCTGGCCAGGGTCTGCTCGGTGGTGGGATACGAGGAGGAATTCTTCAGCGGAATGGTGTCGCCGCTCTTGAGCAGTTCTTGCGACGGGTTCGGCGGGGAGGCGAGCTCGACGTGCTGGGAGCCCAGCAGCGAGGTCTGACCGATCTTGGCGATGGCGTTCTTGGGCAGCTTGGTGTTCTTGTCGATACCCAGCGTCAGGGTGGCGATCCAGTTCTTCAACTGGATGGACTTGATCGACCCGACGAAGACGTCGGCGACCATCACCTTGCTGTTGCCGTTGATCGCCAGGGTGTCCGGCACCTGCACGTAGATCGTCATGGCGCCGGAGCCGCTGCCCGGGCCACCCGGAATCGCCACGTTGGAGATCCCGCGCCAGCCGCACGAGCTCAGCACCAGCGCGGCCACCAGCAGGACCATCGCCTGCCAGGCCCGGCGGCGAACCAGACTCATTGCGCGCCTCACTGGAAGTCGGTTCGGCTTGCTCCTCACTGGCCACCCCCGAAGTCAGTCGGCACCGCAGGCCCACCGGCGTTCGGCGCGGGCGCCCCGACGGGCGCCGGCGTCGGGGCCACCGGACCCGGGGCCACGCCCGGTCCGGGCGGCGGCGGCTGGATGGGCACCGGCGCGTTCAGGCCGATGGGTGGCACGATCGGGTTCTCGTCGTACGCGTTCGGCGGCCCCGGCGGCGTCTGCAGGTTCGACTGGACGGGCGCGATGTTGGGGCCTCCCATGAGCTCGGCCAGCGAGTCCGGGGTCATCAAACCCGCGGTGATCGGCCCGACCTGCTGGCCTTGCATCCCAGGCGCGACGATCCAGCCGGGCTGGGTGTTGCGGTGCGACGTCGGGGTGTCCGGGACCCAGATGCCGGGCACGGTGGTGTCCTTGTATCCGTTGGGCGGGTGCAGCCGATCTTCCGAGTAGGCGACTTCCTTGGGCAGGGTCTCGGCGGTGCTGAACAGGTTGACGCCGAACGGCAGGTAGTTGAACTTGATCGCATCGAGGATCGGCGCCAGGTACTGCGCGCACAGCTCAGCCGACTCCTGATACCCGAGCCGGCTGCCCGCCTGGATCGAGCTGCAGATGAACTGCATCGGGTTGGCGAAGTTCGTGATCGCCGGGATGGCGACCACCGACCCGTGCGACGGGTGATAGATCTGGTTGATGTTCGCCGCGGCCGTCGGCAGGACGTGCAGCGCGGTCTCCAGCCCGTTCAGCGGGTCCGGCTGCAGGATCGTGTTCGTCACCGTCGCCAGGTTGTTGATGTCGTAGGTCAGCACCTCGCGGTTCTTGTTCAGGAACGGGCGCACGGTGGACAGCAGACCGTCGAACTGCTCGATCGCGTTCGAAAGGTCGTGGTCGTTGTGCGCGAGCCGCGTGGTGAAGTCCGCCAGGTTCTCGTTCAGCGCGACGAACTGCTGGTCGTCCTTGTGCAGCGCGTTGACGAACAGCGCCAGGCTCTTCACCACCGCGAAGAAGTCGCCGCGCCCCTCGTTCAACGCGGTCAACGCCTGCGACAGGTTGCTCAGCGTGGTGTTGAATTCCTTGCCCTTGCCGGCCAGCCCGTTGGCGTAGGACTCGATGACCTCACCGAACGGGCCGGTCGGCTGCTCGGGCGTGGGGCCCAGCTTGGAGATGATGTTCGTGATGCTGTTGCGCAGCTGGTCCCACTCCACCGGGACCTGCGTGCGCTCCTCGGGAATCACGGCGTTGTCGGCCAGCACCGGCCCGCCCTTGTAGGCCGGCTCCAACTGAATGGCCCGCGACGCCACCAGCGTCGGGTTCAGGATCACCGCGTTGGCGTTGGCGGGAACCCGGTACTTGTTCTCGTAGTGGAAGGTGACCTTCATCTTGTCGCCGGCGGGCTCGATCTTGTCGATCGCGCCGACCCGCAACCCCATGATCTGGACCTTGTCCCCGGGGTAGAGCGCGTTGGCCGCCGGGAAGTAGGCCACCACCGTGTTGTTGGTCAGCTTCTCAAAGAGCCGCCAGCCAACGAACCCGACGACCAGGGCCAGCACGATCACCAGCGACCCGAGGATGACGGTCGCCCGGGTCAGCTTCGGTAGTCGGATGTTCCGGATATCAAAGGCGGTGCTCAATTCTGGCTACCTCCCCCGGCAGCGCCGCTGCCGCCCGATCCGCCCGGGTTGATGAAGGGTGCCGGCAGCTGGTTCCCCGGCCCGGGTGGGGCCGCCGGTCCCGGCGGGAACCCGGGCGCGAAGGTCGACGGCGGCGGCGTCGGTCCGGCCGGCGCCAGGTTCTCGGTGCGCGCGCCCGGCGGTGCCTGCGGCGGCAGCGGCACGGGCGTCCCCGGGACGTCCGGGGGCGGGTCGCCCGGCCGCCCGGCGATCGGGATGCCCGGGGTCGGCGGCAGACCGTTCGGGTTCGGCGGCGAGGTCATCACGTCGACCGGAGCCGGGAAGCCCGGGCCGCCGAACGGTCCGATGCCACCACCGGCGCAAGGCAGCGGATTCCACGGCCGCGGCAGGCCCTCGTCGCCGACGGTGACGTTGCCGCCTGGGTTGGCCGGGGTGTAGGAGCATGGCGATCCCGGCGGGACGGCCGGCCCCGGGTGCTCCGGCGTGCCCTCCAGCACCGGGGGTGCCGGAGGCGGTGCCCCGTTGGGGAACCGGGTGCCGTTGGGGTCGGGCCACCGGAATTCGGGCAGGCCGGCGCTGCGCCAGAAGTTCTCCGGGTCGATGCCGCGCTTCTTGAAGGCGGCGTCGACCCACGGCTGGATGATCTGGTACAGCGCGAGGTTGTGCAGAACCACCTTGAAGAACGGTCCCGACGCGATGGCCTCGTTCAGCGACGGCAGGAACTTGCCGACCTCGGTGAGCCCCGCGGCGACGTCGTCCTTGCGCTCCTTCAAGATGTCGCTGACCGTGCGCAGCTGTTCGAGCACGTGGTTGAGGTTCGGATTGTCGTTGATGAAGCCCTTGACCTGTTCGGAGAAGGCGGCGACGTTCGCCAACAACGCATTGATGGCCTGGCCGCGTTCGTTGAAGGCGGCCAGCAGCGTCTTCGTGTTGACCAGCAGGCGATCGATCTGCTCGCTACGGTCGCCGAGGACGCTGGCCACCTGGTTGGCCTGGGCGAGCAGGTGCTTGACCTGCTCGTCGCGCTTGCCGATCGTGTCGGAGAACTTGGCGACGCCGTCGAGCGCCGCGCTCAGATGCGGATAGGTCTGGTCGATGGTCTGCGACAGCACGTGCAGCGATTCCTTGACCGTGTCGATGTTCCAGCCCTGGGCCGCCTTGGTGACATCGAAGAACGCGTCGTAAATCTGGTAGGGCGTCGTGCTCTGACCAATCGGTAACGAGTCGCCGGGCCTCAGTTGCTGATTGCCTCGGGCCTCGACGTCCAGGATCTTCTTCCCGAGGATGGTGTCGGTCTTGATCGCCAGCCGGCTCTCGGTGCCGATGGTCGCGGTGCCGAGATTGAATTTGACCAGGATGTGGTCGCCCTCGATATTGAGCGCCTCGACCTTGCCGACGTCCACGCCGGCGATTCGCACTTTGTCACCGACAGCGATACCCCCGGTATCGGTGAACTGGCCGTAGTAGTGCGGTTTGGCCATCAGCATGGGCACGCTCGTGAAGCTTTGACCGACGCCGATGACGAGCAGCGTCACGATGATGCCCATCAGCCCGATGCGAACCCGGTTTTCCGGTTCAAGTGTTCTCATTGCGGCGTGCACCTACCCGTCGGCTGCTGGAAGAGCCGGACCGTACGGACCGGGCCGCCGGCCTGCAACCCGTTGATCTTGAGCGTGATGTCGCAGGCGTAGAAGTTCACGAAGTCGCCGTAGGAGCCGATGGCGCGCCCGATCATGTTCAACGCCGTGGGCACCTTCTTCAGGAAGTCGTTCAGCTGATCGCGTTGGTCGATGAGCGGCTGCTGGACCGCATCCAGATAGTTGAGGGTGCTGTGCAGCAGCCCGCGGTCCTCGGCGAGCAGGTCGGCGACCGTCCCGGCCGCGTTGCTGATGTGCGCGGTGCCGCCCGCCAGCTGGTCACCGTGGTCCTTCAGTCCGGTGATGAGGACCTCGAGGTTGTTGACCGTCTGGTCGAACTGCTGTCGGTGGCGAACCGTGGTGTCCAGCACGATGTTCAGGTTCTTGATGACCTCGCCGATCGCCTGGTCCCGCTCACCCAGCTGGTTGGTCAGCTGCGCGGTCTGGTCGAGGATGTCGTTGATGGTGCCGCCCTGACCCTGGAACACGGTGATCAGCGACGTCGCGATGGTGTTCACCTTCTGCGGGTCCAGCGCCCGGAACAGCGGTTTGAAACCACCGATCAGGGCGTCCAGGTCGAGCGCCGGCGAGGTCCGCGACATTGGGATGAAACCGCCTGGCGGCAGGACCTTCTCGGCGGCCTCACCCTCGCCGCGCTTGAGCTCCAGGTAGCGGTTACCGATCAGGTCGAGGTACCGGATCTGCGCCGTCGTCGACTGGTACAGCGGCACCGAGCGGTCGATGTTGAATTCCACCCGCGCGCGCTTGCCGCCGTCGACAACCTTCACGGAACTGACCTTGCCGATCTCGACGCCGGAGGCGCGGACGAACTGGCCGGCCCGCAACCCGCTGACGTTGGTGAACTCCGCGGAGTAGCCGTTCGTGCGGTCAAACCGCATCTGCCCGAATACGACGACGATCATCACAGTGAAGACCAGCAGCACGAACGAGAAGATGCTGAGCCTGACGATTGTTCCGGAGATTTTCATGGGTTGATCGTGTTATCCCCTACTTGGCGGCCCCAGACGTACTCGATGGCGTATGGGGATCCGGTGTCGAGGTGGTTGTACGGCGCGAGGCTGTTGCCGCTATCTATCACCAATTCGGGCGCGGGCCACAGGTCGTGGGTGATCTGCTGCCAGCAACCGGGGGCGCCCCCCGGCCCGCCGCGCGCGTTCACCCGCGGCAGGTTTTCCGGGTAGGTGTACGGGTTCGGCGCGCCGCCGACGAGCCCGGCCAGCCCGCCAACCAGGCTGGCGAGCGTGACCACCGCCGAGACCGGGTTGGCCAGCAACCCGAGCCCCGACAGCGCCTCGGTGTGGGCGTTCAGCGAGTAGCCGTTGCCGCCCAGGAACGAGGACGCCTTGGGCTCGATGTCGTGGTAGTTGCGCAGCGTGCAGAACAGCTCCGGACTGTAGGTGTCCAGCAGCTGGGCCGTGGGCACCAGGTCCTGGGCGCCGCGCGCCAGGTACGGGCCGCCCCTGTTGAAGATGTCGGCGCCGGTGTTGCCGAACCCGGCCGCCGACAACAGCGCCTGGTCCAGATCCTTCTGCTGCGCGT
>NZ_LZII01000062.1:0-107084 GCF_001667425.1 Mycobacterium sp. 852002-51613_SCH5001154 | reverse complement strand
TTCCGGGATGCGTCCGTGCACCGAAAGCCGTTCAGCGACAAGCGGAATGTGTGCGCCCCCGCCCACCGTCACCACCGGTGGGAGGTGGCGGCGCGACGGGGCGCGGGACCAGGTGGCTGGCCGGGGGCGCCGGCAGCGGTGCGACGCTGGGCGCGGGCGGGGCCTGGCGGTTTTCCAGGCCGGTCAGCGTGTAGGCCACGCCGCCGATCGCCGTCATCGCCACCAGGGCGGACATGCCGATGATCAACTGCGACAACCGAAGGCGGCGCCACGGCCGGTCCGGGGGCGGGTCGATCACGTTCAGGCGCATCGACCAACCGGACGGGCCGTCTTCGTCGTAGGTTTCGCCGCCGAACCGCAACCGCACGTCGCCGGGGTATTCGGTCTGCGACCACGCCAATTCGCGATCCGTCAACGCCTCGTCGTCGATCACCAGCACGTCGCCGGCGCCGAGGTCGACGACCTCATTGGTGGCGTTGGCGGACGCGAGCAGGCCGATCGACGTCCGCGTGCGCAGGCTCAGCTCGTCACCGCGGGACGCCAGCAGCAGCGCGCCGCAGGCCGCCGCGAGTGCGGGCTGCGACGGCGTCAGGACCGGGATGCGTCCGTGCACCGAAAGCCGTTCAGCGACAAGCGGAATGTGTGCGCCCCCGCCCACCGTCACCACCGCAGCCAGGTCCCCCCAATTCTTGCGGTAGCGCACCAGCATGTCGTCGAAGGCGTAGATGAAGCCGGTCAACCGATCCGCCATCAGATCTTCGAGATCGTCGCGCTTGAGCGTGAAGCTGCAGCTGCGTTCGCCGAGCTGGGCAGCGATTTCGGTGACCACGTCGGTGGACAGCCGCTCCTTGGCCAGCCGGCACTGTTCCCTGAGGTCGCCGAGTTGCCCGACGGCGGCCGTACTGCCCGGGTCGATCCCGCTGCCGCGACCCAGCTCCTCGAAGACCCGCAGCAGCAGCTCCTGATCGATTTCGTTGCCGGACAGAGCCGCGTAACGCATTGTCGCGGTGACGAGTTCGAAATCACCCGCTACGTTCACCAGCGTCGCCGACGTACCGCCGCCACCGAAGTCCAGCAGCCCCACCACACCTTCGTCGGGGAGGCCGAGCTCGGACTTCACGGCGGTCAGCGACGCGATCGCATCCGAGACGAGCCGGGGCGCCATGCCGCTGCGGACGAATCCCAGATGCGTCCGTAGACCGTCGCGCAACGCCTGCACGGTAACGGGTTTCCAGTACGCGGGCACGGCAATGGAGATCTCCGAGCACGACGCGTCCGCGCCGGCGGCGCGCACCATCGCGTCCAGGGCCTCCACCGTCAGCAGTTCCGGGTCGTGCGCGGACCCGTCAGCGGACACCAGCGCCACCGATTCACCGATGCGCTCGACGAAGCCCTTCATCATCACGCCGGGCTCGGCGAGATACGAATTCTCTTCGGGCAAACCGACTTCCGGCGCGCAGTGCGGGTAAAGCGCCAGCACCGAACGCCGGATAACCGGTGGACTTTCGTTGCGCGCAGCGACCAGGTTCGTGGTCCCGATCGACAACCCAAGTGGGTCGTACATAGAGCGAAAACTTTCGTCTATAGGGGTCGGTGGCCAGCGTTAACCATAGTCGCGGACACGCCCAAAACCGATGGCCTGCAACATCATCGGTATCCGGTCGATGCCACCTCGTCACCGAAGTGGTACCGCTGACCCCTTGACAAATTGACGCGGTTGCTCACACCACGGTCAGCGGCAGTGATCGTCTCGGCTCAAACTGGAATGTCGCTCCGCCGCTCACCTTTGTTACCGACACCTCGGGCAGTTCGGCGGCCGCGGTGTCGGTTTCGACCAGTTCCGCGGTCCACTCGGTGTTCGTGCCGCTGACCCGGGCCTCGATGTGCGGGTCGACGGCGGTGGCGATCGCCTGCAGGGGTTGCACCGATTCGGGTGAGCACAGCGCGATCCATGCGGCGTCGTCGTGGGCCGGCGAGCGGTGCACCACGAGCCGGTTGGCCGTTTCCGCGCAGACGTAGCCGGCGGGGTTCAGCAGGGGGTGCAGTTCGAGCACCTGCAACACGCCTTCGATGCCGCCGGGCAGCCCCAGCGCGCGGTGAATGCGCTCGGCGGCCACGCCCGCTATGCCGGTCAGGCCTTGCGTGCACACCGACACGGCCTGGGCGTCGTCGGCGGCGCGGGCCCGGACCGCGATGGCGAACGACAGGTAGAGCAGGTGCATCTGCAGACAAACCTCGTCGGCCATCCGGACCAGCGCCGAATGCGAGAAGCCGGTGAAGTCGAAGTCCGACAGCAACGGGCCGGAGTAATCCGCCTTGCCTTCGTCGGAGCGGTCGATCGGGTCGAGTTCCCATGTGGCGGCTCGGGTTTGGTACACGACGTCCAGCGCGGGAATGCTCTTGGCCTCGGGGTGGGACTCGTCGATGATGACGGTCCACGCGCAGTGCGGCTGGCGGTCCTTCGGTGTCCGCGGCGGCCGGTGGATGGGGCGCACCTGGGCGCGGGCGTTGGTCGCCACCGCGGTGGCGTCGAAGGTCGGGTCCTCGATGGTGTGACACATGCCGAACACGTACTTCTCACCCATCGGCTCCACGTCGAGCAGCGCGCCGCAGTGGTCGAGCTGGAATTCGCCGTGCCAGCGGTCGTGCACGGTGTAGCGGAAGTCCATGAATTGCGGTGGCGCGCCGATGTCGAGCTGCAACCCCTTGAAAATGGTCGGCACGTCGTTGCCCTCGAAGTTGAGTGCCCGCTGCATGCGCCGGGTGTAGATGGGACTGGCGCCCGCCCACTCCTCGATGGCGATCTGCACCATCTCGTCGCGACCGAACGCGCTGATGCACCAGGCCATGCCCGAGCGGTCGATCAGTTGCCCGATCAAGAGCAGTTCGGGAACCAGGACGGCCAACTGCTCGCGGGTCAACCGCGCATAACGGGATCGGCTCACGGCCCAAAAATAGACTTGGCTATGTTATAAAGTCAACAATGTCGATTGCTGCAGGTCAGGCCGGGGGTTCGGTGGGCCCCACCCGGCGCACCACGGCGCCGCGCAAGCGCGGCGACGACACGCGCGCGAAGATCATCGACGAGACGGTCCGCTGCATCACGGAGGAGGGGTTCGCCGCCGCGACCGCCAAGCACGTCGCCGAACGCGCGGGCGTGACGTGGGGCGTCATCCAGTATCACTTCGGCGATCGCAATGGCCTGTTGATGGCCGTCGTGGACGACGGGGTGGACCGGCTGATCGAGAGCCTGTCGGCGGCCGATGTCAGCGAGTTGCCGCTGCGCAAGCGCATCGAGGTGGTCGTCGACACCGCGTGGAGCTGCTACAGCAGCCCGACGTCGACGGCGGCGTTCGAAATCCTGCGGGCGACCCGCGGCGGGCCGGGCGAGTCCCCGCGGCGCCATCTGCTGGAAATGAATGCGGCCATCGGGCAGCTCGGGCGGCTGATCACCGACGATCCCGCGAACGCCGGTGTGGCCGAAGTCATCTGGGCCACGCTGCGAGGCGTGGTGCTGGCGCAGATGGTCACCGGGACCGCCATCGACTGGAGCCTGGAACGGCGCGCCCTGATCGACATGGTCACCCGCTACCTCTCCGACGGTCGGGGCCACCGCGACACGTAAACCACGCACAAGACCCGCCGCGCGATGTGACCGTGGCTCAAGTCTCGGCGACGCCAGCTCTTCGATGCGAGCGCAAGCGGCTCATCACCGTGTGCTGCAATGACCGGATGAGCACCCTCACCCTCGACGAACTGGCCGATATCGAAGCCATCAAGCACGTCAAATACCGGTATCTGCGCGCGCTGGACACCAAGCACTGGGACGACTTCGCCGACACGCTGGCCGCGGACATCAAGGCCGACTACGGGCCGTCGATCGGCAACGAGTTGCACTTCACCAACCGCGACGACCTGGTCGAGTACATGCGTACGTCGCTGCCCGCCAACGTCATCACCGAGCACCGGGTGACCCATCCGGACATCATCGTCGACGGCGATACGGCAACGGGCAGTTGGTATCTGCAGGACCGGGTGATCGTCGCCGACTTGAACTTCATGCTGATCGGTGCGGCCTTCTACCGCGACACCTACCGACGCACCGACGCCGGCTGGAAGATCAGCGGCACCGGCTACGACCGAACCTACGACGCCACGATGTCGTTGGAGGGCATGAACTTCACGCTCAAGCCCGGTCGCGCGCTGGCCACCGACGCCTGACGCGCGCTACTTGGTGATTGCGATCACCGCTCCGGGCCGCAGCCATTTCATGATCGACACCAGCTGAGCGTCGTCGACGGCGACGCATCCCTCGGTGGGTTTCCCGTCGGTGGTGTGGAAGAAGAACGCCGAGCCGCCGCCCGGGGTCTTGTTCTTGTTGACTCCCATCACGACCGCGTGCTTGTACTGCGGGATTTGCAGATTCTCGCTTTCGGCGGTGTTGAACGGGCACTGCGCCTTCTGGCACACCTGCATGGAGTTGAAGGTGGGGCTGTGGTCGTCGCCGCTCCACCAGTGGTTGGCGCCGACCTGGGTATACGGCAGTCCGGTACCGGGATTCGGCGCGGTGCCGAACGCGGAGTCCAGGGTGTACACGCCCATCGGAGTGGCCGGCACCCCGCTCTTGGCCTGGGGCGCCATACCGTCCGAACCGACATGGGTGGGGATCCCCGTCCGCAGCGCCTGCCACCCGGCGGCGGAGCGCTGATAGATGTCCATCGTCGCGTTCGACCCGCCGGTGCTCATCACCGAAACCACCTGCGTGGCATTGCCGACCGCGTTCGCGAACCAGGGGGCACCCGCCGCGGCACCGATCGGCGCCAGCGCGAGCGACACGAAAACTGCGCACGCCGAAGCGGCCAGCGAAGCGAGCAGTCGGCGCATGACCTTTATCGTCAAACCCCAACGGCGCGGGGTCAAGTAAAGCTTTAGACCCGGTTAGGTCACCGCGCCGTGACCAAATCCCCCGCGTCGCACGGCTTTCGGAAGGAAGCCCGGCTCGGCGGCCGAATTACCGTGAAACACATCAGGAAATACAGGTAGCCCAGCGACCAGCCCGCCAACACATCGGACGGGTAGTGCACGTTCAGTGCCACCCGCGAGACCCCCACCGCCAGCACGCTCAGCGCGACCAGCGCGATCGCACCGCGGCGCACCGCCCGGTTCATCGCCGGCAACGCCAGGGACAGCGCCGCGAGCAGCGCGGCCGTCGCCTCCAGCGCGTGCCCGGACGGAAACGACGTCTCAGCCGCGGCCACCAGCATGGTCGACGGCCGTGGCCGGTCCACCAGCGTCTTGGCCGCCACCGTGACGAACCCGCTCAGCGGCGCACACGCCAACAGCAGCAAGCCCGCGCGCACCCGGCGCATGATCAGGGCGGCCACCGCCGCCAGCGTGCCCAGCACCCGCAACGGGACCGGACCCAGCGCAAAGGAAACATCCGCCCAGAACCGCACCCAGAACGGGTGTTTGACCGCGCTGTCGCGCGCGGCGTCCAGCAGTGACCAGTCCATGCGCTGCTGCCAGTGCCAGTGCTGCGAGTAACCCACCCACATAAGCGCGTACACCGCCACAGCGGTCACGGCGATGCAGGCGGCCGTAGTGATCCGCGATCGGGTCATGACCCCCACGGATACCAGCTGCACCGCGCACAGCGGCGGGCGGCCTGACCACGCGGTCGCCGGCGCCGGTCCATACTGGCGTCATGGCCGTATTTGTCCGTAGGTTGTTCGGCATCGGCAAGCTGCCCGACGACGTGTACGCGCAGGTCGAGGCGGAAGGCCTTATCCACCTTGCCGACTACGTCCCGGTGACCCGGCGATTCCGCGGCGCCATCCCCGGCGTGCGATTGCCGCACAGCGTCGCCAGCTACACGGGTTCGCTGGTGTTCAGCTCCGAGCGGGTGCTCGCCACGTTGTCCATGTTGCCCAGGCTGGCCGGTCCGACCGTCGACGTCCGCTGGGACGCGGAGCACAACGGATCGGCGCAGGTCGAAATATCGTCGACCGGTTTGCGGGTCGACGTCGACGTCAATAGGGTCGACCCGAAGTTCAGCGGCGAACTGTCGCTGCACTACAAGGTCGCCATTCCGGCCGACGTGCTCAGCGGCCTGCCGCGGCGATCGCTGGCCTTCGACATGCCGCCCGACTACGTCTTTCGCGCGGTCGGCGTTACCTATAGTCCGTGACGGTCATCCGCGGCCAGGGCGGTTGCCGCAGAACCGCGAGGCTGGCGATCACCGCCGCCAGCAGGCCGGTCATCACTCCGATCAGCGCGATTCGATTCCCGTCCACGGCGGGCGTCCAGGACGCCTCGCCGTTGCGGATGACGAAGACGCCGCGGGGTTTGACGACGGGGATCACGGTGGTGCCGTCCGGTGTCTGATAGGGCTCGCCGTACACGCGGCCGGCGGCGGGGTCGCTGGGCAGCTGGTCGAGTGCGTCCAAGGGCTTCACGGCACACTCCTTTCTCGGATGTTCGCCGGGTCCGTGCTGCGGACAGGGTTCACGCTAACGCGGATTTCCTACGATGACTCCCGTGAGCGAGGAGGGCTTCAGCCCGCAGGAGCGCCGCGCCGTCTATCGGGCGATCTCCGAACGACGGGACATGCGCCGGTTCTCACCGGGCGTGGTGGCCGAGGACGTGCTGGCCCGCCTGCTGCAGGCGGCCCACGCGGCGCCCAGCGTCGGCCTGATGCAGCCGTGGCGTTTCATCCGCATCACCGATGACGGGCTGCGGCGGCGCATCCACGCGCTCGTCGACGACGAGCGCCCGCTCACCGCCGCGGCCCTGGGCGAGCGGGGCGAGGAGTTTTTGGCGCTGAAAGTCGAAGGCATCCTGGAATGCGCCGAGCTTCTGGTGGTGGCGCTGGGCGACGACCGGGAGCGGCATGTATTCGGCCGGCGGACGCTACCGCAGATGGACCTCGCGTCGGTGTCGTGCGCGATCCAGAATCTGTGGCTGGCAGCGCGCGCCGAAGGCCTTGGCATGGGCTGGGTTTCGCTGTTCGATCCGCACCGATTGGCGGCCATGCTCGAGATGCCCGCCGGGGCGGAGCCGGTGGCCATTCTGTGCCTGGGGCCGGTGCCCCAATTCCCCGATCGGCCCGCGTTGGAACTGGACGGCTGGGCCGTCGCCCGTCCGCTCTCGGAGTTCGTCTGCGAGAACCGCTGGAGTCGGCGCGCCCAGGGTCCCCCCGAGTAGCTGCGGTATCGTCGCCGGTCGCGGGCAAATCGGAGAGGTGACGCAATTGGCGCCGGGCGAAGCAGCCGACCGACAGGACAACGTGCTGATCGTGCACTGGCACGATCTGGGGCGCTATCTGGGCGTCTACGGCCACCCGGACGTCTCCAGCCCCCGGCTGGACCGCCTTGCCGCCGAGGGCATCCTGTTCACCCGGGCGCACGCCACGGCGCCGCTGTGCTCGCCGTCGCGCGGATCGCTGTTCACCGGCCGCTACCCGCAGACCAACGGCCTGATCGGGCTGGCGCACCACGGCTGGGAATACCGCAACGGCGTGCGGACGCTGCCCCAGATATTGACCGATGCGGGTTGGTACTCGGCGCTTTTCGGCATGCAGCACGAGACGTCCTACCCGCAGCGGCTGGGCTTCGACGAGTTCGACGTGTCCAACTCATACTGCGAGTACGTGGTGGACAAGGCGGGCGAATGGCTGCGCGAGGGCACCGAAGATCTCGGGGGCCAGCCGTTCCTGTTGACCGCCGGCTTCTTCGAGACGCACCGGCCGTATCCGCGGGACCGCTACGAGCCGGCGGACACTGCGGAGGTCGACCCGCCCGACTTCCTACCCGACATCCCCGAGGTGCGGGGCGACCTCGCCAGTTTCTATGGGGCGATCGCGACGGCCGACGCCGCGGTCGGCCGGCTGCTGGACACGCTGGCCGAAACCGGGTTGGACGCCACCACCTGGGTGGTGTTCTTCACCGATCACGGCCCGGCGTTCCCCCGCGCGAAATCCACGCTGTACGACGCGGGAACCGGCATCGGCATGATCATCCGGCCCCCCACCAGCCAGGCCATCACCCCACGCGTCTACGACGAACTGTTTTCCGGCGTGGACCTGCTGCCGACGCTGCTGGGCCTGCTGGGTCTCGACGTTCCCGACGATGTCGACGGGGTGTCGCACGCGCGCGCCCTGGTCGCCCCGGACCCGCACGCCGTGCCGGTCCGAGACCGCGTGTACACGACGAAGACCTATCACGACTCGTTCGATCCCATCCGCGCGATTCGCACCAAGGAATACAGCTACATCGAGAACTACGTGCCCCGGCCGCTGCTCGACCTGCCGTTGGATATCGAGGAGAGCCCGTCCGGGATGGCCGTGGCGCCGTTGGTCACCGGCCCGCGCCCCGAGCGCGAGCTCTACGACCTGCGCACCGACCCCAGCGAGACCACCAACCTGCTGGCCGGTGACGTCGCGGGTGCGGACGAGATCGCGGCGGATTTGGCTGTCCAGCTTCATGATTGGCGCCAGCGCACGGGTGACGTCATCCCGTCGGAGTTCGCCGGCACCCGCATCTCCGCACGTTACACCGAGACGTACCTGCAGATTCATCGGATGAAGCCGACCTCCCGGTCGGCGATCGCCGCCGAACGCGGCATCGAGAAGGAAGCGAGCGGTTAGCCGGCGGAGCGCCGCGAGCCGCCGACCTCGGCGACCATGAACACCCGCCGGAACGGGAAGATCGTCGTGCCGTCGGCCCGGGGCGGGTAGGCGTCGTCGAGCAGCGGGATGAGTTCCTCGCGGAACCGCTCCCAGTCTTCGGCGCTCAGCCGCTCGCGCACCGGAACCAGCGCCGTCCCGGTGATCCATTCCAGCACCGGATTGTCACCGGACAACTGGTGCAGGTAGGTGGTCTCCCAGACGTCGACCTTGCATCCGGCGTCCAGCAGCAGATTGGCGTACTGAATCGGCGGCTGTACCACGGCACCGACACGAAACGGTATGTCACGCATCACTTTTGCGTAGGGCTCACGCCGGGCCAGGGTCCGCACCGTGGCGTGTGACGGGGTCTCGAAGTTGCCCGGAATCTGGACGGCGATCCACGAACCGGCGGGCAGCTCGTCCACCCAGCGGACCAGCAGATCGGCATGCTCGGGCACCCAATGCAGCGCGGCGTTGCTGACCACGACGTCGGTATCGGGCTTGGGCTTCCAGTCCCGCAGGTCGCCGACGACGGCGTCGATGCCGCGTTCCTTTGCCGCGGCGACCATCTCCGGCGAGGTATCCATCGCCTCGATCACCGCCTCCGGCCAGCGCCGCGACAGGTACTTGGTCAGGTGGCCGGGCCCGCAACCGAGATCGACGACCCGCCGGGCCCGCTCGGCCCCCACCCGTGACAGCAGGTCGTAGAAGGGCCGGCTGCGATGGTCCGCAAAGGCCAGGTAGACATCTGGATCCCACATGTCGGTCCTCCTGATCAACGCGCCGTCGCCAAGCCGGCAGTAGACCAACCGTATTACCGCATGGCGCCCCGGCGCCGCCCAACTGGCCCCGGGAGCGGCGCCCGCCGGTTAGCATCGGCTTTCGTGGCGCCCGACACTTCGATTGATCCGCCCATTCCCGTTCCGGACATTCCCGGTGCATTCAAGGGTGCTGACGTACCGCTCGACGTCGGCGGATTGCCCCCGAATTCCGCGTTGTCCCCCCGCCAGCGCATGGTAGTCGAGGGCTCCGCCATCGGCGACCTCGCCCTGCGCACCTGGGTGTCGTCGCTGCTTACCGCGACGGTGGCCCCGGCCGTACTCGCCGCCTCCCTGCGGCACCCCGATGCCGGCGCCGAGCGCGCCAACCTGAACTTCTACGCCGAGCTGGGCGCGCAGCGCGACCCGGTGAAGTCGTTTCCCGCGCCGAGGAAACCGCCGCGGGTCACGTCACGGCCGGCCAGCCCGCTGACCGAGTGGGTCGCCGGCGGCACGGTGGAAAACATCGAATTCGAAAGCAGTTTCACGGCCATCAACCCCGCGATGCGCGAGCAATGGGGGGCGTGGAAGTCCAACAACACCGTGCGCGCGCAGCACTGGCGCCACGACGACGGGCCGCGTCCCACGCTGTGTGTCATCCACGGTTTCATGGGGTCGTCGTACCTGGCCAACGGGCGGTTCTTCGCGCTGCCGTGGTATTACCGGTCCGGTTACGACGTCCTGATGTTTACCCTGCCGTTTCACGGCAAGCGCGCCGAAAGGCTATCGCCGTTCAGCGGTTTCGGCTATTTCGCCGGCGGCCTCAGCGGTTTCGCGGAGGCGATGGCCCAGGCGGTGCACGACTTCCGGTCCGTCATCGATTACCTGCGCGGCACCGGGGTCGACCGGATCGCGCTGACCGGCATATCGCTGGGTGGTTACACCTCGGCGCTGGTGGCCTCGGTCGACGACCGGCTCGAGGCCGTCATCCCGAACTGTCCCGTCGTCACCCCGGCGACTCTGTTCGACGAATGGTTTCCGGCCAACAGACTCGTGCGGCTGGGGCTGCGGTTGTCGCACATCAGCCGCGCGGAATTATGGGACGGGTTGTCCTACCACTGCCCGCTGACCTATCGGCCGCTGCTGGACAAGGACAGGCGGATGATCATCACCGGGCTCGGCGACCGGATGGCGCCGCCGGACCATGCCGTCAAGCTGTGGGAGCATTGGGATCGTTGTGCGCTGCACTGGTTTCCGGGCAGCCACGTGCTGCACGTCAGCCAGCTGGACTATCTGCGCCGGATGACCGCGTTCCTGCAGACCGTCATGTTCTAGCGGCTTCGGTGGCCGGCTCCTCGCCCGCCAGGGTCGGCCAGTCCAGCTCCGCCAGCAGGGCCGCCGGGGCGGCGGTGTGCCCGTCGAGCCGCCGCGTGGACAACAGATCCAGCGCCTCGAGCGCGGGCCGGTGGTTGCCGTGCTGCGGGATCAGCCCGGGCAGCGGAACCGTCCGCTCCGGTGGCGTGTCGGTCAGGAAGGCACACGCGGCCGCGACGGTGTTGTGGGTCCCGTCGCCGGCGATCTCCAGCGCCATGCACGTCTCCCGCGCCGGATAAGCCCGAATCGACTCCAGGGTCTCGGCCAGCTCACCGTTGACCTGAACCTGGTATGCCGCAAGGTAATCCGATGCGCCGCGCTGCACCGCGGACCACCTCTCGCGGGGGTTGGAGGTGAGCAACCGTGGGACGTCGTCGGGCGCGACGCTGTTGACTTCCCAGCCGAACTCCCGCAGGTGGTCGGCCAGCCGACGCGCCGTCACCTGCGCGGTCTCATGCAACGGGATGCGCGCGGAGCGGGCGCGCAGCGCGGCCAGGTTGTCGGTGGCCGATATCGTGAGCCCGATCCACGTCTCGCGTCTGGACGCATCGGATGCGTTGTCGCGACTGGTGATCCGGATCTTGTCCGCGCGGATGCCGTAGCGGTCCAGGTAGCGGGCGATCAAGGGCAGCGGCAACGCGTCGGCCGCGTCGCCACCCGGCGCCCCGATCCGAAGCAGCGCGGTTGTCGCGGTCGCAGAAGCGAATTCGGGTGCGGTCACCTCGCCGCGTCCCATGATCGCCAGCCGGCGGCGCAGCAGCGTGGTGAAATACAAACCGCGCCAGCAGCCGAACAGCATGAGCACGACAGCCGCGGCGATGCCGAGCAGCCAGTAATCGCGCAGTGACCGCCACGGGTACGCCATCACCGCCGGGACGACGGCCAGCAACGCCAGCGTGATCCGGCCGGGTCCGGGGGTGGGTGTCCAGCGCTGCAGGCTCACGGGGTGGGGTCCTTTCGTCGGCGGGTGGCGGTGGTGGCGACCGCGCCCGCGACTGCGACAAGCACAGCCAGTGCGGCGGTTCCGGCCAGCGCGACGGTCCGCGGGGTGGTGTCCTTGGGCGCGGGTGCGGGCGGGACGGCGACCGGCTTGACCGGCGAGGCAGGAGGCTGATTGCCCACGGGCAGTTGCCAGGTCAAGGCCGCCACCGGGTCCACGCTGCCGGTACCGATGACGTTGGACGGCGCCCGGGCGCCGTTGTGCGCGGTCGCGGTGATGCGATGCACGATCTGTGTGGCGTTGAGGTCGGGGTATTTGCTGCGGACCAGCGCCGCGACGCCGGCCACATAACCGGCCGCATAGCTGGTGCCGCTCAAGGCCACCTGCTGCTGATGCTCATCGGGCAAACCGTTGGCCAGGCCGCCGCCGTCGGCGTTGCCGACCGAGACGATCCGTTCGCCCGGCGCCGCGATGCCCACCCACGGGCCCGCCATGGTGAACTTCGACGGCTGGCCGTCCGGTGTCAGGGAGGCCACGGACAGCACGTAGGGCTGCCAGACGGACGGGATGGAGATCGAGGTGACACCGGCCCAGTTGCGCGGATCGTCCGGGTGGCTCAGGTCGGTGAGCGGGTTGGACTCGCAGGACGTGCCGCCGGCGACCGATCCGGTCGGCCCGGTGTTGCCGGCGGCGGCCACGATCACCGCATCCTTGTCCACCGCGGCGTAGCGAATCGCCGCGCCGAGGGCGGCCTGGTCGACGGACCGGTCGGCGGGCAGGCAAGTGAGCGTGGAGATGTCGATCACCCGGGCGCCCAGGTCGGCCGCGTGCACGATCGCGCGGCTCAGCGTGGCGACGTCCGAGGACGCCCGTGCCATCAGCGGGTCGCCGCCGGGGGTGCGGGGCGAGTACTTGGCCGACGTCGTCCTGATCGAGACCACGCGCGCCGCGGGCGCCACACCGGCGAAACCGTCGTCGCCGGGCTGGCCGGCGATGAGGCCGGCGATGAGGGTGCCGTGGCCGTCGCAGTCGGTCAGGCCGTCGGTCGTCTCGACGAAGTCACCACCCGGATCGACGTTGGGCAGCCGCGGACCCGGCCGTACGCCGGTGTCGAGCACCGCCACCAGCTGGCCATCACCACGCGAGAATTGCCATGCCCCAGAAAGATTCAGCGTCGCCTGGCTGGGCGTGACGGCCGCGGGATCGCTGCCGGGGATGACCCCGGAGACGCTGCACGGGCCGCGCTGCTCCATCGGCTGCACGGGGCCGGGGGCCCCGTTCGGCGGCGGGACGCCCGGATCGACCTTCGGCTGATCGATGGCCAACGCCGACGGACACGTCCACAGCACGGCCGCCACAGCCGCTGCGAGACAAGCCGATCCGGACCGGATCATCGATTGAGTATCCAGGTGAAGATGCCGACCAGGTAGGCCATCACGGGGATGAGTGACGCGTCGAGCCCGGCCGCGACGAAGCCCACTAGCCGGCGCACCGGAAGCGGATAGCTCTCCGGCTCGGCGATGCGCGGGTTGAGCGCCACCACTACCCAGACCACGGCCAGCACGACGAGCACCAGCGCCGCACCAAGGGCGGCCCCGAAGCGCCCGGTCGCGGTGTAGAGCACCAGCAGAACGCCCCCGGCCAGGTAGGGCTGCGCGAGCAGCCACGCCTTGCACGCGGCCGAATCCCATACCCGGGCGCGCAGGACGGATGTTGCCGCCGTGGCGCCCACGATGTACCAGCCGACGCCGCTCAGCGCTTCGGGGCGCAGTGCGATCGCCACCGAGCCCAGGACACTGAGCAGCACTGCGGCAGCGATGAATCCGTTCTGATGGGCATCGCTGATCCGCACCCGGCGCGGCAGATCCTCGAGCACCCGCAACGAGGGGGCCGAGGGGGTGGGGTCGCCGGGCGCGGGGATGACCGGCAGCGGGAAGCGCGCCCACAGCGCCGAGAGTTGAGCCGCCTCGACGGTGACCAGCAGCGCCGCGACGATCAGCCCGCAGCCGATGGCGAGCGGCCGCAGGTGCCAGAGCATCCCGGCGCCGGCGGCCAGCAGCACCCCCGCTCCCACCACCGCGGTCGCGGTGAAGAATCCGACGATGCGCTCCCGCTCCGCGCTGGGCACCATCAAAGCGATCAGCGACCACGCGGTGACGCCGGCCGCCGCAAGCATGATGTGCGCCGGTCCGAACCGGCCGGGCACCGCCAATGCCAGCGCGGCACCGATCGGCACCAGCGCGGCGATCGTGCACGCCGCCCCGGTGCGCGGCGAGCGCGCCGCGACCAGCAAGCCGACGATCGCGGTCACCGCCGCGACCGCGCTGACCGCGACCAGCCCGGCCAGCGCGCCGGTGGCGACGCGGTAGGTGACCGAGAGCCCGGTGGCCAGCAATGCGACAGCGAGCAGAGCGGCCAGCGCGCCGCGCTGGATATGCGTTGCGCCCCACGGCTTCAGTCGCGAGGTCGAGAAGATCATGGCGGCGTCGGCGATGTCCTCGACGATGCCGGGAGCCGCCTGCCCGACGGGCACGGGCTGCAGCGCCAGCAGGTCACCGTCCACGACCCCGACGGTTTCCAGGCTGGCGTCCAGGCTGAACGGCGCGCCGCCGATCGGGGCGAGACTCAGTTGGGTCGCCGCGCCGAGGTCGGCCGTCCCTCGGGCGGTGTCGTCGGAATCGCCATTCGATGTCGTGGGAACCACCAAACGCTGGACGGCGGGCAGGATTTCCCGCAGCGGCAGCTCGGCGGGCAACGCCATTTCCGTCAGCCGGCTGTCCGCGAGGATTGCCACGCGGACGATCGGCATCACGGCGCCGGACGTCACCGGACCCTCGAAACACGCTGGGGCCTTACCTGAAACATCGTTGCTCTCTTCTCTTTAAGGGGTTATGCGTGTTGTGCAGTGAAATCTCTGGCCAACCGGTGGCCGGAGAACCATTCGGAGTCCGGCAGTAACGCGGTCAGCTGTTCGAGCGCGACGGCGATCGCGAAGGGTGTGCCGGGGGCGAACGTCGACACCCACTCGCCGTCGAATGCGCGGGACGGACTGACCAGGACCCGTCCCGCGGCCGCGTCGACGATGCTCATCCCCACTTCGGTGGTGGCGTGCCGCCCGTCGCGGTGGCAGCCGGCTACGATTTCGACGTAGCTGCGCGGTCCGTTGAACACCGATTCCACCACCCGCCGCGCCGACGGCGGGATACCCAGGTAGTCAACGACTTCGGCCAGGGAGGCACCCGAGCGCAGCCGCTCGTCGGCCCGCGCTCCGACCCGCGTCGGCATGCTGAACTCGTCGAACCGGGCCGGCGGTTGCTGCGCGAGGCCGACGCCGAGGACCGGAACCAACGCACGCGGGTCGTCGATGTCCATGGCGGTGAACGTGATCAGCTGCGCGCTGCGCAGCGCCACGATCGTCCTGTCGGTGGTGGCAGAGCGCTGCGCCACGATGCCGCGCAGCAGGTCCCCGGTGCCGGTGTCCTTGGCGGGGCCCACGTAGCGCAGGTCGAGCCATCGTTCCGGGAAGCACACCACCCTGATCCAGTCGGCCACCGCCGGGTGGACGACCCCACCCTCCGATACCAGACCCAACTGGGTCAGCTCGGCCTTCTGACGCTCGAAGAACGCGTGGCGTTGCGCGGCATCGCTATAGGGCGAGGTGATCGCGAGCACCCACGGGAAGCTACCCGCCCCAATGGTTTCCGCTATGAACCACGCGTGATCGACCGTCAGCTCGACGGCGTTCGGCTCAGTGTTCATGAAACAAGAATTAACCGCCCCATTTGGCGGCTTCAGCCTGGTCCCGGGCGAGCATGGACATGGTGTTGGATTCGTGGGTGCTGGCCATCGCCTGGTAGGCGCGCACCAGGCTCTCCATTGCCTGGTTCCACTGGGCCTGCCACGCCTGGTAGGTCATACCGGTGTCGCCCTGCCAGGCGTTCGACAGCGTTGCCTGCTCGCTGGCGATGTCCGAACCGAGCCCCTGCAGCGTGCCGGCGTAGCCGGACATGTCGGCGGCGTGGCTCAGCATCGCCGGGTAGTTGTACATGATCTGGGACATGACAAGTCCTTTCGCGGTTGATGGCGTTTGAAGCGGCTGGATCAGAAGGCGGTGTAGCCGGAAGCGGCGGCGGCGTCGGCGGCCACGTAGGTGCCCGCGGCGTCGCCGAGGTTGGCCTGTGCGATGTCCAGCAGGGTGTTGACCCGGGCGGCGGCTTCGACGAAGCGGGCGTGCGCGGCCTGGAACGCGGCCGAAGACTCGCCCTGGTGGAACGCCTGCGCCGACATCGCTTCCTGCTCGGCCTGGCTGATGGTGCTGCGCATCAGGGCCGCCTTGGCGCTGAATGCCGATTGCGCGGCCACCAACTGTGGAATATGAGCGTCCAACATACTCATGTTGATTCCTTTCCGTTCGTTCTCAAGGGGTTTCGCTGACTGACGAGCATGGTGCCGACTGCGTTAGCCCCCTTCCCTCGGCTCCGTCGGATGCGCCGGGTCTCGGTCCGCGTCGTGGTCCCAGGTGCCGGGCATCATCGGTATCCTTGGGCCGCCGCCGAATTCGCCGTCGGTGAGCTTGGTCAATCCGGCCGCGCGGAAGCCGTTTTCCTTGCGCGCGGTTCCCGCGAAGCCCAGCGTTCCGGCCCCCGCGCCGGATGCCATTGTCGCGGCCAGTCGCTCCTCGTCGCCGTAGTCCGGTGGTATGCCGATGTCGGACTCCATATCCAGGTATTCGTCGCTGTGGTCGCGCATTGCGGCGCGCCGGCGCCGCCTCGCACGCGCCGCGGCCCGGCTGGCCGCCGCCGCCCCGGCAGCCGGGATGGTCGCCGCCGGCGCCTTAGCACCACCGCGACCGCCCACCGTCGGGCCGATGCCGGGGTCCGGGTCGCCGCCATAGGCGACCAGGTAAGCGAGAGTGCTCGGTGCCGGCGCCGCGGCGGGTGCGGGAGCCGCACCGGAGCCCGCGGCCACCGAGGTGGCCGGAGCCCCAGCGGGACTCGCCACCGTCGGGGCCAGCGCAACCGCCGGCAGCGACGACGCCGGCCTGGTCGACGTCACGAGCGGTGGCGCGGCGGCGCCGGCCGCCACCGGCGCGATTTCGGCGGGCGCGGAGAGCAAGGAACTCAGTCCGATTCCGAGTAGCAGCGGCATGAGGAAGGGTGCGGTCAGGATCGCACCCCAGGTCGGCCAGCCGACGGCGTTGAAGAACACCTGGTAGGCGACGAAGAACAGCAGTGGACCGTTGGCGGCCAGAAACGCCGGCAGGTTGGAGAAGAAGTTCTGCAGCATCTGCTGAATGTTCTGGAAGAAGTCCTGCAGGAACTTGGACAACTGCTGGATCAGGTTCTGCCACCAATCCCCGGGCGTGTTCTGCGAGGCGTTGGCCGCGAGACTGTTGGCGTCACCGCCCGGACGCACGATCGACGGCGCGGGGGCGCTGCGTGGCGCGGCGGCGAGCGCCGCCCCCGAGGTGGCCTGATAAGCGCCCATCACGGTGGCGGCCTGGACCCACATCCGCGCATAGTCGGCCTCGTTGAGCGCGATTGGAATCGTATTGACACCAAAGAAGTTCGTCGCCACCAACACCCCGTGAACGGCGTGGTTGGCGGCCAGCTCCCCCAGCGTCGGCATCGCCGCCAAGGCGGCCGTATACGCCGCCGCCGCGATCTCTTGCTGCGCGGCCACGCCGGCGCTGTCGGCACTGGCCTGCTGCAGCCACGCCAGATACGGCGCGTGCGCGGCCGCGTACTGCTCTGCGCTGGGTCCCTCCCACGCCCCCGCCTGAGTCTCCCCCAGCACCCCGGTGAGTTCGGCTGCCGCCGTTGCGTATTCGGTGCTCAACGCGGTCCACGCGCCCGCGGCCGCCAGCAGCGGCCCCGGTCCCGGACCGGCGCTCAGCAACGTCGAATGCACCTCGGGGGGCGAGGCCATCCAGACGAAAGCGACGGGCGACGTCATTCTCAGGCGCCCGCGGACCCGTACGTCGCGGCGGCCGCGGTGTCTCCGGCGAGATAGCTGACGCCGGCCTCGCCGACGCCCACGCCGGCGCGGCCGAGCTCTTCCACGCCCTGGGCGGCGACAGCGGCGTGCTCCTGGCCCTGCGCACTGAACCCGACGGCCGTCTGCAGCGACACCGGATCCACCGCCGGCGGTACCACCGCGGTGATGGCCGGAGCGGCCGCCGCATGGGCGGCGGCCAGCCGCGCCGTCAGCGCCTCCACCGCGGCGCTGGTCGCGGCCAGGCCCTCGGGAACCACTCGCAACGTCATGACTCTCCCCTTACTGTTGCGTTTCACCAAACATCGCGGCCTCACCCACCAACGGGTTGACCAACTGGACGTACGTCGGACTATCGCTGTCGCCCAATAAGATCGCCCGCCCGGCCGGCAACCGGCCGAATCGCTGACCCCGGATCTTGCCGCTGTCCTGCGGATTGCCCGCCAGCATCAGCGTCGTCGCCTGCAGGTCGTTGAAGCGGCGCAGCAGCGGATTGGTCATCAGCGCGTGCCCGGATCCGGTCGCCCGCGCCGTTACGATCACCCGCAGGCCCAAATCGGCCGCCTGCGAGAGGATTCCGATCAGCGGGGACCACGGACGCTGCCCGATGTAGGGGCCGCTCATCGCCGGCGAGTCCGGTATCTGGTCGACATCGTCGATGATCAGGTAGTGGGTGTGCCCCGAATACGTCCAGCGGGCCAGCTCACCGGGCGACAACCCCGCCGGAGGGCGCCGCGACTCGATGATGTTGGCCAGCCCCAGCATCGCCGGGATGATCCGGTCGATGTTGGCGGTGTACTCGTTGTCGGCGAACAAGGGCTCGTCGACCAGGTGCAGCCGCCGGTCCAGCACGGTGAAGGCCACCTGGTCGGCGGTGGAGTTCTCGCGGATGGTGCGAATGATGTGGCGCAGCAACGTGGTCTTGCCCGACTTGCTGTCGCCGAACACCATCAGCAGCGGCTCGTCGGCGAAGTTGACGACGACGGGGGCGAGATCGTCCTCGCGCTGGCCGATGACCACCTGCTCGGGGCCGCGGTAGAGCGCGCCGACCGCCGCGGGGGCGAGGTTGGTCGGCAACAGACGCACCGGCGGCGCGGCCACGCCCGGGTGGCGGGCGTTGAGCGCGGCGATCTGGTCCAGCTCCGGCGCGGCGAACAGGAAGTGCTCGGCGGCCATCGTCAAGCCGCGGCCCGGCTGGTCGTGCGGCACGGACTCCGCGGGGCGCCGCAGCGCGCCGACGAGTCGGACGTTGCTGTCCCGCGGATCGTGCAGCTTGAGCTCGAGGCGCAGCCCGAGACCGTCGCGCATCGCCAGCGGCACCTCGAGCCAGCTCGGGGTGGTGATCACGACGTGGATGCCGTAGGCGAGCCCGACGTTGACCAACTCGCTCACCTTGGCCAGCAAGGGATTACGGGTGTTGAACTGGTCGGTGTTGTCCCGGCCGAACGCATACAGGTTGTCGATGACCAGGAACACCTCGCCGTACCCGTCGTCGGGGGCGGCGCCGTGCCGGTCGCGGAACACCTCGCGCCGCTGCCGGGACAGCAGCAACTGCTCCAGCTCGCCGAAGGTGCGCCGGATGCGCTCGGGTTCCAGCGCGGAGGCCACGCTGCCGACATGCGCCAGGTCTTCCAGCGCCCGCAGCTTGCCGCCGCCGTAGTCCAGGCAGTAGAACGTGACGTCGCGTGGCGAGTGCAGGCTGGCCGCCGACAGGATGAACGTCTGCAGGGCAGTCGATTTCCCGGACTTGGGGCCGCCGTGGATCACCACGTTTGCCGCCGACGAGGTGGCGTCGAACATCAGCGGGTCGCGGCGCATCTCGAAGGGTTTGTCGATCTCGCCGAGCGGCCACTGCCACTGGCGCTGGGCCACCCCGGCGCGCGCCAGCACGGCGGTCAGCGGGATCGGCTCGTCCAGCGGCGGCAGCCACAGCTGCGGCGCACGCGGGCCGTAGCGCGCCAACTGGTCGCCGATGGTGGCGATCAACTTGCGCGGCGGTCCGGTGAATTCCTCGTCGTCGGCCACCGAGATCACCGTGTCCTGATCCGGCTCGACCCGACCGGCCGTGAACAGCTTGGGCTCCGGGGTTGCCTGCACCACAAAGGATTTGGCCTTCTGCGGCGGATCGTAGATGCCGTCGACGTAGGTGCTGCGGAATTTGATCGGGGCCGCGCCCGGGGCGGGCACCAGGAAGCCCACGCCCTTGTGCTCCTTGCCCGATTCGATGTGGTACGCGTCCTCCACGCCGATGATTTGGCGGGACACGCTGGGACTGGCCACCTTCAACCCGATCCGGTAGGAGGTGTTCTTGTCGATGTCCTTGATCTTGCCCACGTCCAGCGTCTGCGACGCGAACAGGATGTGGATGCGGAACGAGCGGCCCTTGCGGGCCACGTAATCGAACAACTCCGCGTATTCCGGGTGATCGGCCAGCATCAAGGTGAACTCGTCGGCGACCACGAACAGCGTCGGGATCGGCGGAAGATCCTCGGCGCCCTGCGCACCCGAATTTTGCGCGTCCTCGTATTCCACCACCGAGTTGAACGCGCTGCCCTGCACGCGGCGCCCGGCCTCACGCAGCAGCGTTTCGCGGCGGGCCACCTCCCCGCGCAGCGTGTCGGCGAACCGGTCGGCCAGCGACTTCTTCTCGGCCATGTTGGAGATCACCGCGACGACCTGGGGGAAGTGGCGGAAGCTGTCGGCACCGGCCTCGCCCTTGAAGTCCGCGTAGATCACGATCAGCCGATCCGCCGAATGAGTTGTCAACAGCGACAACAGGATCGACATCAAGGTCTGGGACTTTCCGGAGCCCGTCATACCGATCATCAGGCCGTGCGGGCCCATCCCGCCCTCGGCTTCGTCCTTCAGGTCGAAGAACAGCGGCTCGCCCGTCGCGGTGACGCCGATGGGTACGCGCAACTCGTCCTCGCGGCGGCGCGGCGCCCACAGTGTGGGCACGTCAAGCCGCGAGGCGTCCGGGATGCCCAGCAGCGTGGTGAAGGTCGCGCCGCGGGTGGCCGCCGAGCGCAACCCGGTGTGGGTCGGGTTGGAGTCCCAGCGCGACAGTTGGCGCGCCAGGTGGGCTGCCTCGTCGGCGCCGAGCCGGTCGGCGTCGTCGATGTAGGGCTGCCAGCCGCCGGTCTGCCAGCGCTCCAGGGCCCCCGCTCGGCTGCCCTCGCGGATGACGCGCAGGATGGGCTTCTCCGGATCCGAATACTGCTCGCGGTGCGGCGGTGTCGCGGAGCGGTGCACGACGGTGACGCCCGCGCGGCCCAGCGCCAACGTCGAGGTGTTCAGGTCGAAGTCGGGGTCGTCCACCACGATGAGCAGATGCCGCAGCGCGTCGGCGGGCTCCCCGGTGAACGCCGGGCGATCGACGAACGCGGGACCCAGCAGCAGGACGAGCTCGTCGGGGTTGGTCGTCAGGAAACGAGCCGGCCCGACGCCGTCGAGCTCGCCCGGAACATCGGTGTGCGGAAGCCATTTCAGCCAGGACCAATCCGGGCTCTCCAGGTCGCGGGCGACCAGTGCCACCCCCAGCACCGTCGGGTCGTGCCACGTCACGGCCTGGGCGATCCAGGCGCGCATCGCCGCCCGCGCGTCCTCCGCCTCACCCAGAACGGTGATCCGCGAGACCTTCGTCAGGTCGATTCCGGTCGGCAAGTCCCGCACGATGCGGTGGGTGTCGAGCAGACTGCGTAATGCGCTGTGCGACACCGGCTCCAGGTCGATTTCGTCCGCGGTGTCGTTCACCCGCAGCGCGGTGCTCAGCGGGACCTGGTGGCGGCCGGCCCGTAGCACC
Source organism: Mycobacterium sp. 852002-51613_SCH5001154 (assembly GCF_001667425.1). NCBI lineage: Bacteria > Bacillati > Actinomycetota > Actinomycetes > Mycobacteriales > Mycobacteriaceae > Mycobacterium > Mycobacterium sp. 852002-51613_SCH5001154. Next base: position 85,551 of record NZ_LZII01000062.1, on the reverse strand, counting down.
AGGAAGTCCGGGTCGTGCGGGTCACGCTCCCACTGCCGGCGCGATCCGGGCACGCTCGCCAGGGCGGTCGGCTCGGGGTGCGACCACTCGGCCGCCGCCCGCTGCTGGGCGGCCTGGGTGCGGATGTTGTCGCGAACCACCGACAGGTAGCGCAGGTAGTCGGCGCGTTCGGCGTCGACCTCCTCGGTGCGCGTCTTGTTGTCGTTGCCGCGGTACATCGCGGTGGCCGCGAGCAGCAGCACGAACGGGAAGAACAGCGTCTGCGGGGAGATCAGCCGCATCCCGGTGGCGAACAGGGCGACCACCATGCCCACGATCAGGATCACCAGCACATAGGGCATCGCCCGGCGCAGGAACGACGGCGGGATCACGCGCGGCAGCTCGGGGGGCGCCTCGATGTTGATGGTGCCCTTGCGGGTAACCGGGGGCGCCAGCCGGCGGCGGGCTTCGAAGATGAGTCGGCTCATCGGGGCGCTCCCTCTGCTGATGCCACGCGGCCGGGCTTGTTGTCGGGTGCCAGCCCGTCGTGCGCCAGCAGCGCATCGGCGCGCGACAGCGCCGGGCCGCTGGCGAACAGTGCCAGCACCGACCACGGGACGGGCACCGCCGGCTCCGTCAGGCCAAGGGCCTCAACTGTTTTGCCGCGTCCGGCGGCCGAATTCTCCGCCTCGTTGTCGATGCCGTAGCGGACCCCGGTGTCGGACACCCAGAACAGCGACCCGGTGCCGGGCGCGCCTGCGCCGCCGGTGACGGTCTGGGCGAAGTAGCCGGTGCCCGGTGCCAGGGCGACGCGGGTGGCGGTTGCCGGGGAGGCGCCGACCAGGTCGACGGTGCGGATCGATTCGGGCACCGGCGGCGCGGAGCCGGACAGCAGGCTCAGCGAGCTGGTGGCGGCACCGGCAGGCTTGCTCCAGTAGGCGCAGGTGACGGGGTCCTTGGCCGCGTCGACCAGGGTGACCTGCTGGTCGGGGTAGCGCGAGGTGTCCAGCATCCGCGACACCGGCAGCTTGGCGACCGCGTCGGCACCCAGCCGCGGCGGTTGGTCCAGGCCGTAGGAGTTGGTGTTGCGCAGGATCGCCGCGAGCACCGGGGAGATGGGCTGCAGGCCGTCCGGCAACACCGCGTAGTAGCGCGCCGCACCCGATGAATTCTGGTCCAGCGCATAGGAAACCACGACCGCCCCGATCGGCGCCGGCACGCTGAAGCCGGCGGGCGCACCGGCGTTCGGAATGCCCGGCGCCGCAAGTGGCGGCGCTTCGGGGATCGCGTTGAACAGCCCCAGCGCGATGGGCCGCGGGGCCGGCACTTCGGAGTTGTTGAGACCCAAGCCAAGCGCATTGGTGACCGCGTGGTCGGCCAGGTTGATCTGGCTGCGCCTGCCGTCCCAGAGCAGCCAGGTGCTGTTGCCGCTATCCACCAGGATCGCCTGTCTGGCATCGAGTTTGGCCGCCCGCGCGCCGCTGCTGTCGGGGCGGCCCGCGATCACCGTGACACCCGTGCTGTGCACGGCGCGCGACGTGCCGCCGATGCCGTCGCACACGGTCCAGTTGGCGTCGCGAGTGGTGTTTTGCACCATGCGTTCTGGCGCGCCGGGAATGCCGATCAGGTTGCCACGCGGAAACCGGTCCAGCTCAGTGCTTTTGACCGTCGCGGGATTCACCGGCTTCCCGACAATCAAGCGGGCCGACGTCAGGTTGAGCACCGGGTGCAGCTGGTCGCCCACCCGTACGTACAGAGCGGCGGTCGATCGATCGGCGAGCACCGCGTTGGTCCCCGCGGTCCCGTTGGGCCGAATGAGCGAGAACACGAAGCAGCCCGCCAAGCCGGTGGCAAGCAGGACCACGCCCATCAGCACCGCGCGCGACTGGGTGCGCAGCGGGTCAACAAGCATCCTGGTGTCGTGCAAGGCGATGCCGGAAGCGATACGCCGCATTACGAAGCGCCAGCCGGTGACCTGGTGGCGGGTGACGAAACCGCGCCGATACTCGACCTTGTCGGGATTGTCGTTGACCGGGGTCCGCGAGGCGAACGAACGCCGCTCGTCCGCTTCAGGATTCGTCATGAGGGCACCGACAGTCCGAGGCCGCGCAACAACGGCTCCACCGAGTTCTCGACGTCTTGGTCGGTTATCGTCATCAGCTCCTCGTCACTGAATTCCCCGGTCCCGGCGTGATCCGAATGGTCGAGCCGGAATTCCCGTTCTTCCTCGGAGCGTTCGACGATGTTGCGGACGAATCGACCGTTGCCGGCGATGTCCAAGTTGCGCCGCGAGATTCCGTTGGCGTCCGGCGTCGACTCGGTGGCCAGCCTGGTGAACAACGCCTCCATGTGGTCGAGCGCGGCCTGTTCGAAGAGGCTGTCGCGCTGTTCGGCCATCTTGGTCGCGATCTCGACGAGCTCCGACGGTGCGTAGGAAGGGAAGTCGATGTTGCGGGTGAACCGGGAACGCAAGCCCTCGTTGGTGTCCAGGAACTTGTCGAGGTCGGCCCGGTATCCGGCGATGATGACCACCAGCCGGTCGCGGTCGTTCTCCATCCGCGCCAGCAGGGTATCAATGGCGACCAGCCCGAAGTCGTTCTTGGCGCCCGTGGCCACCAGGGCGTAGGCCTCGTCGAGGAACAGCACCCCGTCCAGCGCGCTGTCGATGATCGCGTTGGTCTTGGCCTCGGTCTCACCGATGTGCTGGCCGATCAGGTCGGCACGGTGCACCTCTCGGATGTTTTCTCGCTTCAAAAGCCCAAGGCCGCAATAGATCTTGGCGACCACACGGGCGATGGTGGTCTTACCGGTGCCGGGCGGCCCGGCGAAGACGAGGTGGTGGGCGCGCTGCGCGACGGCCAGCCCACGCTGCTTGCGCACGAGTTCCATGGCGACCGAGCTCTTCAGCCGGGACACCTGGTTCTTGACCTCGTCCAGGCCGATGAATTCGGCGAGCTGGAGTTCGGCCTCGTGCAGCAACACGGACTTGCGCTCGTGGGCCGCCGGGTCGACGAAGTCCTCCGCGCTGGGCTCGGTTTCCGGATCCCAAGGGTCGGTGCGCGCCTCGATCCGGGCCGCGGTGGTGGTCACGATCCCAAAGCTGGTGTCGGACAGGGCCTGTTCGATCTGTTCGTTTTCCGGGTGGCCCGCGTACAGGTCCTGCAGGACTTCGCTCGCCGAATCCTCGTCGACGTGCGCGCGCAGCACGAGCGCCTTGGCGAGCGCCCCGTCGACCGCCGCGACCGCGACGGGACCGTCGGGCTCCTCGAGGTACGACAGCGCCGGGGCGAACATGCCCAGCCGAGCCAACGCGATGCCCAGGGCGATCTTGGCCGCGTGGGAGAAGGCTTCGTCGAGGTCGGCGTCATTGACGACGGGCGTCAACAACTTGACCACGTCCGACCACCGCTCGGCGCGGTAGTTGATGACGACGGTGACCCATCGGGCTTCGCGCCAATTGGGGCGGCGCGCCGTCAGGCCGGTGACGATCTGGTCGGCCTCGGCGAACCGGCCGGCCGTCCCCAGGGCCGCCGCGTAGGCGAGGTGGAAGTCGTCGGGGGTGGCGGCGCGGAACTGCAGATACAGCCCGGTGTCGTAGCGGAACCCGAGCGCCCCGGGCGCCAGGTCAACTTTGCGCTGCAACGTGCCGGCCGTGGTCGCGGTCTGCGACACCGCCTCCAGCACCCGGAGGGACACATCGCCGGCGGCCGCCAGTCCGGTCCAGGCGTCGCACTGGTCGTGGGCGATGCGGGTCAGCGCGGTGAAGCCGGACCGCGCGGCGGTGAGGTCGGCCGGGCGCTGGCGTTGGTACACCGAGATGCCGAGCGCGCGGCAGCAGGTGGCGAAGCGGCTGACGACGTCGCCGTCAACCCTGACGTCCGCTCGAGAACTGACGGGTTGAGCTGCGAGCACGCCGGTGTCACCGAGTTCCACGGCCACGTCTCTCCATTTGTGTAGCCTCCCCTAACCTAACCCGCCTGAAGTTAGCATTGCATAAGCTAAGTGTCGAGGCGCGAGCGCCCGTCCGGCTCACCACACCACTCCCCGTTCAAAACCGCTAATGAGGATGCTAACCAGCAAAATCAGCCGCATTTTCGGTCTATCTGCGGCCGCAGCAGGTTCGCAGGCCGTTGTCAGCGCCTTCTAAGCGGCCGAGCTTATCGAAAATCATTTTCATTATCAATCCGAGGGTCCCCCGCCGCGCCGGTCGCCGGACAAGCCAGTAGTCGTACCCCGTAGGAGAAAAGTTCCGGTCCCGGGCATGCCGATCCGGGCCCGCTAGTCCGGCTCCCAGGAGCCCGGCAACATGGGCAGTGCCGGGCCGCCGCCGAACTCGTCGCCGGCCAGCGTCGCCAGGCCCGCCGCGGCGGCGCCGCCCTTGCGCGCCGTTCCGGCGAAACCCAGCGGCCCGGCGCCGCGATCCGATGCGACCGACCACCCCGCCTCGTCTGGCGGATCGCCCGCGGTGTCGGTATCCGGATCCAGGTCGACATACTCGTAGCCGCGGTAGCGATCTTTCATCGCCGCCCGCCGGCCCCGGCGGGCCCGCTGCGCTTCCCGTGCCGATGCCGACGCCGCCGCGGCGGCCGCGGCCGAATCGGGCTCCGGTGCCTTGCGTTGCGCGCGGCCGCTGGCGCCCGCGCCGGAGCCCACGGTCGGACCGCCGACGATGTACGGAAAGGCGGCGCCCCCGGCGCCGGCGGGTGGCGGCGGCGTTCCGGTCGCCGGCACCGAGGCCGGCGCGGGTGCCGGTGCCGCCGACGTAGGGGTAGGAGACGGTGCCGGCGCCGCGGCCGGGGCCGAGGCGGCGCTCACGACTACCGGAGCGCCGCTGACGACAGGCGCATTGGGAGCCGGGGCCACCGGTGCCGGCGCAGCGACGGGAGTTGGGGCCGGCTGGATGCCGGCCATCAGACTCAAGCCTGCTATGCCCCCCGCAAATGCACCCGGCACGATGAACGGAACGGCAGCCAGCTGAGGGAACGCTTGAAGGGCCTCGCCCACGTGGGTGAACTCGTCAGCGATCAGACCGGCGGGCCCGAAAATGTCTTGTAGCAAATCCTCTATTGCGTCGGCCGGGTTCGTGGGAAACTCCGCCAAATCTCTTCCTATGGTCTGGAAAATCTCCGTGAATCGGTTGATCCACCAGCTCAGCTGGTACGGGTTACCGCCGTCATTGTCGACGATTCCGTCGTCGTCACTGTCTTGGCCGCTGTCGGTGGCCTGCACGATTTGTGGCGCGGGCCCCGTCTCTGGCGCCGAAGCCACCGCGGCGCTGGACACCGCCTGATACGTGGACATCGTGGTGGCCGCCTGGACCCACATCCGCGCGTAGTCCGCCTCGTTGACGGCGATCGGAATGGTGTTGACGCCGAAAAAGTTCGTCGCCACCAAGGCGCCGTGAATCGTGTGGTTGGCGGCCAGCTCGGGCAGCGTCGGCATGGCCGCCAGCGCCGCCGTGTAAGCCGTGGCCGCGGTCTCGTGCCGGGCGGCGGCCGCCGCGCTGTTGGTGCTGGCCCGCATCAGCCAAGCCAGGTAGGGCGCGTGGGCGGCGACGTACTGCTCGGAGGTGGGCCCCTCCCACGCCCCGGCCTGCGTCGCGGCCAGGGTCGCGGACAGCTCGTCCGCCGCCGACGCGTAGGTCGTGCTCAGCGAACTCCACGCCGCCGAGGCGGCCAGCAGTCCCGCCGGGCCGGGACCGCTGCTCAGCTGAGCTGAATGGACCTCCGGGGGGAACGCCATCCAGACCGGCGCGGTCATCCTCGGCTACCAGCCGAGCTATCGATCAAAGTGCGTCGCGCCATGCCAGGACTCCTCGCCGGGCTGAGAGCGACGTCGTCCGGGCTGTTGGGCGACGCACGGATGAGCCCGGTAGTAGTCGGGGCGCGGCGCGCAAAAGTTCCGGCGCGCGCTCAACTCAGGGAAAAGTCATTGAAAGCCCGGCGACTCCGGGCTGCCGGCTCTCAGCCTTTGACGGCGCTGACCAGGGTGTTCCGCGCCACCATCGACCCGGCGTCGGCGTCAGCGCCGGGCACCGGGCGGCCGTTTTCCCGAAGGTAGTCGGCCAACGGGGTGCCGACCGCGTTCCACCCCCGCTCGCCGAACCATTCGGTGGCGGGCGCGATCCGCTCGTTGTACACCAGCTGATAGAAGGGCCGTTCCGCGCCGGCGGCCATCGCGGCCCGTTCCTCCTCGCGTTTCGCCTCGAAGTCGTCCCGGTCGAGCGGGGCGCCGTCCTCGACGGCGACGTGGCTGCCCGGCGCGGCCATGCCGTCGATGCCGTTGAACAGCTGCTCCTGCGCGGTGGCGGGTAGGTAGATGAGCAGGCCTTCGGCTATCCAGGCCGACGGCTTGGTGGCGTCGAATCCGCTGTCGCGCAGCGCTTGCGGCCAGTCGTCCCGCAGGTCCACCGCGATCTCCCGGCGCTGGGTCTTCGGTTGGGCGCCGTGGTCAGCGAGCACCTGACGCTTGAAATCGAGCACCTGCGGCTGGTCCAGTTCGAAGATGGTGGTCCCGGCGGGCCAGTCCAGGCGGTAGGCGCGGGAGTCCAGCCCCGCCGCCAGGATGACCACCTGGCGAACACCCGCGTCCGCGGCCCGGCGGAAGTACGCGTCGAAGTATTTGGTGCGGGCGCCCTGGAAGTTGACGAAGTGCTCGCCCCAGTCCGGGGTCTTCAGTTGGTGGTCGGGCAGCTTGCCGTCCAGGACATCGGCCGCCCACCCGCCCACGGCGCGGCAGAACACCTCCGCGTAGGGGTCGACGACCAGGGGGTCCGGCTTCTGCGCCTCCAACGCTCGGGCGGTCGCCACGAATAACGCCGTCGAACCGACACTTGTTGTGATGTCCCAGGTATCGCCTTCACTACGCACGAATCCGACAGTACCGGCGCTCGGCGACGGGCGGCCGCCCAGCTGATGCCGCGGGGTCGCCGGAGGCCGCTGAAGAGCCGTTATCGGACCTATCCTGTGTAAGCAGTTGCGCCACCCACCGGAGGGAGCATCATGAAGCTGGCCGAGGCGTTGTCACTGCGGGCCGATGCGCTGCGCCGCATTGAACAGCTGCGCACACGCATCGTGAGCAATGCCCGCTATCAGGAGGGCGAAGAACCGGCCGAAGATGCGGCAGCCTTGCTCGCTGAAGTCGAGGGCGTGCTCGTCGATTACGAAGCCTTGATCCGGCGGATCAATCGCACGAACGCAGCGACGACGATCGGCACAGACGGCACGCTGACCGATGCGTTGGCCCGGCGGGACGCGCTGCGCTGGCGTCACCATGTTCTCAAGAGCGCAGCGGACGCAGCCGCCGGGAGCAACCAGCAGGGTTACTCTCGACAACTGCGTTCTGAGCTAAAGATGTTGTCCGCCTTGACTGTTGCGAATGTGCGTCTTCAAGCCGATCAGGTGGCTCGCGAGCTTCGTGAGCTCGACGTGCGGATCCAGCGATCGAACTGGGAGGTAGACCTGTTGGAGTAATGGACCCGGGTGTAGCAGGTAGGCGTCGCGGAGGCGCGCACGAGCCCCGACCGGCGGGTCAAGTCCGGTCTCTCCTGGCGCACGAAGGGCAGTGCAGAGGGTTCGACTCCCTCGTTTACACCGCAGCCCCGCACTGGGCACAGGCGACAGGGCACAGCTAACAGCACATCACCGCGTGTGGATCCGTGACGGCGAGGGTGGGCATGGGGCATACACCGAGGCGCGAGTCAGAAGGTCCAGTTTCCGTTGCGCTGGATGACGAAGCCGTGCACGCCATACTGGACGTGCCGCGGGCCCGGAGGCTGGGTCGTCATTCCCTCGTTGGGCCCTGCGCGGCAGGCCAGCGAGTCGGAAGTGAGCGCTGCGCAAGCGACTCCGTTTCCGGCATCGAGTCTTCGACCGGCGGGCAGCAGCTTGGCGTTGTCATATGTGAGCTCTTCGTTGTGGTAGTGGCCGGGTGACACGGTTGAGGCGGAGACGGTGGACGAGGGTGGGGCGCCCACCGCCGCACCTGAGCACGTCACTCCACTTTCGGTGATCATGCTGACGACCATGTCACTTCCCCCGGTGTCTTGAAGACATAACCGGACATGCTCGGGTGGGGGCCAAAGTACGCATAGTCCGATGGATTGACCGCGGATAGGAGTCGACATTCGGAAATTGAGGAGCAGGTTGCCAAGGGTCTGCATGAGCGCTTGGTGGTTGCAAACTCGCGGGGAGCGATGCTACGGCCGCTGTGAGAACCGCAGCTACGGCCACGGGCTTGAGACACCGGTGCCGATCGCTAGACAGCATCGTCAGCGGATTTGGTTGCTGAGCTTGGGGACCAGTGCGGTGTTGAGGTAGCTGGTGGCCGCGGGGCCACCGGCGTTCAGCGCGGCGATGGTGGCGGGGTCGTCGACGATGACGAGGGTGCCGCCGAAGCTGCCGTACTTGGCGGGCAGGCCGGCGTATCCCCCGCCGCCGGCCCCGGGGTCGGTGCGCAGCAAGAGCATGACGTCGCTGCGTTGAGCGGCATAGTCGACGTCGTTGATGTCGAACGGGACTTGTGGGGGGCCACCCGGGCTGCGCTTGTAGTGAGTGTTGTAGCTGAAGCCGATGCTTTCCAGGTAGCTGCTCGGCGGTGACGGGGCCGCGGCGGCGGTCGTGCCGGTGCCCGTGTAGTCGACCACGACAACGGATTTGCCGGAAAAGGCGCGGTGCTCGGAACGGATCGTGTCCTGCTCGGATTGGGCCTTGTCGAGTAGGTCTTTGGCGGCCTCGGTGCGACCGAGGGCGGTGGCGATCCAATTCAGTTGCGCCTGCCAGGTCCAGTCTCTGGGGTTGTCGGCGGGCTGAGTGAGGGTGGGTGCGATGGCGGCCAATGAGTCATGGGTGGGCTGGTCGATATCGCCGGTGTCGATGATGAGGTCCGGTTTCGCGGCGGTGATGGCGCCGGTGTCGGCCGCGGCGAACACCGGTGGGGATGAATGGATCAGCGGTTGTAACCAGTTCGGCACGGTCGCGTTGGCGGCGTTCATCAGGACGGGTTGGGCGCCCAGCGAAAGGACCGCGTCGGGATCGCCGGGGCCCAGTGCAGCGATAGCCACCGGCCGGTGCTGCAGTTTGATGGTGCCGAACTTCGTGTTGAGGGTTTGTGGCTGATAAGGACCCGGGCTCCCGCCGGTGCGGCCGAACAGGTGGATTCTGAACACAATTGCCGCGACCAGCACCGCAACGAGGGCTGTCGCGGCCACTGCGAGGCGAGCGCGTTTGCGGCGCTTGGCTTTCCATACCGAATCGGGAGCCCCGGCCGGGGGTGGCGAGGGGGGAGCGCTTGCAAACCGTTGGGGCGCAGCATGGTTCGGGGTCCACGCCGGGCCGAACGCCGCCGGGGTGGGCGGTATGGTCGGTGGATAGGTCACGGTGGGATTGGTCGGGTTGCTTGCCGGTAGCCCGCTGGGCCCGGTGGCCGGCGCCGGCGCGGGACTGTTGGTCAGCGCGGCCGCGGTGGCGGCGGCCAGCGCGCCCGCGGTCTGGAAGCGCTGGTCGGGATCTTTAGCCAGCGCCCGGGCGATCACGTCGTCGATCGCGGGCGCCAGGGCGGGATTGATTTCGGTGGGGCGCGGAACGGGCCGCATCAAGTGTCCGGCCAACATCGCCGACAAGGAGTTGTCCTCGTAAGGGGTGCGGCTGGTCAGCAGCCGAAACAGAGCGCAACCCAACGAGTAGATGTCACTGCGGTGGTCGGCCGGGCGGCCCTCGATGGTCTCCGGGGCGGCGTAGGCAGCGGTGCCGACCATGGAGCCCGTCGCCGTCAAGTTTGTGGCGTCGTCGAGGGCGCGGGCAATGCCGAAGTCGGCCAACAACACCCGTTCGTGGTCGGTACCTGGCGCGAAGACCAGGAAGTTGCCGGGCTTGATGTCGCGGTGCAACACCCGCCGCGAGTGGGCGTAGTCGAGTGCGGCGGCGACGTCGGTGATGATGCGCACGATGCGGGCCGGAGTGAGGTTGGCGCGGTCCAAATCGTTCGCGGCGGTGCCTTCGACGTACTCCATGGCGATCCACAGCTGGCCGTCGTCGGTTTCGCCGCGGTTGTACACCCGCACGATGTTGGGGTGGTTCAGCGTGGCGGCCAGGTCGGCTTCGCGGGTGAACCGGACTCTGAATTGGCGGTCCACAGACAGCTCGGCGGACAGGATCTTCAGCGCGTCATTGCGGGGGAGCGTGGGATGACGGGCCAGATACACCGTGCCCATGCCGCCGGAGCCCAGCACGCCTTCGATGCGGTATCCGGCGATGATGGTTCCGACAGCGAGAGGCATTAGGGGCTCATTTCCCGGTCAGCATGCGATATTGGGCGGCCATCATCTGATGCAGCGCGTTCTCTTGCTCGCTTTGCATCTCGTAGGCGTAGCGATCCGCGCGGGCCACGCACCAGTAGCCCAACGTTTCGTTGAAGCATTTCGCCTTCGGCATGCCACTGATTCCGCCCACTTGATGCGGCCCGGTCATATCGGCGACGATGCGCGCCGCCGCCCCGGCGTCGGGGGTCTGATAGACCCTGGTTTCGAGGACGTACGCGACCTGCTGCACATTGGCCGATTTGAACAAGGCCTGCAGGTGAACCGGGTCACCGGTCTCCAGGAGTAGCGCTCCGTGCGCGTCATAGATGCCGTCGTTGATCGACTCGTTTTCTTGTCGGGGCGCCACGGTGCGTGACATCAGGCCGTCGGGATCCAATGGCAGCTGGGCTATCTGATCCGGCGGGGTGGGCCTGAAGCCGTCGATCAACGGCTGCTGCAAATCCAGTGCGGTGGCGATCAATTGAGCCGCAGCATCAGCCCTGTCGGCCGATGTCGCCGTTTGCGCCAGGACGTACTGGCCGTGGGCGGTCAGGGCGGTCACCGAGAACCGTGGACCGCCGGGTTCTGGGTATTGCGCGGTCCACTGGTAGGTCAGCGCGGCCGTCGCCGGATGACGCGGAATCGAAAACGGCTGTGTGGAAAGGGGTTTCGCCTCAAAGGGCATGGTCAAGGTGGCGCCTTTGGTGACCATGTCGGCGACCGCGGCCGTCGCGTCGGCCGGGCTGCCCAGTTCCAACACGATGTTGAGCAGCCCTTTGTAGGCGCCTTTTTCGGTGTGACGCGAACCGGAAAATCCAGCCACCAGGTTGTGGCCGCCCAGCCCCTCACCCATCGGGCTGCCCAACAGCGCGCTGACCGCGTCGGCATCTTTGACCACGCCGGAATCGATTTGCGCGTAGTCGATCAGGTCGGCGTCAACCTCCCAGGGGCCCACCACGGCGCCGGCCAGGCGGCGCCCTTCGACCCACCCGCCGCGCAGCGCGTCGCCGGCGACGCCGAGCGGCGGGCGCGGGGCGGTGGGAAAGTTCCCGGCATCAAGCAGGGCGAGGTCGACGCCGTCGGAACTGTCCGTCCCGGGCGCTTTAACAGCAGCCCCCGGGATGGTCGTAGTGCAAGCCACCGTCACCGCCGCGACCGCGACGGAGAGGGCACAGAGGCGGACGCGGCGCGTCATGCGGCTGTCAACATCAGATATTGGGCGGCGATGATCTGGTGGGCCTCAACTTCTTGGGCGGCAGTGGCTTTGAACGCGTAGCGGTCGGCGGTGGCGATGCACAGGAAGCGCACGGCACCCAGCTCCGTGCTGTCGAGGCCGCGGTCAAAGCAACGCGCCGATGGCAGTCCATTGATTCCGGGGGCGGAGTGATAGCTCAGGAAGGGCACGTCAATCCGGGCGAGCCCGTCGGCCGCCCGCTGGGCGCCGGTGGGATCGACTGCCTCGTAGACGGTGGTGCGGTCGGCGGCGACGTGGCCGATGCCCGCGTCGCTGTACATCGCCTGCGTCGCCACGGGATCAGACCGGAAATGCAGCGCGCCGTGCGGTGGATAGACCGCGGCCTGGTTGACGCTGGGGTCGGTGGCCGGCACGGTGCGGGCCAGCAGTCCGGTTGGGTCTGCGGGCAGGGCAGCCAGCTGGTCTACCGGTGTGGCTTGGAAGTGGTCGGCCAGCGGGCCTTGCAGGTCCAGGGTCTTGGCAACCATGTCAGCGACCGTGCCGGCGCTCTCTTTAGAGCCCGCGAACTGGAAGAAGACGTATGGGCCGTGAGCGGTGAACGCTTCGGCCTCAAAGCCTCCGGACAGGGGCGCGACGTTGGCAACTGTGTTGGGGTAGTGCGGGATTGACAGCCGGCTGGCCGGAATGTTGCCGGGCCGGACGGTGGCCATGTCGGCGGCGGCCATGGCCGCAGCGGCGTCGGTGGCGTCCTGCGGGCTGGGGAAGCGGAACACCCCGTTGTCCAGGATCCTGGGTTTGTCGGTGGGCGGTTGGCCGCGTGGCGGGGGTGGGGTGACGCGCCCGCTGACGAAGCCGGCCACGAAGCGATGCGCGGCGGCGATCGCGGCGATCGAATCACCACGCACCAGCGCCGAGAGCCGCCCCGGCTCGGGAAGCGCGGTGGTGGGCGCGATTTCGGCGCTCAGCGGACTGATCAGAGTCCCGTCGACCTGCCAGGGGCCCGCCACCATGTCTGCCATCCGCTGGGCTTCGACGCGGCGACCGGCTGCGTCGTCGGCGACGGTGCCCAGCGGTGGCCGCGGTCGACGCGGGTAGTTACCGGGGTCGAGCAGCGCCACGTTGGCCGCCGCGGGCGCCGGGCCGCCGGACTTGACGGCGCTACCGGTGACCACCGTCGAGCAGCCGGTGCCCACAGCGATCACCGCGGCCGCCGTGGCGATCAGCAACCGGGCCGACGATGCCACGCGTGGCCGCACACCAATTCGGTTGTCCAAGCGGCCCGTCCCGTGCGGACAGCCGGTCGCGGCGTCGGCGGAATCCACATGCCGGGCACCCGGTCGGCTCACCAACGCGGCCACCCGCTCACGGGCCGTCGTCGGGAGCGGTCGCGCGGCGCGTGCCCATCCCCCATCCCCCATCCCCTCATTTCGGCGCCCGCTGGCGGCCACCTGTGGCGATGCCGACCAGACCAGCAGAATGGTAATGGCTGCCACCAGCGGATCAGCTCCGTTCACTGATTTTGCTCATCATTGCCCTGGCGACATCACTCGCGTTCTGACCCGGATGGCGGAGCCGTCCACGATGCGACGTTGGGTGCCAACCGTATCCAACTCATCGCCCCCTCCTTTCTCACTCTCGCGGGCAGCGTTCAGCGGGTGGTGACGCGCTCGGCCATTTTGGTGGCGATGGTGATCGCTTGATCGGTGCGGTTTTCACCGCAGCTGCGCACGTCGATCACGATGTTGTTGCGCGCGGCCAGGGCCCGTTGACACTGCCACCCTCCACCGCCTTCCTGGGTGTTGGTGATGCTGAGCATGCCGTCATGGTTGGTGACGGTGCCCGCTGTCCAAATGCTGCTTGGGTGCCCCCGCTCCGTGAGGTGCAAGGTGGCGCCGCTGCACTTGGGCCAGGCCTGGGCTTGTTTGGCCGCGAAGTCGTTGGTCGCCTTGGCCGTGGCGAAATAGATCGCGGCACTGTGATTGCGGTGCCGAGCGCCGTCGCGGTCCTGCAGGGACTGCGTTCGCACCCCGATCCAGCCGCTGTTGTCGAGCTCTGAATCCAGCGCGGGGGTGTGGACCTCGCTGCACTCGGGGCGGTCGGTGCTCACGCCGCTGTACGCGTAGTCGTCCTTGCCGTTGTCGCCTGGTGGAGGACCGATGTCGGTTGTGCCCTCAATGCTGTTGATGGTCGCCACATCCAACATCAACCCGGGCAGCGCCGACAACGGCACCGTTGGCGCCTGCGGCGCCGGACCTGGGTCGACCGGCGCCGCGGATGTGGCCGGCGCGGGCATCAGTGTCGAACTGTCATCGGGGCTGCTGGCGGCATTGATCATCAGGCCGGCGCCCACCATGGCGACCACGACCGCGGCCCCGATGGCGATCCGGGCCCAGGTGGGCCGGCGCCGCGGGCGCTCCGGGGCGAACGAGGGTCGGTAGCCGGGGCTCGGCCCCCACACGGGCATCCCGGGCGGCGCCGGCGGCGCGCCGGGCGGGCCCGCATACGCGAACGGCCGGCGGGGCAAGACGGTAGTGACCTCCTCTCGGGGCCCGGCGGCGAGCGGCGCCGACCGGGCAGGTCCGTAGGCGCCGGGCGGCACCGGCGCGCTTCCCGGCGCAGGGCGCGTCGTGGTGGGCGTAGGCGGGTGCGGGTGGTGGGGCATCGAGTGTCCTTCGGGGATGAGGAACTGCGGGGACAGCGCGAACGACCGGCGTGGCCGGGCCGTGAGGACCAGCCCCCAGGGGTGAGGGGTACCGCCCGGCGCGGCAAGGTTGCGCTGCATGCTCCAAATTGAAACACAGCGCTCGGCACTGTGCAACGTTTCGAAACGTTGCACTGCTGCGCTTTTATTGCTAGCGTCTGCGTCATACCCGGACGAGCTGGCAGGAGGACCCCGACATGAGCGCTGTTTCGCTGCGTAACCAAGGTGGACCGATAAGCGGTGCCCCCAGTCAGGACACCGCCGGACGCCGACCCCGCTTCGCTCCCGTGGCGCGCTGGGCGATCCTCGCCGCGGTCACCCTGACCCTGTTGCTGAGCGGATGCACCACCACCAACACCGGGCACCCCGCGGCCGCCCCGGACCTGGGACGCTGGCAACCGCCCGCGATCCTGCCCCAGCACCTCGCCGATCTGCTGCTGAAGGAAGACGACGTCAATGCGATCGCCCACACCACCGGCATGGCCGTACGCAAGCCGGTGACGCGGATGTGGCACGACGAGGAGATGCTCACCAACCCCGGCTGCGTGGACACCTACTCACCCGCCGAAGCCACCGCCTACCAAGGCAGCAACTGGACGGCGCTGCAAGGGCAGATACTCGATGACGCCACACCTGCTGCGCGCGAGCATGCGCTGGTGCAGGTCCTGGTCGGCTTCCGGGACGCCGATTCGGCCCAGCAATTCTTCAGCAAGTCCAAGACACGCTGGTCCGGCTGCGCCAACAGCTCCATCACCATCACCCCGCCCGGTCACGCCCCCAGCAGCTGGGACCTCGGCGAGCTGCAGGCGACCGACACCTCCTTGGCCATCCTGCAAACCCGGCCCGGCGGCCGCGGCCCGATCTGCCAACGCGCCATGGGGCTGGTCAACAACGTCGTCATCGACACCCTCTGGTGCGGGTTCGATACCACCAGCCAAGCAACCGACATCGTCTCCAAAACCACCGCCACGATCTCGCAAGCCTGATCGACCCGTCGCAACATCCTTACCAGAACGCGTGAAAAACCCGATCCCCCAACCTCTTACGGAGTAATAATGCCTCAGCCACACCCCCAGCACCGACAGCCCTACGGGTACCCCCAGGCCTATCCCCCGGCGGCGCGGCCGGTTTACGGACCCGCACACGCACCGGCACACCGCGTGCCGCAGGCCGGCTACCCACCCCCGCCCCCTACGGGCAACCAACCGTTCTTCCAGGTACGGATCAGAAAACACACCGGCGCGATCATCCTGATGTTCAACCAGACCTACACCGTCACAGGAACTTTCGCCCAATGCGAAGCCGCACTGCACGACGCTCTATTGCACAATCTGCTCGCCGGTTGGTGGAGTATGGCTTCCATCTTGGGCTGGAACTGGTTCACCTTGCTCGAAAACCACAACGCGCGAAAGAATCTGCGACGCCAGGCCGCCCAGGCCTACGCCGCCACACGCCCGGCTCCCTGGACGCAGTCAGCGACACACGGATAATCCGTGCTGCAGCGCGTCAACCGATCGACAGCTGCGCGATGAGGTTTTCGAGGGCCCGGGCGGCCTCGGGGGCGATGGTGCGCTCCGCTTCGGCATCCTCGAGGACGGACGCCGGCAGCCCCGCGCCATTGGCCGCTTCCTCGAGGCTCAGTTCCGCCCGGTGACGGGCGCCGTAGAGTCGCTGGCCCAAAGTGGCCGCGGGCGAGCGTGCCGCGCGCATCATCAAGTCGTTGTAGCTGCGCCGCACACTGCTCAACGCCAGGATGACCGCCGGACTGCCTTTGGCGTTGCGCGCAGCGCTCGACGCCAGCCTCTCGAGCTTGCGCAGATCGGCCAGGATATTGGTGGCCCTGGGAGTGAAATCGGGATCGGACGGCTCGGGCAATCCAGAGACGGCGGTGGTGAGGGTGTGCATGGCCAGTTCCACCGTCTCGGCCATCAGGGGCGCGTGAATCGAGTCGGCCAATACCTCGGTGGCCTCGTCGCGGCGAGCTCCCGTGGGTCCGGCGGGTTGGCCGGCGCCACCGGTGGGGGCCGGAACCGCTCCGCGCCGGATGCGCGTGATGTGGCCCGTCGGCCAATCCAGCACCTTCTCCAGCCTCTCCAGCGTCGAACGACGCGGCCAGCTGCGGCCCTTCTCGAAGTTGATGAGGGCGCCCGCGTTGATGATTCCGTCGCGGTCCAGGCTCCGCTGCGAGATCCCCAGCTGCTGGCGGCGCTCAGCGACCGCGCTGCCGGCGCGGACGACGCCGGGGTCGCTCTGGCCGTCCCACCACTGCTCGTCCTCGGCTTCGAACGGATGCACCACCTGGGTCGACTCCTCGAGCGTCACTTCCGAGGGGCGCTGCGGGATCAGGGTCACGGCTGCCCCGTCAGGGGCCCCCAGACAGATGGTGGTGACGCCGGTGATCAATACCGAGTTGCGGCGGATCCCATCGACGAACATCCCGTTGCTACTGGTGTCGAAGGCCTGCCAGCCGTCGCCGTGCGGTTCGAGCCGGACGTGCCACCGCGAGACCCTCTCGTCGTCCACCCGAACCGCGGCCCCGGCGTCTCTACCGATGACGGCGGCGCCGGCCGCAGGGTGCAGCGTGTGCGTCGCATGCCCGACTTGTACGGTCAGCGCGGTCGTCGGTTGGCCGGGCGTCAATTGTCGCTCCTCGCTCCCGTGGGCTCACTGCTGCTGCGGTACGACCCAATGCATTGCGGATCATGCTACATCTGCTTCGTGTGCAGTCTTGGCCGTGTGCGGCAATTTTACGCAGCTCAGAACCGTTTGGGCTCGCATCCTGCCCCTGCTACGGTGGCGCACCGTTGCTGCCGCACCGTTTACAAACGTTGCGCACCACTGCCGCTTCGGTTACAGTTCAAGCAGTAGTCGCTCACGCGGTCCAAGCCTTAACAGAGAGGCATCCGATGCAGCCACACCCGCCCCCGGTGCCAGGGCAATACCCCCGGCGACCCGGCATGTCACCGGTCCCGCCCGGACGCTTCTACGATCCGCCCACCGAGCCCCTGCCCCGCCCGCACCCGTTTCCGAAGGGGACCCAGCGTGGGCCGCTTCCCTACCCGCATCACCAACGGCCCGCCGGTGGGGGCTTCTGGGCGCCGGTGGCCCCCGCTGCACGCGGCAGACGTCGGCCGCTTTACCTGGGCGCGGCGATCATGGTGGGCGCCGTGGCCATGCTCATCTCGGGATTCTGGGCGCCGGGCTTCTTCGTCACCACGCAGCTCGACGTCACCGCCGTGCAGTCCGGCGTCACGCAGGTCCTGTCCGACCCGGCGGGTTACGGCGCCAAGAATGTCAGCGACGTCACCTGCAACGACGGACAAAATCCCACCGTTACCAAGGGCGGCACCTTCACCTGCCAGGCAACCATCGACCACCTCAAACACCAGTTCCTGGTCACCTTCACCGACGACACGGGCAGCTATGAAGTCAGTGCCCCGAAGGGAACGAAGGTTTGAGATGCGCCTCGAAGGCCGACGGCCGGTCACCACCCAACCGGTTGGCAATCAGTAAGGCGTTCGGCGCCGCTACCGGGTGTCGCCGCCGGCGTCGGTTTCCCAGGTGCCGGGAACCATCGGAACCCTTGGGCCGCTGCCGAATTCGTCACCGGCAAGCGTGGCCAAACCCGTCGCATCACCGGTCGCCCCCCGGTGCGCTGTCCCGACAAACCCCAGCCTCCCGGCCCCGCGGTCCGACGCGAACGAGGGCACCTCGTCGCCCGGCGTGCCCCAATCCGGATCGACGTCGACGTTCATGTCCGCGAACTCGTCCCCGTGGTGGTCCCGGACCGCCCGCCTACGCCGGCGCGCCCTGGCCTGACCCCGCGCCGTCGCGGCCGCCGCGGCGGCGGCGCTATCGGGTTCCGGCGCTTTCCTTTTGGCGCTCGAGCTGGCACCGGCACCCATCCCCGCACCGGACCCGATGCCCGGGGGAGCGACGACATAAGGCGGCGCGAAACCCGCGGCGTGCGGGGGCGGCGGGGTGGGCGGCGCCGGGCTGGTGACTGTGGTCGCCGTCGGAGCGGGCGCGGTCGCCGGCGCCGAGGCGGGAGCCGCGGCCGGCGCGACGGCGGCCGGCGCGGTCGCCACGGCCGGCATCGGGCTCGGCGGCGGGGCGGGCGCCGGCGCGGGTGCCGGGACGACCGCGGGCTGCGGCGGTATCGCGGCCAGGCCGGCCAACCCCGCGAAGCCGCCCACCGCGCCGAAGGGGGCGGCCGCCAGGAGCACCGCGGGGGCCAGCAATTCCGGCTGACTGGTGAAGATCTCGAGGATGTGCGTCGGCCAGTCGAACAGCATGAGTTGAACGATGTACTGAAACGCCAGCGCGGGGTTGTGCACCAGGTAATAGCCGAACTGCTGGAAATCCTCGAGCAGTTCCAGAGCTCGAACCACCCAGAAGATCGGTTCCCCCGCATTGGTGTAGGCGTCGTAGGGCAACCCGTTGACGGTGCCCTCGGCGGGATCCCAGTTGATGCCGAGGTTCCTGAGGATATTCGCGATGAACTCGTCGAGCGGGTTGTCGATCGTGGGGTCGTGCACATCGTCACCCGAGTCGTGGTTCGGGGCAACGGATTTCACTATCTGCGGCGCGGGATCGGGCTGCGGCGTCGACGCCACCGCCGCGCTGGAAACCGCTTGGTAGGTGGTCATCGTGCCGGCCGCCTGCACCCACATCCGCGCGTAATCCGCCTCGTTGAGCGCGATCGGAACCGTGTTGATGCCAAAGAAGTTCGTCGCCACCAACGCCCCGTGCACGGCATGGTTGGCGGCGAGTTCGGGCAACGTCGGCATGGCCGCCAGCGCGGCGGTGTAGGCGACCGCGGCGGTTTCGTGTTGCGCGGCCGCCGTAGCGCTCTGCGCGCTGGCCCGCGTCAGCCACGCGAGGTAGGGCGCGTGGGCGGCCACATACGACTCCGCGCTCGGTCCCTCCCACGAACCCGCCTGCGCCGCGGCCAGGACACCGCTGAGTTGCGCTGCGGCCGAGGCGTATTCGGTGCTCAGTTCGGACCATGCCCCCGCCGCCGCGAGCAGCGACGCCGGACCGGGGCCGCTGCTGAGCAACGCGGAGTGCACCTCCGGTGGCGAGGCCATCCAGATCGGCGCCGTCATGGGTCTCCTCGGGCTGGAAGGGTTACCAGGCAGAGGAGAGCTTAATGAAAATGATTTCCGTTATCAACTTGGCGGGCTGTGCCGCCTGCTAGACCAACGGGCGCCCCGTCCTGATCCGGCGGTCGACGTCGGCCAGCAGGATGTTGAAGGGAAACCGCCGTACGAAGCGCGGCAAGCACCGGTTCACCATGGCCAACGTCGCGATGAGCCGGTCGAAGCGGCGTTGCCTGGTGGCGTCCCAGGGCAGCCGCATCTCGTCGCGAAATCGCTGCGGCAGAAAGCCCGTGGTGATCAACAAGGGAAGCCTGTCGGCGAGGCGCTGCAGTGGCGCAGGCAAGGCAAGTCCCGGAAGGCGGGACGCGGCGATCGGATACAGATACTCGCGGACGGCGTCGTCGATGCGGATCTTGGCCAGCGAATCCTGCCAGTACCGGTCGAACGCCGCGCGGTCCGGCGGCCACATCTCCGGCGGCACCTGCAGCGTGGTGGCCAGCGCCATGCCTTCGCGGTAGTGCCGGTCGGCCTCCTCCCCGCCCAGCTCACCGATGAACATGCGGTAGATGTCGACCCCGCCCTTGTACAGGCAGGCCCCCACCCACAGCTGCAGGTCGGGGTCGAAGGCGTTGTACTGCACCGGGCTTTCGGGGGTGGAGTAGACCTGCGCGTGAGCCCGGTTCACCGCGCGGCGGAAGGCGTCCTTCTGGGCGTCGCTGCCGTTGGTCGCCACCGCCAGGTAAGTGAACGTGGTGCGGGCACGCTTGATCGGATGCAGGTCGACGCGGCCACTTTCGACACGGCTCTCCATGACGCCGTAGCCGACGCCGGGACGCGCCAACTGCATGATCACGTTCGCCGGTCCGGCCAAGAGCGCGACGCCCATCAACCCCTCGTCGATCCCGAGCGGCCGCCGGCGGCGACGCCGCCGTGCGGGCAATGGCCGCGGCGCGTCGGAGACGCCGCGCTCGACATGTCGAGCCGGTTCGTGGACAGCCTCGTGTATTGCCATGGTCAGACCCTCCCGCGGCGGAGCACGTAATGTGCGAACGCCTGTTTCCTGATATTGTCGCGGCGTCGCGCTGGTGTCAAGATGGTTCGCATGAACACCTCGAGCGCGCGGCCGTACCGCGGCGTCGAGGCCGCGCAGCGGCTGGCCACGCGCCGCAACCGGCTCCTGTCCGCGGGTCTGGAGCTTCTGGGCGCGGAGCAACAGAGCATCTCCGCGGTCACCGTCCGCGGCGTGTGCCGCCAGGCCGGCCGGGCGGCGCGGTACTTCTACGAAAGTTTCGCCGACAAGGACGAATTCGTCGCCTCCGTGTTCGACTGGGTGATCGCCCAACTGGCCGCCACCACCCAGGCCGCGGTGGCGGCGGTGCCTGCGCCCGAGCAGACCCGCGCGGGCATGACCAACATCGTGCGCACCATCGCCGACGACGCACGCATCGGTCGCCTGCTGTTCAGCACGCAGCTGGCCGATCCCGTGATAGTGCGCAAGCGCGCCGAATCCAGCGCAATGTTCGCGATGCTGTCCGGCCAGCACGCCGGGGAAGCGCTGCGCGTCCCCGCAAACGACCGCATCAAGGCCGCGGCGCACTTCGTGGTCGGTGGCGTCGGGCAAACCATCAGCGCCTGGCTCGCCGGTGACGTCCGGCTGGAGCCGGACGAGCTCGTCGATCACCTGGCGGCACTGCTCGACGAGCTGGCCGAGCCCAACCTGTACCGACTCACGGAGACGGCGGTGGAGCCGCGGGCGGAATCGTGACGCGTGGCCTCACACCGGGCAGGCGGTGTGCCACCCAGTCGTGGCGGTGAGCGAGAAGTCGCTCAGCGCTTGCGAAATGTGTTGCCGTAACTCGGCTTCCGAGTTGGGTCGGCACGGCTCGTAGGCAAGGAACGAGACGAAGACCTGTCCGCGCACCCTGCCCGACAGCAACGCCAACACTCCGTTGGTGCGGTGCATGGTCGCGGCGGTCACGCCCGGGTACAGCGACTTCATGGCGAAGTAGTCGGCGTCCGTTCCGTCCGGCCGGTTGGCGGCCGGGTCGACCGCACCGAGGTTGGACGACACGACAGCGGTTCCACCGCCGGTGGCCACGCTGATCAGTCGCCGGAAGACACGTTTCGGAATCAGGGGAACCAGCGGCAGCAATGCCCACCGTTCGTCAGGCACATCCTGATGGCGCTCAAGCGCTTGCTTGATCCCGGCGCGGATCCCACGCAGGTCCGTCGATGCGGGCGCGGGGTCGACCGTGATGTTGACGTTGCTGACCGCATTGGCGCGGGTATCGCCCGGGGCGCGCTCGTTGACCGGCATCCCCACGGCCACCGTGCCGTCGGCGGCGACGCGCCCCACGCGCTGGGCGACGCGAGCCGCCAGCCCGGTGAGCAGCGCGCTGCCGGTGCCTCCGAGGGCCTTCGCACGGGCGTCCCATTCGTCGGCGTCGGTGAAGACGGTTGTCGCCGGAAGAACCACGGGCTCGTCGGACCCGGTGAATGGCCGCTTCTCGGGTGGCGGGGCGGTATCGCCGCTGCCGCGCCGCGCCATTCGTGCCGCCGCCACGATGGCGCGGCCCATACCCGGTACGTCGCGGACCGTCTGGCGCGCGTCTTCACGCAGCGCCGCCCAGCGGCCCCGCGACGCCGCGGCCGGCCAGCCGATCGGGTCGTCACGGCCTAAAGCCGCGTCCGCCAACGCCTCGCACAGCCCGAGGCCGTCGGTGAGGCAATGGGTGACCACCAAGCTCACCGCAGCGCCGCCGTCGGTGAGCGGAAGCGCGGCAAGGTGCCAGCCGGGGCCGTGCTCGGCATCGGGCCGTCTAGCCGCCTCCTCGTTCAGCCAGTCGTCGATCTCATCGCGGGTCCGCGGTGTCGCGACGATGTCCAGGTCCGGCGGAAACGCGGGCGCTACCCAGCGATGCCGGCCGAACGGCACGGGAGAGCGTTCGATGCGGCGGCACAACCGCCCCCGCGCAAGATGGGCATGGAACTCTTGCAGACCGTCGATGTCGATGGCGCGATCGTAGACCCAAATACATTGCACCACACTGCTGGTGGCTGTCGCTCGCTCGCCGAGGAAGAGGGTCTGGTCGGCTAGATCCAGCACGTTGCTCATTCCTAGGCCGCCTCGCCGTCGTCTTCCTCTGACGCGGGAGGGTCCGCAGCATCCGCATTACCCCGGCCTGCAACAACATCGGGCTCGCGCGAGCAGCCGGCGACGGCGCGGGCGAATACATCGATCAACGTCGCGATGTAGCGGTCCACCGATTCACGCGCCACCGCGTTGTCCGGAAAGGAGATCGTCACTGTGGTACTTGCCGCCTGCCGGTTGATCCACATATTGATGCCGCCGGCGGACAGGTTGTCGCCATAAGTACCGAAATTCGTCTCCGTCCAGAGCCCGGCGAGCGGTATCTTCCGAAAATCCAGGAATGACAACATCATCGGCAGGCTCGTAGGAGGCTTGATCTCCAGTCCATCTGCTGTCGCCGCCAACTCCAAGACTCGCTCGATTGGCACATCGGCGAGTTCCTTGGCCGCGTCGAACGACTTCTGCGCTGCCCGGGCCGCCTCGGGGAACGTGGTCCCGGCGGTAGGCACCGCAACCGGAACCAGGCTGGCAAACCAACCCACCGTCATTGTGTCGATACCCGCCGTCCGGGTGTCCCTGGCCGTGAACCCGTGGTACGCCGCGCTGCCCGTCAATTCGTGCTCGGCTAAAGCGGTGCAGGCCAGCACTCCCCCGATGAACCGGGCTCCGGCCGCACCGCACATGGCGTCGAATGAGTCCGTCCCGGCGGCGTCCAGCAGCTGCACGGTCAGCAGGTCACCTTTGCTGCTGGCCCACGTATCACCCAGGGGTAGAGGGAAACTCGGCCAATTGCCATCGGTGTCGTGGGCGAATGCAATCCATTCCTTGATCGCGGGAGACGCCATGGTCAAGCTCGCCGCCTTCGCACGCTGTCGCGCGGTGTAGTCCCGGTAACTGCCGACCTCGGGCAGGGCCGCGGACTGGTGCCCCTGCGCCAGCTCCTGATACGCCAGGTGGATGTCTACGAAGATCACGCCGGCCGACAGGCCATCGATGTGGAGATGGTCGACGCTCGCGTAGAACGTGAAATAGTCTGCGTGCTGGATGATCCCGAATGTGAAACATCCCCATTCGAGTGTCCCCGGGGTCGTCGTCAGGACGTGTGTACGCACTTGGTCGGCGGCCATTCGTCCGAATTCCACCGGAGCGAGCTCGATGGCATCGGCGTTGTCGATCACGCGACGCACGATGCCGCCATCCTCGAATTCGAACCAACTGTGGTAAGTGTCGTGCCGGCGGACATGCGTGTTGATCGCCGCCGTCATCGCCGGAATCTCACACGCGCCGGGGATATCCCACGCCACGATCATCAGCCGGGGTAGCTCCCTGCCCAGCGTCCTACCATGGTGGGCGGCCCAAAGATGCTGGGCCTGCTGGTAACTCGGAGGACAATCGCTTCGTCGCGCGGTTCGAGCTGCTTCACGTCCAGAGGGCGCGGCCATCCACACGGTCACCGGACCATGTGGCGGTTGCCATTCGTTGATGTTGCCGAGCGAGACCATTTTCTTAAGTCCTCGTTCTTCCGATGCCGAAGTTCCCTGCACAGCAAGGGAGGCAGAAAAAGTTCTCGCGCATGGCTTTTCGCACAGCACGAAATCCCGTTGGGCTGAAATCTTGCGCCGGGCTTCCCGATATCAGGACCCCCACTTGCGGCGTCCCTATGCATCCCCTGTGTCGCCGCTGAGGACGGTAGCGCACGAATGGGATGAAGGCAACAATTGCACGACCGTGTGATCGATCGCACTGTCGCGCGCCCTCGCTCACGGCGCCGGCGCCGCGTTTGCCGGGGGTCGGTCGTCCGCGCGACGCACAAGATATTAGGAGACGAATGCGCATTTGAGCGTTTGCCGAATGGACATCCGCGCTGTCGAAATTCGGGCTGAGCTTTGCGACCCGTTGGCGCCATTTCCGGTCGACGAACTTGCGGAGGGCTGCCGACGCGGGCGTGTCACACCGGGCAGGCGGGGCGCCAGCCCATGGTGGCCGTGAGCGAGAAGTCGCTCAGCGCCCCTGAAACCTGTTGCCTCAAATGGGCTTTCGAATTCGGGCCGCCTAGCTCGTAGGCAAGGAAGGAGATGAAGACCCGGCCGCGCGCCCTGCCCGACAGCAACGCCAGAGCGCCGTTGGTGCGGTACATGGTCGCGGTGGTCACCCCCGGGTACACGGTCCTCATGGCGAAGTGACCGGCGTCGGTGCCGTCCGGGCGGTTGACGGCCGGGTCGACCGATCCGAGGTTGGACGACACGACGGTGATCGCGCTGCCGGTGACCACGCCGATCAGTCGTCGCATGACGCGTTTGGGAATGAGCGGAACCAGCGGCAGCAACGCCCAGCGCTCGTCGGGCTCATTCTGGTGGCGGGACAGCGCTTCCTTGATCCTCGCGCGGATTTCACGCAGGTCCCTCGTCACGAGTGCCGGGTCGACCGTGATATCCACGTTGACGACCGCGTTGGCCCGGGTGTCGCCGGGGGTGCGCTCGTTGACCGGCATCCCGACGTTGACCGTCCCGTCCGCGGCGACCCGCCCCACTCGCTGGGCGAGATGGGCCGCCAATCCGGCGAGCAGCGCGTTGCTCGTTCCGCCGAGGGTGGTTGCGCGCGCGTCCCACTCGTCGGCATCGATGAAGACGGTTGCCATGGGCAGCGTGATGCGTTCGTCCGGTCCGGTGGGCGGAACGGGCCGCTTGGTGGCCGACGACGTGGCGGCTGCACGGCCGGCCCGAGCCATGCGTGCCGCTGCGACCAGGGCCCGGCCCACATCCGGTGTGTCCCGCGCGGTTTGGCGCGTGTCCTCGCGCAACGCCCGCCACCGCCGCCGTGACGCCGCCGCGGGCCAGGCGATTGGGTCGTCGCGGCGGCGCGCTGCGTCGGCCACCGCCTCGCACAGCCCGACGCCGTCGGTGAGGCAATGGGTGACCACCAGGCTCACCGCCGCGCCACCATCGGTCAACGGCAGCACGGCAAGGTGCCAGCCGGGGCCGTGCTCGGCATCCGGCCGTTTTCCCGCCTCCTCGTTCAGCCAGTCGTCGATCTCATCGCGGCTCCGCCCCGCCGCGACGATGTCCAGGTCCGGCGCAGACGCGGGCGCTACCCAGCGATGCCGGCCGAACGGCAAAGGGGACCGTTCAATGCGGCGACGCAACCGGCCTCGGCCCAGATGGCGATGGAAGGTTCGCAGCCCGTCCATGTCGATCGCGCGGTCATACACCCAAATGCATTGGACCACACTGGTAGTCGCTGTCGCCCGCTCGCCGAGGAAGAGGGTTTGGTCGGCCAGATCCAGCAGGTTGCTCATCGCTACGCCGCCTCGTTGTCGTTCTCCGTCGGCGCAATCACCCCCGGGCTGCCGGTGGCGTCGATGACGCGAGCAAACATCTCCCCCAGCGTCGCGATGTAGCGGTCCACCGACTCGCGCGCAATCGCGTTGTCCGGGAAAGACATCGTCACCGTGGTCCGTTCGACGTGCCGGTTGATCCACATGTTGATGCCACCGGCGGACAGGTTGTCGCCGTAGGTCCCGAAGTTCATCTCCGCCCACATCCCGACGAGGGGTATTTTCCGGAAGTCGAGGAAAGAGACCATCATCGGCAATTGTGTCGGCAACTTGATGGCCAGGCCATCCAGCGTCGCCAACTCCAAGACCCGTTCGACCGGTACTGCGGCGAGGTCCTTGGCGGCATCGAAAGACTTCTGTGCCGCCCGCGCCGCCTCGGGGAACGAGTCGCCGGTCGTCGGCACGGAAACCGGTATCAGGCTGGCGAACCACCCCACCGTCATCGTGTCGATGCCCGGCGCCCGGGTGTCCCTGGCCGTAAATCCGTAATAGGTTTCCTTGCCGGTCAATGCGCGCTCCGCCAACGCTGTGCACGCCAAGACTCCGCCGATGAACCGAGCACCGGCCGCGCAGCATTCGGCATCGAAAGACGCTGTTCCCGCGGCGTCCAACAACTCGACCGTCAACAAATCACCCTTGCAGCTGGCCCATGTGTCGCCCAGCGGCAGCGGAAAGCTCGGCCAGTCACCGTCGGCCTCACGCGCGAACGCGATCCAGTCCTTGATCTCCGGGGATGACATGGTCAGGCTCGCCGCGTTCTCGCGCTGCCGCGCCGCATACTCGCGATAACTTCTGACCTCTGGCGTGCCGGGCTCGTGGACCGGCGGGCCCGCCGCAAGTTCCTGGTACGTCAGGTGGATGTCCAGGAAGATCAGCGCGGCGGACAAGCCATCGATGTGCAGGTGGTCGACGCTGGCGTAGAACGTGAAGTGGTCGGTCCCCTGGACGACTCCGTATGTGAAACAACCCCATCCGAGCGTCTCGGGCGTTGTGGTCAGGACGTGCGTGCGCGCCTGGTCGGGGCTCATCGCTCCGAACGCCGCGGGCGCGAAGTCGATGACCTCGGGGTCGTCGATCACTCGGCGGACGATGACGCCCTCCTCGAATTCGAACCAGCTGTGGTAGGTGTCCTGCCTACGGACATGGGCATTGATCGCTGCCGTCATCGCCGCCACGTCGCATACGCCGGGAATGTCCCACGCCACGACCATCAGCCGAGGTAGCTGCCTGTTGAGCGCCTTGCCGTGGTAAGCGGTCCAGAGGTGTTGGTTTTGTTGATAACTCGGGGCCGAATCGCTTCGCCGCGCGGCGCGGGCCGCTTCGTGCGACGCAGGTGTGGCCATCCAAGTGGTCAGTGGGCCGTGCGGTGGCTGCCATTCGCTGATGCTTCCGAGTGCGACCATTTCTTGATCCTCGTCCCTCGCGATGCTGATTCTGTTGTGCGGCAAGGGGGTAGCGAAAGGGCCATCCACAATGGCTCTTCTGCACAGCATGAATTCAATTTCGTATCGGGGATCTTTGCGACGGATGTCCGTATGTTGGCCCGAACTTACGGTGTCGCTCGTACCCCCCCTGTCGCCGTTATTGGACGTTAGTACAGGAAGGCGAGGATTGGTGAGTTTTAGGAAGATTCGCAATTTGACGCATTTGCGCCGCGAGACCGGTAATCTCCTTTACCCTCGGCGGTCCGAAGCGCAGGTCCGGCGCTTTAGGCTGGCGCGCCGAACGAAATCCCCGCCGCCTCAGGGAAACAGCGGCAGCTGCCACAGCCGCATGCCGGGGTCCAGCAGCCACAACCGCATCATCGTGAGCCGCATCAGCCGCTGCGCACTGAAGATCAGGAACACCGCCAGCGGCACTTCGACCAGTAGCGCGGTGGTCACCGACACCCAGACATCCTTGGGCCCCGCCGTCATCAGGTCGAACCAGGCGTCGCAAATCAGCAACACGCCGGTGGTGAACGCGGCCGGCACCAGTAGCTGGCGGCGCAGATACCCGAGTACCGCTGTCGCCAGCATGAATCCGACCAGCAGAATGTCGAAGCCCACCCACGTCACGGGCCAGTTGTGGGCAACATAGTTCTCCGGCAACGTGACCGAGAGGTACCCCAGCCAGGGAACCATCGCCATCGAACCACCCACCATCAGACTCAACCGGATGCGCCGCACCCTGACCAGCAGCGCCGGGTCGATCAATTCGCCCACGGGCTGCTCGAGCCGGGAAATGAGCTGCCGTCGCTGCTGGGGCGTGAGCGCCGCGATCTGAGCGTCGGACAGAATGCCGTCGGTCACGGGCGGCCGGCGACCACCGGAGGTCGGCGGTCCGCAGCGGTCTTGGGCACGGCCTGAGCATCGGTGGCATCAAATTCTTTGACCCAGCATGCGAATTCGAGGGTGATGCCATCGGGGTCCTGGAAGTAGAACGACCGCACGTACACCCCGGGATGCACCATCGCGGACACTTGCATCGGGCTCTCGTCATGGTTGAGCACCGGGCCGACGCGCACCCCTTTGTCCTTGAGCCGCTGGCGGTAGGCGTCGAACTTCTCGGCCGGCACGTGGAATGCGAGATGGTTCATGGTGCTGACCGCGCTGGTGATGTCGCCGATACCGGGGATCGCACCCGGCGACGAGATGCCCGGCACCCGGTCGGGGGCATCGGCGAACCAGAAGAATGCGACGCAGTCGCCGTTGCCGGCGTCGAAGAAGAAGTGCTGGCCCGCGCCCCCGGGCAGGTCGAGCGACTTGATCAACGGCATGCCGAGGACGTTGGTGTAGAAGTCCACGGTCCGAGCCATATCCGAGCAGACCAGCGCGACGTGGTTGATCCCGCCGAGTTCGAATTCCGTGTTGGTGTTATGCGGCTTGATCATCGCGCGGCTCCCCTCGGTCCCCGGCTTGAAGTCCTGGCCAAGTTGTAATTCTGAATCTAACATCGGCCTGAAGTTTCAACGAGATGTCCAATGCCAACAGGGCCGGTAAATGACTCCTAACGCCGCCGCCGGGGTGATCCGCGAGTTTGTCGGCCTGCCGTCGCCCACCGCCGGCCGCGCCGGCGCGGGCGGCCATCCTTGCCAGGGGCTGTACCACCGCGGGGTGGGACGCAAGCCCAAGGTGGCGATGATCGCCACGCACTACCAGATCGACTTCTCCGAGCACTACCTCGCCGACTACATGGCCACCCGCGGTGTCGGATTTCTAGGCTGGAACACCAGGTTTCGCGGCTTCGAAAGCAGCTTCCTGCTCGACCACGCGCTGGTCGACATCGGCGTCGGTGTGCGCTGGCTGCGCGAGGTGCAGGGAGTGGAAACCGTTGTGCTGCTCGGCAACTCAGGCGGTGGCTCGTTGATGGCCGCATATCAGTCGCAGGCCGTGGAGCCGAACGTGACCCCGCTGGACGGAATGCGTCCGGCCGCGGGCCTCAACGAGTTGCCGGCCGCCGACGCCTACGTGGCCACCGCCGCCCATCCCGGGCGACCCGACGTCTTGACGGCCTGGATGGATGGTGCCGTCGTCGACGAGAACGACCCCGTCGCCACCGACGCCGACCTCGACCTGTTCAACGAGCGAAACGGGCCGCCGTATTCACCGGAGTTCCTCACCCGCTACCGCCGGGCGCAGACCGCGCGCAACCATGCGATCACCGACTGGGCGGAGCAGGAACTCAAACGCGTTCGCGCAGCGGGGTTTTCCGACCGCCCCTTCAGCGTCATGCGCACCTGGGCCGATCCCCGCATGGTCGACGCCAGCATCGAGCCCACCGGGCGTCAACCGAACATGTGTTATGCCGGCGTTCCGGCCAAGGCGAACCGGTCGGCGCACGGCATCGCCGCGGCCTGCACCCTGCGCAACTGGCTGGGCATGTGGAGCCTGCGGGTGGCGCAGACCAGGGCCGAACCGCATCTCGCCCGGATCACCTGCCCCGCCCTGGTGATCAACGCCGAGGCCGATACCGGCGTCTTTCCGTCCGACGCCCAACGGATTTTCGTCGCGCTCGCCGGCCCCGACAAGACGCAATCGTCGATCGACACCGACCACTACTTCACCACCCCGGGCGCTCGCGGGGAGCAGGCCGACATCATCGCGAAGTGGATCGCCAAGCGGTTTCACTGAAGAGCTCGCCGCGGACACCGAGGCGCGCCGGCACGCCCGGTAACCCCTGTGGTCAACCAACCGACCGGTTGTTAGTTTGGAGGGTGCCTGGCCAAGGCGGAACCCTAAAGCATGGGAAGGCGACCAATGCCGATCGCTATCACTCCTGAGCATCAAGACCTGGCCGATTCGGTGCGGTCGTTGGTGGCGCGCATCGCGCCGTCCGAGACATTGCACGCGGCAATGGAGACACCGATCGAGAATCCCCCGCCGTACTGGCGGGCCGCGGCCGAACAAGGCCTGCAGGGTCTGCATCTGGCCGAGTCCGTGGGCGGGCAGGGTTTCGGCATCCTCGAGTTGGCCGTCGTGCTGGCCGAGTTCGGCTACGGCGCGGTGCCCGGCCCCTTCGTGCCGTCGGCGATCGCCAGCGCACTGATTTCCGCCAACGACCCGCACGCCAAGGTGCTCTCCGAGCTGGCGTCCGGCGCCGCCATCGCCGCCTACGCGATGGACTGTTGCGGGTTGACCGCCACCCGCCAGGGCCCGAATGACGACGTGCTCGTGCTCCGCGGCGAGGTCCGCGCGGTTCCGGCGGCAGCGCAGGCCTCGGTGCTGGTGCTCCCGGTCGCGATCGACAGCGGCGAGGAATGGGTGGTGCTGCGCGCGGAGGAGCTCGAGATCGAGCCCGTGAAAAGCCTTGACCCGCTACGGCCCCTCGCCCATGTTCGGGCCAACGCCGTCGAGGTTGGGGCCGACGCCGCGTTGTGCAACCTGAGCATGGCGACAGCGCACGCGCTGATGACGACGCTGCTGTCCGCCGAGGCGATCGGGGTGGCGCGCTGGGCCACCGACACGGCGTCGCAATACGCCAAGATCCGCGAGCAGTTCGGCAGGCCGATCGGCCAGTTCCAGGCCATCAAACACAAGTGCGCGGAGATGATCGCCGACACCGAGCGCGCCACCGCGGCGGTGTGGGACGCCGCCCGCGCCATCGACGAAGCGCGCGAGAACGGTTGGGACCTCACCGGTTCCCACGTCGAGTTCGCAGCCGCCGTCGCGGCGACGCTGGCGCCGGCCGCCGCGCAACGGTGCGCGCAGGATTGCATCCAGGTGCACGGTGGGATCGGCTTCACCTGGGAGCACGACACCAACGTGTATTACCGCCGGGCGCTGATGCTGGCCGCCTCGTTCGGCCGCAATTCGGAGTACCCGCAGAAGGTGGTGCACACCGCCACCAGCACCGGCCTGCGGGCGGTCGACATCGACCTCGACCCCGACACCGAGAAACTGCGCGAGGAGATCCGGGCCGAAGTCGACGCGCTCAAGGCGATGGAGCGTGCCGAGCGCAAGGTCGCCATCGCCGAAGGTGGCTGGACGCTGCCGCACCTGCCGAAACCGTGGGGCCGCGCGGCCGGTCCGGTCGAGCAGATCATCATCGCCCAGGAATTCACCGCCGGCCGGGTCAAGCGCCCGCCGATGGGCATCGCGACGTGGATCATCCCGTCGATCGTCGCCTTCGGGACCGAGGAGCAGAAACAGCGGTTCCTGCCACCGACCTTCCGCGGGGACATGATCTGGTGTCAGCTGTTCTCCGAGCCGGGCGCGGGATCGGACCTGGCCGGGCTGAGCACCAAGGCCACCCGAACGGACGGCGGCTGGCGCATCACCGGCCAGAAGATCTGGACCACGGCGGCGCAGCTCTCCCAGTGGGGCGCCCTGCTGGCGAGAACGGACACCAGCGCCCCGAAGCACAACGGCATCACCTATTTCCTGCTGGACATGAAGAGTGAGGGTGTCGAGGTGAAGCCGCTGCGCGAGCTCACCGGGAACGCGATGTTCAACACCGTCTACATCGACGACGTGTTCGTGCCCGACGAGTGCGTGCTGGGCGAGGTGAACCGTGGCTGGGAGGTCAGCCGCAATACCCTTACCGCGGAACGGGTTTCGATCGGCAGCAGCGAGGCGAACTTCCTGGCCACTCTGGGCCAGTTCGTCGAGTTCGTTCGCGACGGGCAATTCGACCCGGTGGCACAACACCGAGCGGGTCAGTTGATCGCCGAGGGCCACGCCGCCAAGGTGCTGAACTTGCGCTCCACCCTGTTGACTCTGGCCGGCGGGGATGCCATGCCGTCCGCGGCCATCTCGAAGCTGCTTTCGATGCGGACCGGCCAGGGGTACGCGGAGTTCGCGGTGTCCTCGTTCGGCACCGACGCCGCCATCGGCGACACCGGCGAGCTACCCGGCAAATGGGGCGAATACCTGTTGGCGAGCCGGGCCACGACGATCTACGGCGGTACCTCGGAGGTGCAGCTGAACATCATCGCCGAGCGGCTGCTCGGCCTCCCCCGCGATCCCTAACCGCCGCTTCCGATTTGGCCCGGGGAGAGAGGGCCATGCCGACCTGAGGGGTGGTCAGGCCGGCATGGTTCCCCCCCATCCCGTGGGCCGGTCAACCTGGAAATGGATCGGCACGTCGAGGTTGACCGGTTGCCACGGGGAGGTGGTTCACCACCACCAGTTCCACCAGTGCCCGGGGGCCCAGAATCCGCGGTTGCCCGAACCCCAACCGGGGTGGCCTCCGCCGCCCCATCCGTGGCCGCCCCATCCATGACCGCCATGACCCCCGCCTGGACGGTCGGGAATGATGCCGGGTCCGCCGGGCGTACCGTGCGGACCGGCGGTGGTGAAGCTGGTGTCGGGTCCTGGTACCGGGGCCGCCTGCGCGGCGGGGCCGGCGCCGAACAGCAGCGCTCCCGCCACCGCGGAGGCACCCGCCGCGCCCACGGCGGCGCCGCGTAACGATCGTGCAGAAATCGTCATCGCAACCCCTCCTTCCAGGACCTGATGCCGACAAAACAAAACGTTAGCTACAACTTTCCCGGCAAACAACGTTGCTACACAAAGATGGCGCTGTGAATTATGTAACAAATGGGCTTAACGGATTTGCGTGGGCCGGTTTTGGCGGAATTAATGATCTTCATAAATCAGGATATGGACAGCTACTGAATCGTGCAGCCTCCGGGTTTACCCTGTTTAGAGGCGATCTACTGACATACTGGTTTGCATACTTACGCATCAGCGGATTCCCTGAATTAGGGCGATAAACCACGCCGTCCTCTGACTTTTGAGCGAAATTCCCGGCCGTCACCGACGCGTCGGTGAGCAATCTTCGAAAATTTGCTGCGGGAAACCGCTGATGCGGCACTTCCCGCGGGCGCGGCCAGCCCGCGGCCCGGCGACGCGACTTACGCCGCCGTCGGTGGAAGAATCAGTATTGTCAGACCCAATGCTGATTTACTGATTGGCCCACTCACCCGGAGGACGACCGCCGCTGTGAACTTCAACCCCAGCCACATCGGGCCGGGCGCCGGAACGTTCCGGGGAACCGGGCCGTCGGCCACACCGGCAGGAGACGCCGCGCCGACCGAGCGCCTCACCGGGCTCGGGCAGCAGGGCGCCCACCGGATCGTCAGCCAGCCGGCGGTCAACCAGGCGAGCCGGGGTCAGCGGACACGCCGCACCGTAGACCTCCCGGCGGCCACCCACCGCGCCCTCGACATCTGGCAGCGCGAGGCCGCCGATCGCCTGGGCGTTGCCCGGGTGACCGGACAAGAGGTGCTCACCGCGCTCATCGACCAACTTCTGGTCGACCCCAAACTCGCGGCGCAGATCACCCGCGCCATCAAAGACCGGCGCTGACCCCGACGGGGACAGCGGCTAGTCGACCTCCATCTCACGCAACTCGCGCTTGAGGATCTTGCCCGTCGGGTTACGCGGCAACTCGTCCAGGAAGACCACCTCACGCGGCACCTTGTAGCGGGCCAGGTGGTCGCGAACGTAGTGCTTGATGCTGTCCTCGTCGACGTCGGAGCCGTCCTTCTTCACGACGAAGGCGCGCAGCCGATGGCCCCATTCCTTGTCCTCGACGCCGATGGCCGTCGCCTCCACCACCTCGGGGTGCCCGCTGATCAGGTCCTCGACCTCGGCTGGGAAAACGTTCTCTCCGCCGGAGACGATCATCTCGTCGTCCCGGCCGCTGACGTACAGCAGGCCGTGCTCGTCGAAATAGCCGACGTCACCGGATGACATGAGGCCGTCGATGATCTGCTTGTGGCCGCCGCCGGTGTAGCCCTCGAAGGGGAACGCGTTACCGACGAAGATCCGGCCGACCTCGCCCTGAGGCTTCTCCTTGCCGTTGTCGTCGAGGATCTTGACCTTCACGCCCTTGACCACCGGGCCGACGGTCGCCGCGTTGCGCTCCAGGTCCTGCGGTCCGGCGATGGTGGCGAACGCGATCTCGGTCGAGCCGTACATGTTGTAGATGACCGGGCCGAGATCCTTGAGCGCGCGGCTGGCCAGCTCGGCGCCCAGCTGCGACCCGGAGATGAACACGATCTTCAGGCTGGACAGGTCGGGCTTGGAGTCCATCTTCTCGACCGCGTCGAGAATCCGCGACAGCATCACCGGCACCACCACCATGGCGGTCACCTTGTACTTCTCGATGTCTTCGAGCACGTGCGGCGGCTTGAACTTGCGGCGCAGCACCAGGGTCGAGCCCAGGAACATCGCGATGGTGCCGTGCAGAAAGCCCAGCGCGTGGAACATCGGGGCGGGCAGCGAGGTCACCTCGTTGGCCTTGAACGGGACGTGGGACAGGATGCCCCCGATGGGTGCCAGCGTCGGAGGGGTGCTGCGGTTCGCCCCCTTCGGCGTGCCGGTGGTGCCGCTGGTCAGGATTATGATCGACGAGTGCTTTGTCGCCTTCGGGGCGGGTGAGTTGTTGCTGCGCTCGATCAGGTCGGCCAGCGTCTCGTCCTTGCTGCCCGACGGCTCGTCCGCGTCGGGGTTGGTGCCCAGCGCGCGCAGGAAGCCCAGTTCCGGCTCGGCCTTGCTGACGGCCTTGGTGTACTCGTCGTCGTAAATGATCAGCTTGGCGCCCTCGCGTTCGGCCACCTCTTTGATCTGCGGGCCGGAGAACTCGCTGTTGAGCAGGATGATGCGGGCGCCGACCCGGGCGGCGCCGAAGTAGGCGATGAGGAACCAGCGGGTGTTGCGCGCCAGGATCGCCACCCCGTCACCGCCCTTGACACCCATCTCGAGCAGCCCGTTGGCCACCGCGTGGGCGGCGTCGTCCAGCTCTTTGAAGGTGAACTCGCCCTCTTCGTCGATGCACGCGGCGCGGTCGGGATGGCGTCGGGCGTTGAGCGACGGCAGCATGCCGAACTCGCCCCACTTGTAGATGTCGTTGGCCATCGCGGCATAGTTCTGCGGCGGCTCCAGCCGGAAGGCGCCCGCCTCGAAGATCTTGCGCACGTAGTGCAATTCAGCCGAGCCGCGTTCCAGATACTGCTGAACCTTGGCAACCGCCTGCCCAGGCAGGCCAATCAGATTAGGCATGGATCCACCCTATGTGACGTCCGTCGCATTCCGAGGGGTAAGTACCCACCGACTTACGATGATGAACATGGGTCCGGTTTCGCTGGATATGGATGGGCGCCAAGTCACCATCACCCACCCGGACAAAGTGGTGTTCGAAGCCCACGGCGGCATGGGGCCGCACACCAAACTTGACCTGGTCCGTTACTACCTGTCCGTGGCCGAGGGCGCGCTGCGCGGCGCGGCCGGCCGGCCGATGATCCTGAAGCGCTTCGTCAAGGGCATCTCCGAGGAGGCGGTGTTCCAGAAGCGCGCGCCGAAGAACCGGCCCGACTGGGTCGACGTCGCCGAACTGCACTACGCGCGCGGCACGTCGGCCGCCGAGGCAGTCATCCATGACGCCGCCGGACTGGCGTGGGCGATCAACCTGGGCTGTGTCGACCTCAACCCGCACCCGGTGCTGGCCGGCGACCTCGACCATCCCGACGAACTGCGGGTCGACCTGGATCCGATGCCCGGGGTCTCCTGGCGGCGGATCGTCGACGTCGCGCTGGTGGCCCGCGAGGTGCTGGAGGACTACGGCCTGACCGCGTGGCCGAAGACCTCCGGGAGCCGCGGTTTTCACATCTACGCGCGGATCGCCCCGCGCTGGGAGTTCCGGCAGGTGCGGCTGGCCGCCCAGACCGTGGCCCGCGAGGTCGAGCGGCGGGTGCCCGACGCGGCGACCAGCCGATGGTGGAAGGAAGAACGCGAGGGGGTGTTCGTCGACTTCAACCAGAACGCCAAGGACCGCACGGTCGCGTCCGCGTACTCGGTGCGGGCGACGCCGGACGCCCGGGTGTCGACGCCGCTGTTGTGGGACGAAGTCACCGAACGCCTTCCCGAGGAGTTCACCATCGACACCGTGCCCGGCCGGTTCGCCGCGATGGGTGACCCGTGGGAGGGCATGGACGACGCGGTCGGTGAGCTCGACCGGCTGCTGGTGCTGGCCGAGGAGATGGGACCCCCGGAGCGCGCGCCGAAGGGATCCGGCACGGCCGACGGCCGACGCCGGTCGGTGATGCCGCTTATCGAGATCGCCCGCACCAAGACCAAGGACGAGGCGCTGGCCGCGCTGGACACCTGGCGCGACCGCCACCCGGACGTGTCTCGCCTGCTGCAACCGGTCGACGTATTGGTCGACGGCATGCGCGGGCCGAGTTCGATCTGGTATCGCATTCGGGTCAACCTGCAGCATGTGCCGGCCGACCAGCGACCTCCGCAGGAGGAGCTGATCGCCGACTACAGCCCCTGGGAAGGTTACGGGGGCAAGCAGAAGCCGTCGAGCTGAGGGCGGGCGGCTACACCCCGGCCCCCGCCTGCGTGTGGTAGGCGTTGCCCTTGCGCAGGTAGCAGTACCAGGTGACCACCAGTAAGGCCAGGAAGAAGCCCACGTAGAACCGCAGTGCGGGCTCGATGCTGCCGAATTGCGATTTCGACCAGGCGTACGCCAGCGGCACGACGAACCCGCCGAAGGCGCCGATCGACGAGATCACGCCCAGCGCGCCAGCGGCCTGGCGACGCATGTGCGCCATGGTGTCGGGATCGCCGCCGGCGAGCTGCCCCTTGATCACGAAGATCCTCGAGATCATCCGATAGGTCGAGCCGTTGCCGATGCCGGTCGCGACGAACAAGAACATGAAGCTGGCGAAGAACAGCGGCAGATTCTTGGCGTTGACCGACCACAGCGCCGCCGCGGCGCCCGCGGCGAGCATGACGAAGCTGACCGCGGTGATCCGCGCGCCGCCGATCCGGTCGGCCAGCTTGCCGCCTAGGGGCCGGATGACCGAGCCGATCGCCGCGCCGAGGAACGCCCAGGTCAACGCGATGTCGCCGCGGCCGAACACCGTCTTGAGCAGGGTCGGAAAGGCCGCCGAGTAGCCGATGAATGATCCGAATGTGCCGATGTAGAGCAGCGACATGACCCAGGTGTCGGGATGCCGCAGCGACTGCCAGACCGGCCGCACGTCGGCCTTCGCCTCGGACAGGTTGTTCATGAAGACGAATGCGCACACCGCGGCCACCACGGCCAGCGGCACGTAGAACAGACCGGCGCGCGCCAGCGCCACCCCGCCGCCGGCGACGACGATAGGCGGGATGATCTTCTGCACCACCGCGACGCCGACGTTGCCGCCGGCCGCGTTGAGGCCCAGCGCCCAGCCCTTGTCCTTCTCCGGGTAGAAGAACGAGATGTTGGCCATCGACGAGGCGAAGTTGCCGCCACCGAAGCCGGCGGTCGCGGCGATCGCCACCAGGACGGTGAACGAGAGGCCGGGATGGCTGACCGCCCAGGCCAGCAGCACGCACGGGATCAGCAACAATGCCGCCGAGATGGTCGTCCAGTTGCGGCCGCCGAACAGGGGGACCGCGAAGGTGTAGGGCAGGCGTAGGAAGGCGCCGACGCCGCTCGGGACGGCGACCAGGCACAGCGCCTGGCTGGCGGTCAGCGCCCAGCCGGACGCGGACGGATGCCCGTGGGGGCCGGCGGTCATCTGGACCACCACGATGCTCCACAACATCCAGACGCTGAAGCCGACGTGCTCGGCGAAGATCGAGAAGATCAGGTTGCGGCGGGCGATCGGTTTGCCGGTGGTCTCCCAGAATGCGGGGTCTTCGGGCCGCCAGTCGTCGATCCAGTGCCCGCCCCGGTGCGGCGGGCGCTCAGGCGCGGGCGCAAGGACCGGAGCGATCGGCTCTTCAGAAGTCGTCGTAGTCACGCCCCGACGTTAGGAAAGGACTGTTACCGGGCCGCGTGGCCACAGTTACGCCGGAGATACGTGGATCTCGCAGTGGCCTTCGAGCCTCTGTCAGAACTTTTCGCACCCAGAATGCGGGAGAATCGCCACATGCCGGCGACTGACCAGCCCCTGGGGCTGCGGGAACGCAAGAAGATCAAGACCCGCCATGCCCTGCGCCGCGAGGCGTTCCGGCTGTTCGACGCCAACGGCTACGGCGCCACCACCGTCGAACAGATCGCCGACGCCGCCGATGTGTCACCCAGCACCTTCTTCCGCTATTTCCCGTCCAAGGAGTCGCTGCTGCTGGCCGACGACCTCGATCCGCTGATAATGGCCGCGTTCGACGCCCAGCCGCCCGAGCTGTCGCCGAGCCAAGCCATCCGCCGCGCCTACGCCACGACGATGGCCGGCCTGTCACCCGAGCAGTTGGAGTTCGAGAACACCCGGCAGCGGCTGATCTTCTCGATACCCGAGCTCAAGGCCGCCCTCTACGACGAGTACTACCGCACCGTGAACGTCATGGCGGAGGCCATCGGTCGCCGGATCGGCCGTGGCGCAACCGATTTCGAAGTCCGCGTGTACGTCGGCGCGATGGTCGGGGCCATGATGGCGGCGTTCGACAGCGCGCCGCAAACGGCCGACACCGTCTATCGGGCGCTGGACTTCCTGGACGCCGGCATGCCGCTGGACTGAGCGCGCAACCGCGCGGCGATGCCCTGGCGGGCAGGGAACGCGATAATCTCACGCGATGCGCCAGGGTTGGAATCGACGGGGATTCTTGCAGCTCGCGGGGGCTGCGACGGTCGCCGCGGTCGCCGGTGCTCCGGCGGCATGCTCGTCGGGCAAACCGTCGTCGGGTGCCCCCGGCGGCAAATCGGTGACCATCAATCACCTGTTCGGTGAGACCGTCATCAAGGAGCCGCCCAAGCGCGTGGTCAGTGCCGGCTACACCGAGCAGGACGACCTGCTCGCGGTCGGCGTGGTGCCGATCGCGGTGACCTACTGGTTCGGTGATCAGCCGTTCGCGGTGTGGCCGTGGGCCCAGCCCAGGCTCGGCGGGGCACAGCCGGTGGTGCTGAACCTCGACAACGGGATCCCGGTCGACCAGATCGCGGGCCTCAAACCGGATTTGATCGTGGCCACCAACGCGGGCGTGGACGCCGACACCTATCAGAAGCTTTCCGCGATCGCCCCGACCGTGCCGCAGTCGGACGGCGACGCCTTCTTCGAACCGTGGAAGGAGCAGGCCACCGCCATCGGACAGGCGGTGTTCCAGGCCGACCAGATGAAATCGCTGGTCGACGCCGTCGACCAGAAATTCACCGCCGTCGGCAAGGAACACCCGGCCTGGACGGGCAAGAAGGCGTTGCTGATGCAGGGCACGCTCTGGCAGGGGACCATCGTCGCGACCATGGCCGGCTGGCGCACCGACTTCCTGAACCAGATGGGGTTGGTGATCGCCGACAGCATCAAGCCTTTCGGCACCGATCACCGCGCCGTCATCCCCCGCGATCACATCAGGGCGGTGCTCGATTCCGCCGATGTAATCATCTGGACAACCGAGAACCCCGACGACCAAAAGGCATTGCTCGCCGACCCCGACGTAGCGGCCTCCCAGGCCACCGCGCAGAACCGGCACATCTTCACCACCAAGGAGCAGGCCGGCGCGATCGCCTTTTCCTCGCCACTGAGCTACCCCTTGGTCGCCGATCAGCTCCCCCCGCAAATCGGCAAAATCCTCGGTTAGATCCCGGCCGCGCCAGCGGCGTTTGAGCGTTTGCTAAGGCAGCTCTGGCAGTGTTCGAAAATCCGTGGCTCGCCCCTCGCCCGCTCGGCGATGGGGAGGTTACCGTCGAGTAATGAGCGTGACGGACCTTATTGACAACGTGTCCAAGGACCTGCCGACGGAACTGGTCGGCAACACGGTTCTGGACTTCGGCGACAACGCGCTTCTGCTGCAATGCGGCAGCACCGCCGAGGTATTGGCGTGGGCGGCGCATCTGCGCGCCGCGGCGCTGCCCGGTGTGGTCGACATCGTGCCGGCCGCCCGCACGGTTCTGGTGAAGCTGGACGGCCCCCGCAGCCAAGGGGTGATCCGTCAGCGACTGCGCAAGATGCGGGTCGCCGCCGAGGAGCTCGCCGCGCCCGAACGCCGTGCCGACGTGGTCATCGACGTCGTATACGACGGCCCGGACCTGGCGGAGGTCGCCGGCCATACCGGGCTGAGCATCGCGCAGGTGATCGACGCGCACACCGGTTCGCTGTGGCGGGTCGGATTCAGCGGGTTCGCCCCGGGTTTCGCGTACCTGGTCGACGGCGACGCGCGCCTTCGGGTGCCGCGCCGCACCGAGCCACGCACCTCGGTGCCCGCCGGCTCGGTCGGCCTGGCCGGTGAGTTCAGCGCGATATACCCGCGCCAGTCGCCCGGTGGCTGGCAGCTGATCGGCCGCACCGACGCGGTCCTGTGGGACCTCGAACGGCCCGAGCCGGCGCTGCTGACACAGGGCATGTGGGTTCAGTTCCGGGCCGTCTGAGGTAAGGAGATCGCCGTGAGCACCCTGGAGATCCTTCGCACCGGACCGCTCGCCGTCGTCCAGGACCTGGGCCGGCCGGGACTCGCCCACCTCGGCGTGAGCCGGTCGGGGGCCGCCGACCGCCGCGCACACCAGTTGGCCAACCGCCTGGTGGCCAACCCCGATGACCGCGCCACGGTCGAAGTGACGCTCGGCGGTTTCGCCGCCAGGGTCCGGGGCGGCGACATCGACATCGCCGTGACAGGGGCAGACGCCAACCCGACCGTCAACGGGATTAAGTTCGGCACCAACAGCATCCAGCACGTCCGCGACGGCCAAACGATCGCCCTGGGCACGCCGAGCGCCGGGCTGCGCACGTACCTGGCGGTGCGGGGCGGCATCGCCGTGGAGCCCGTGCTCGGCTCGCGCAGCTACGACGTGATGTCGGCCATCGGCCCGTCGCCGCTGCGAGCGGGAGATCAGCTCCCGGTCGGTGAGCACACCCTGGACTACCCCGAACTCGATCAGGCGCCGGTGGCGGCGATCACCGGCAACATGGTCGAGCTGGCGGTGGTGCCCGGGCCGCGCGACGATTGGTTCGTCGACCCCGATGCCCTGGTGCACAACGATTGGGTGGCATCCGATCGCAGCGATCGGGTGGGAATGCGATTGGTCGGCCGCCCCCTGCAGCACTGCTACCCGGACCGCCAGCTGCCCAGCGAGGGGACCACCCGCGGCGCGATTCAGGTGCCGCCCAACGGTTTACCGGTGATCCTCGGGCCCGACCACCCGGTCACCGGCGGCTACCCGGTGGTGGGCGTGGTGGTCGACGAGGACATCGACAAAATCGCCCAGGTGCGCCCCGGACAGTCGGTGCGCCTGCACTGGTCGCGCCCGAGGGTGCTGGCGGGCGTCCAATCGCAGTCCGGCGTCGCGGTCTTGCCGTTTTCCTAGCCGGAATGTATTCCAGCTCACATAAAGTCGCCCGGCCGAGCCGAATCACTTGAAATGGGTGGCCATTTCGGTATTCGCCACCTACAGGGTTTTACCAGATAACTGGTAATCAACTTACAGGCGATTCGGGCCGTATTGAGTTGACCCGACTCCGTCTCGAATGTGAGCATCGAAATGCACGGCGGGGCATCCCTCTTCATTCGGGGCGCCCACTTCTCTTCCCGTTGTGCGGCTGAATGGGTCCTGACGAGAGGGAGTCTTATGCACGCCTCCGTGCGGAGTGGCGTACTCCCGCCATCCCAAGGCGCACAATCGGATTCACCGACAGCCGACCGGAAATGAGCACCGCCCCGTGCCGTTCCCCGAAAACATCGCAGTCGACGAAAGGTGACAATCGGATGGCCCGCAATCACCACATCGCGGACTGGAATCCAGAAGACACGGCGGCCTGGGAGGCCGGCAACAAGAAGATCGCGCGCCGCAATCTGTTATGCACCATCGCAGGCGACCACGTCGCCTTCTCGATCTGGACGCTGTGGCCCGTCATGGCACTGTTCATGCCTTCGCACATCTACGGCTTCTCCGCCGGCGACAAGCTGCTGCTGGGCGCCGTCGCCACCCTGGTCGGCGGGCTGGCCCGCATTCCCTACACCCTGGGCATCGCGACGTTCGGTGGTCGCAACTGGACCGCCTTCTCGGCCTTCGTGCTGCTGATCCCGACGGCCGGCACCATCGTGTTGCTCGCCAACCCCGGACTGCCGCTGTGGCCGTTCGTGGTATGCGCCGCGCTGACCGGGCTGGGTGGCGGCAACTACGCGGCTTCGCTGGCCAACGTGAACGCCTTTTACCCGCAGCGGCTCAAAGGCTCGGCGCTGGCCGTCAATGCCGGTGTCGGCAACCTCGGGGTGGCGGTGATCCAGCTGGTCGGGCTGTTGGTGCTCGCCACGGCCGGGCACGAGGCACCGTATTGGGTGTGCGCGGTGTACCTGGTGATGCTGGCGATCGTGGGCATTGGGGCCGTGCTGTTCATGGACAACGTCGGCCACGGCACGCAGCTGAACACGATGCGGTCGATCCTGGTCGAGCGCGACACCTACGTGATCTCCCTCCTCTACATCTGCACGTTCGGCTCCTGGATCGGCTTCTCCTTCGCCTTCGGTCAGGTGATGCAGGTCAACTTCCTGGCCAACGGCGAAAGCGCCAAGCACGCGGCGCTGCACGCCGCGCAGGTGGCCTTCATCGGACCGCTGCTGGGCTCGCTGGCGCGCATCTACGGTGGCCGGCTGGCCGACCGCAGGGGTGGCAGCCGGGTGACGCTCGGCGTGCTCGTCGGGATGACCCTGGGCGCCGGATTGCTGGTTTTCATAAGCACTTTCGATGATCGCAATTCCGGGGCGCACTCGACCAGCATGATCGGCTACGTCGTCGGCTTCATGGTGTTGTTCATTCTGTCCGGGATGGGCAACGGTTCGGTGTTCAAGCTCATCCCCTCGGTATATGAGGCGCGTAGCCGCGCCCTGGAGACGGGCGAGGACGAGCGGCGCCACTGGGCGCGCGCCAAGTCCGGATCGCTGATCGGCGTCTGCTCCGCGGTGGGCGCCCTCGGCGGCGTGGGCATCAACCTCGCGCTGCGCCAGTCCTACCTGGCTACCGGCACGGAGACGTCGGCATACCTGGCGTTCCTCGCCTCCTACGTCGTGGCAGCGATCATCACGTGGATGGTGTACGTGCGGCGGCCGGTGCTGCCCGCCGAGGCGGCGAACGGTGAGACGGCAGGCGCGCTGGCCCGCGTGTGAGGGTGGCCTCACTGTGGGCAATGCGTAAGCAATTGCCAGGTAACGCAACCGAAATCTGACAGGCATACACAGGTGATATGGCCCGGCCCGACTCCCCGCCGCTGACGGGTTACCGCATCGCGGTGACCTCCGCCCGGCGCTCCGAGGAGCTGTGCGCGCTGCTCAGCCGACAAGGCGCCGAGGTGTGCAGCGCACCCGCGATCAACATGATCGCGCTGCCCGACGATGACGAACTGCACCGTAACACCGAGGCGTTGATCGCCGAGCCACCCGACATCCTGGTCGCGCACACCGGCATCGGGTTCCGCGGCTGGCTGGCCGCGGCCGAGGGATGGGGGCTGGTCAGCCCGCTCATCACCGCCCTATCGTCGGCGCGGATCGTCTCGCGCGGACCCAAGGCGACCGGCGCGCTGCGCGCCGCCGGTCTGCACGAGGAGTGGTCGCCGGACTCCGAGTCCTCGCAGGAGGTGCTGGAATACCTGCTCAACTCGGGTGTGGCCGGACTGCGGGTGGCGGTCCAGCTGCATGGCGCCGCCGACGCGTGGGATCCCTTCCCGGAATTCCTCGGCGGGTTGCGCATGGGGGGCGCCGAGGTGGTGCCCGTCCGGGTGTACCGGTGGAAGCCAACGCCGTTGGGCGGCACGTTCGATCAGCTGGTGACCGGGATCGCGGGACGGCAGTTCGATGCGGTCACCTTTACGTCGGCGCCCGCGGCCGCGGCGGTGCTGGAGCGCAGCCGCGAGCTGGACGTCGAAGACCAGGTGCTGGGCGCCCTGCGCAGCGACGTGCACGCGATGTGCGTCGGCCCGGTGACCTCCAAGCCGTTGATCCGCAAAGGCGTGCCGACGTCTTCCCCGGAACGAATGCGGTTGGGCGCCTTGGCCCGTCACGTCGCCGAGGAGCTACCGCTGCTGGGTTCGTGCGCGGTGACCGCCGCCGGCCACACGGTCGATATCCGCGGCACTTGCGTGCTGGTGGACGGCTCGATCAAGGTGCTGTCGCCGTCCGGCATGGGGATACTGCGCGCGCTGGCGAAACGCCCCGGCGACGTCGTCGCCCGCGGGGACCTGCTACGCGCACTGCCCGGCAACAGCAATGACCCGCACGCCGTCGACACGGCCGTGCTGCGGCTGCGAACAGCTTTGGGCGACAAGAACATCATCGCGACGGTGGTCAAGCGTGGGTACCGGCTCGCG
This sequence comes from Mycobacterium sp. 852002-51613_SCH5001154, assembly GCF_001667425.1. NCBI lineage: Bacteria > Bacillati > Actinomycetota > Actinomycetes > Mycobacteriales > Mycobacteriaceae > Mycobacterium > Mycobacterium sp. 852002-51613_SCH5001154. Next base: position 41,149 of record NZ_LZII01000062.1, on the reverse strand, counting down.
ACCGAGCAGCGGGCGAGTTCCCCATGGCGCTGATCATGGTCGCGCACGGCACTCGCCGGCCGGAGGGTGTGGCGATGGTCGAAGAGCTTGCCGCGCAAGCCAGTTCGTTGACGGGCCGGCCGGTGGAGGTCGCGTTCGTCGACGTGCTGGGCCCCACCCCCAGCGAGGTGCTGTCGCGGGTGAGGGCCACCGGCAGGCCGGCCATCGTGCTGCCGGCGTTCTTGTCGCGCGGCTATCACGTCCGCGCCGACCTGCCGGCCCACGTCGAGCTGAGCGGCCACCCGAACGCGATCGTCACGCCGGCGCTGGGCCCGAGTGGCCAGGTCGCCCGGATCGTCGGCGATCAGTTGGTGAAATGCGGTTGGCGCCCTGGCGATTCCGTGATTCTCGCGACGGCGGGAACATCGGATGCCAGGGCCCGCGCCGACCTGCACACCACCGCGACGCTGGTGTCGGCGCTGACCGGGTCGCGCGTCAGCCTGGGCTTCGCGGCCACCGGGGATCCGCAATTGCCGGAAGCGGTCGACGAGGCCAGGCGCCTTGCACCCAACGCGCGGGTCGTCGTCGCCTCCTACCTGCTGGCCGACGGCCTGTTCCAGGAACGGCTGCACGCCTGCGGCGCCGACCTGGTCAGTCGGCCGCTGGGCACCCATCCCGGCCTGGCCCGCTTGATCGCCAATCGATTCCGCCGGGCCATGCCGCCGGTCCTCGCCCCCACCACCCGGCACGCTTCGCGGCGACCGACCGCGCAGCGGCTGGTCCACGACCGGATCATGCGGCCGAGTTCGGTGGCTTGACAGCCCTGGCCGGTTAGGCGCGCCGACCGCTCGACGCTTGCTCTTTGCTCCGATACGGGCGATCCTGACAGCATGCCCCGTCACGAAGAACCGTCGCGCGGGCTTCTGGATCCGGTCGCCAAGATGCTGCGGTTGCCGTTCGGCACACCGGAATTCATCGACCGGATCGTCACCGGCGGGGTGAACCAGGTCGGCCGTCAGACGCTACGCATGTTGATCACCACGTGGGACGCCGCCGGCGGTGGCCCCTTCGCCGCCAGCGCGATAGCTTCCACCGGGATGGCCAAGACCGCCGAAACCGTGCAAAGCATGTTCATCGGACCGGTTTTCGGCCCGCTGCTGAAGGTCCTGGGGGCCGACAAGGCAGCCACCCGGGCCTCGCTGTGCGCCTCACAACTGGTCGGCCTGGGCATCATGCGCTACGGCATTCGCTCCGAGCCGCTGCATTCGATGTCGGTCGACGCGATCGTCGACGCCATCGGCCCGACGATGCAGCGTTACCTCGTCGGTGATATCACCCGCTAGGCGGCGATCCGACCGACCTGGACGAAGCCGTCGGCGGTGACGCGCGCCGGGTACACCGGCACCGAGAAGTTCGGATCGTCCAGGCACTCACCGTCTTCCAGCGAGAAGGCCTGCTTGAGGATTGGCGACTGAACCGTGACCCGGCCCCCGCGGTCGCCCACGATCCCGCGCGAGAGCACGGCCGCGCCGGAGAACGGGTCGACGTTACCCACCGCGTACACCGAGCCGTCGTCCAACCGGAACAACGCCGCCTGGGAACCGTCGTCGAGCAGCACGCCGACTCCCCGACCCGGGATGAGCCGGTCGTACTCGCAGGCCGTCGTCCACACCTGAATGTCGTTGAGAAGTGTCATGATTCCTCTCCAGCTCCCGTACGGATCTTCGGCATGCCAATGGACACCGGGATTTTGCGCCCGGCGTGCTCGGTGAACTCCACCGTCGAGTCGACGGCGTCCGGGGCGTTGACGAACGAGACGAACCGCGACATCTTGTCCGGGTCGTCGAGCACGCCCTTCCATTCACACTTGTAGTTCTGCACGTGCCGCTCCATTGCGGCCTCGAATTCGTCGGCCAGGCCCAGCGAGTCCTCGCAGACGACCTCGCGCACGTGATCGAGGCCGCCCTCGAGCGAATCCACCCAGGGGGCGGTGCGCTGCAGCCGGTCGGCGGTCCGGATGTAGTACATGACGAACCGGTCGACGTAACGGACCAGCGTCTCGGTGTCCAGGTCGCTGGCCAACAGCTGGGCGTGCTTGGGCGTCATGCCGCCGTTGCCGCCGACGTAGAGGTTCCAGCCCTTTTCGGTGGCGATGACCCCGACGTCCTTGGAGCGCGCTTCGGCGCACTCCCGCGCGCAACCCGAAACACCCATCTTGATCTTGTGTGGCGCCCGCAGGCCCCGGTAGCGCAGCTCCAGGTCGATCGCCAGCTGCACCGAATCCTGCTGGCCGTAACGGCACCAGTCGGTGCCGACGCAGCTCTTCACGGTGCGCAGTGCCTTGCCGTAGGCGTGGCCGGATTCCATGCCGCCGTCGACCAGCCGTCGCCAGATCTCCGGCAGCTGGTCCACCCGGGCGCCGAACATGTCGATCCGCTGGCCGCCGGTGATCTTGGTGTAGAGGCCGAAGTCCTGCGCGATCTGCCCGATCAGGATCAGGTGCTCGGGCTTGATGTCGCCGCCCGGCACCCGCGGCACCACCGAGTAGCTGCCGTTCTTCTGGATGTTGGCCAGGAAGTGGTCGTTGGAATCCTGCAGCGAGGCTTGTTCGCCTTCGAGGATGTGGTCCGAGCCGGTGGAGGCCAGGATGGACGCAACCACGGGTTTGCAGATGTCGCAACCCTTTCCGCGGCCGAAGCGCTCCAGCAGGCCCGAGAAGGTCCGGATCTCGGTGGCCGAGATGATCTCGAAGAGCTCCGCCCGCGACTGGCTAAAGTGCTCGCACAGCGCCTTGGACTGTTCGACGCCCTCGGCTTCCAGCAGCTGCTTGAGCAGGGGCACGCACGAGCCGCACGACGTGCCGGCCGCGGTGCACGACTTGAGCGAGGGCACGTCGGCGCAGCCGTCGGCGATGGCGCACTTCAAATCGCCCTTGGTGACGTTGTTGCACGAGCAGATCTGCGCGGAATCCGGCAGCGCGCCGACTCCCAACGCCGGAGCCTCGCCGGAAGCCGGGGCGATCAGCGCGAGCGGATCACCGGGCAGCTCGCTGCCGACCATGGGCCGCAGCACCCCGTACGACGAGGCATCGCCCACCAGGACTCCGCCGAGCAGGGTCTTCGCGTCGTCGGACAGCACCAGCTTGGCGTAGGTCTTCTTGACCGCGTCGTTGATGGCGACTTCGAGGCAGTTCTCGGTCACGCCCATCGCATCACCGAAGCTGGCCACGTCGACACCGAGCAGCTTGAGCTTGGTCGACAGGTCCGCTTCGCCGAACTCCGCGGCCCCGTTCAGCAGGCGGTCGGCCACCACCTCTGCGGAGGTGTAGCCCGGTCCCACCAGGCCGTAGCACCGGCCACCGATCGCGGCGACCTCGCCGACCGCGTAGATGTCCGGATCGCTCGTGCGGCATGCCAAGTCGGTGAGCACGCCGCCGCGTTCGGCGAGCTCCAGACCCGCGGCCCTGGCCAGCTCGTCGCGCGGCCGGATGCCGGCCGCGAAAATGACCAGCCCGGCGTCGATGACCTCGCCATCGGTCAGGCGCACCCGCACCGACGACACACCGTCGCCATGATCGATCGCTTCGATCGACTCGGTACCCGTGCCCACGTGCACCGCGATGCCCAGGTCGCCGACCATCTTGGCCAGCAGGGCGCCGCCACCCTCGTCGATCTGCTGGGCCATCAGGCGCGGCATCATCTCGACGACGTGCGTCTGTAACCCAAACTGGCGCAGCGCGTTAGCGGCTTCCAGACCCAACAGGCCGCCGCCGATCACCACGCCCGCCGGGGTGCGACCGGCTTCCACCGTGCACTGGGCGTCTGCCCGGATGGCGTCGAGGTCATCGAGCGTGCGATACACGTGGCACGCCGCCAGGTCGTGGCCGGGCACCGGCGGAACGAATGCGTAGGACCCGGTGGCCAGCACCAGCGTGTCGTAGCCGTGCCGTTGCCCGTCGGCCGTGAGCACCGACTTCGCTTCCCGGTCGATCTCGGTGACGCGAGCGTTCAGCACCAATCGAACCCGTTCGTCACCCGCGTAGTCGTTGCCCGGCAGCGCCAGCAGCTTGCGATCCCAGCTCTCGGTGTACGAGGTGAGGCCGACGCGGTCGTAAGCCGCGTCCGCCTCCTCGGCCAAAACCGTGATGCGCCACAGCCCCTCGGCATCACGCGCCCGGAGCGCCTCGACGAGCCGGTGCCCCACCATGCCGTGCCCGACTACGACGATGTGACCGCCCGCACACTGAGCGCGCGAAATCCCGTCTGCAGCCATGGCTTTGAGGTTAGCGGCCGGAAATTACCGCGATTTCGCCCAATGTGACGGTCCTATGACGAGGATCTCACAACTCACAGGGAGCCCTGTGAATATTCGTTCGCCCAGGGCGAACGCCTAGGTGGAACTTAAGCGTGGTCGACTCATGTTTCTCCTTGTAGCCGGCCGGAGAGGCGCCGGACACAGCAAACCCACAACAAAGCTCAAGGAAGTACAAGGAGATCCCCATGAGTAACCTCGCACTGTGGTCGCGACCGGCCTGGGACACCGACCGGTGGTTGCGTGACTTCTTCGGCCCCGCCGCCGCGTCAGACTGGTACAAGCCGGTGACCAGCGGTTTCAACCCCGCCGCCGAGATCGCCAAGGACGGCGAGGACGCGATCGTACGCATCGAGCTCCCCGGCGTTGACGTCGAGAAGGACGTCAACGTAGAGGTCGACCGCGGCCGACTCGTGATCCACGGCGAACGCCGCGACGAGCACGCCGAAGAGAAAGAGGGGCGCACCCTGCGCGAGGTCCGCTATGGATCCTTCCGCCGGTCGTTCCAGCTGCCGGCCCACGTCACCGGCGACGCCATCACGGCCTCGTACGACGCCGGCGTGCTGACCGTGCGGGTCACCGGCGCCTATGCAGGCAGCCAGGCGCGGCGCATCGAGATCACCAAGTAAGAGGTGAACCACGATCCGGCGGGGTCATTCGATCCCGCCGGATCCCTCTGTCGTGCAACTGTTTTCGTCCCGGATCAGCGCCAGCGCGCCAGCAGTTCCCTGGCCCGGGTCGCCAGCGCGGCCTGAAAGAAGGGGCCGAAGCTGATGCGTGCGACACCCAGCGGCCCGAAGGACGCCGGGTCGTCCTGATCGGGCAGCGCGATCGCGTTGACCGGCAACGGCAGCTCTGCGGCCAAGCGGCGCAACGTCTCCGGGTCGTGCCGACCCACCGGGTAGAGCACATCGGCGCCCGCGTCCGCGGCTTCGGTCAGTCGCGCCACCGCCCGCTCGACGCGGTCCGCATCGTCCCCGTCCTTGCGCAGGAAGAGATCGGTGCGGGCGTTGATCACGACGTGCACCCCGGCCGCATCGGCGGCCGCCCGCAGCGCGCCCACCAACTCGGCGTGCTCACCGGCGGACCTCAGCCGCTTGCCCTCGGAGTGCACGGTGTCTTCGATGTTCAGCCCGACGGCCCCGACGCTCAGCAGGCCCTCGATCAGGCGCTCGGCCCCCAACCCGTAACCGGATTCGACGTCCACCGAGACCGGGACGTCGACCGCGGCCGTGATCTGGGCGATCCGGGCCAGCACATCGTCGAACGACATGCCCTCCCCGTCGGGTTTGCCGACCGAATCCGCCAGCGGATGACTGCCCACGGTGAGCGCGGCGAACCCGGCGTCGGTGGCGTGGCTGGCCGACCAGGCGTCCCACACGGTGGGCAGCACCACCGGGTCACCCGGTCGGTGCAGGTCGAGCAGCGCGGCGGCACGGTCGGCGGCGGTCTGACCTGGCATGGGCGTCTTTGCTCCGGGTTGGGGAAGGAAGTGAGTCGCCTGACGTCAGGCTGTGCCGTCGATAGTATCGGGGGCGTACTGTGATCCGTGACACCGCCCGCGCAAGGAGATCCGTTGAGCACCACTACTGAACTCGCCGAACTGCACGACCTCATCGGCGGCCTGCGGCGGTGCGTGGGCTCCCTGAAGAGTCGCTACGGTGACAGCCCCGCGATGCGGCGCATCGTCATCGACGCCGACCGGATCCTGTCCGACGTCGAACTGCTTGACACCGACGTGTCCGAGTTGGACCTGGCGCGCGCCACCGTGCAGCAGTCAAGCGAGAAGATCGTCATTCCCGACACCCAGTACGACAGCGAATTCTGGCGCGATGTCGACGACGAGGGTGTCGGGGGTCACAGCAGGTCCTGACAACCCAAGCCCCCCGGAAATGAGGGGGTGCTCTCTGTGTACCCTTCGACCAACAGCCCGTTCGAAGAGGAACACTAGATGAGCGCACCCACGGCGAACCGTCCTGCGTCAGGTGTCTTTTCACCCACGCGCGCCCGCATCCCGCAACGGACCCTACGTACCGACCGGTGGTGGATGTCGCCGCTGCGGATCGACTTGGGCTTCGCCGCGTTCGTCATCTACGCGACCCTGCGGGCCTTCCAACGCGATTACTTCTTCGTCCCGAAGTATCACTACCTGACGCCGTTCTACTCCCCGTGCGTGAGCAAGGCCTGCGGGGCGGCCGGCGACTTCTGGCCGCAGATCCTGCCGGACGTCTGGTGGCTGCCGTACGCGGCGCTGACGCTGCCGTTCCTGCTGCTGTTCCGGTTGACCTGTTATTACTACCGCGGCGCCTACTACCGCACGGTGTGGCAGTCGCCCAGCGCCTGCGCGGTGGCCGAGCCCCGCGTCCACTACACCGGCGAGACCAGGTTCCCGCTCATCATCCAGAACAGCCACCGGTACTTCTTCTACATTGCCGGCATCATCTCGGTGATCAACACCTACGACGCGATCATCGCGTTCCACTCCGACTCCGGCCCGGGCGGCTTCGGTTTCGGGCTGGGCAACCTGATCATGGTCGGCAACGTCGTCATGTTGTGGATCTACACGCTGTCCTGCCACTCCTGCCGGCACGTGACCGGCGGGCGGCTCAAGCACTTCTCCAAGCACCCTGTGCGGTACTGGATCTGGACCCAGGTCAGCAACATCAACACCCGCCACAAGATGTACGCCTGGATCACCCTGGGCACCCTGATGCTCACCGACTTCTACATCGCGCTGGTGGCCGGCGGCGCCATCCCTGACCTGAGATTTGTTGGCTGAGAAGCCTTTTCAAGAAGAATCTGAAATAGCGAGGGTTTTCATGGTTGAGGTCGAACGGCATGCCTACGACGTAGTCGTCATCGGCGCCGGCGGCGCGGGACTGCGAGCGGTCATCGAGGCGCGGGAACGCGGCCTCAAGGTCGCGGTGGTGTGTAAGTCCCTGTTCGGCAAGGCCCACACGGTCATGGCCGAGGGTGGCTGCGCGGCGTCGATGGGCAACACCAACCCGAAAGACAACTGGAAGACCCACTTCGGCGACACGATGCGGGGTGGGAAGTTCCTCAACAACTGGCGGATGGCCGAGCTGCATGCCAAGGAGGCGCCGGACCGCGTCTGGGAGCTGGAAACCTATGGCGCGCTGTTCGATCGCCTCAAAGACGGCAAGATCAGCCAGCGCAACTTCGGCGGGCACACCTACCCGCGACTGGCGCACGTCGGCGACCGCACCGGCCTGGAACTGATCCGCACGATGCAGCAGAAGATCGTTTCGCTGCAGCAGGAGGATTACGCCGAACTCGGCGACTACGAGGCGCGCATCAAGGTGTTCGCCGAGTGCACCATCACCGAGCTACTGAAGGACGGCGACGCGATCGCCGGGGCGTTCGGCTACTGGCGCGAGACGGGTCAGTTCGTCCTGTTCGAGGCGCCCGCGGTGGTGCTCGCCACCGGCGGCATCGGCAAGTCGTTCAAGGTCACCTCGAACTCCTGGGAGTACACCGGCGACGGGCACGCGCTGGCCCTGCGGGCGGGCGCGTCGCTGATCAACATGGAGTTCGTCCAGTTCCACCCGACCGGCATGGTGTGGCCGCCCAGCGTGAAGGGGATTCTCGTCACCGAGGGTGTCCGCGGGGACGGCGGTGTGCTGAAGGACTCCGAGGGCAAGCGGTTCATGTTCGACTACATCCCGCCGGTGTTCAAAGGCCAGTACGCCGAAACCGAACAAGAAGCCGACCAGTGGCTCAAGGACAACGACTCGGCCCGCCGCACCCCCGACCTGTTGCCCCGCGATGAGGTCGCGCGCGCGATCAACTCCGAGGTCAAGGCCGGCCGGGGCAGCCCGCACGGCGGCGTGTTCCTCGACATCGCGTCCCGGTTGACGCCCGAGGAGATCAAGCGGCGGCTACCGTCGATGTACCACCAGTTCAAGGAGCTGGCCGGCGTCGACATCACCAAGGAGCCAATGGAAGTCGGACCCACCTGTCACTACGTGATGGGCGGCGTCGAGGTGGACGCCGACACCGGAGCGGCCACGGTCCCCGGCCTGTTCGCCGCGGGCGAGTGCTCCGGCGGCATGCACGGTTCCAACCGGCTCGGCGGTAACTCGCTGTCGGACCTGCTGGTCTTCGGCCGGCGGGCCGGCCTGGGCGCGGCCGACTACGTGCGGGCGCTGAGCAGCCGCCCGACGATCTCGGCGGAGGCCGTCGAGACCGCGTCGAAGCGGGCGCTGTCCCCCTTCGAGGGACCGACCAACGGCGCCCCGGCGGAGAACCCCTACACGCTGCAGCTGGAGCTGCAGCAGTCGATGAACGACCTGGTGGGCATCATCCGCAAGGCGGACGAGGTCTCCGAGGCCCTCGCGCGGCTCGACAAGCTTCGCGAGCGATTCAAGAACATGCACGTGGAGGGCGGTCGCCAGTACAACCCGGGCTGGAACCTGGCCATCGACCTGCGCAACATGCTGCTGGTCAGCGAGTGCGTCGCCAAGGCCGCGCTGGAGCGCACCGAAAGCCGCGGCGGCCACACCCGCGACGACCACCCGGCAATGGACTCGGGGTGGCGCAAGGTACTGCTGGTCTGCGAGGCCGCCGGCGGCGACGAGGTGATCCCCGACATCAGCGTCACCCGCAAGGAGCAGGTGCCGATGCGGTCCGATCTGCTGGAGCTCTTCGAGATCTCCGAGCTGGAGAAGTACTACACCGACGACGAGCTGGCCGAGCATCCAGGACGGAGAGGCTAATGACCTACAACGCGACCTTGCGTGTGTGGCGCGGTGACGATGCCAGCGGCGCGCTGCAGGACTTCACGGTGGAGGTCAACGAGGGCGAGGTGGTGCTCGACATCATCCATCGCCTGCAGCAGACCCAGACGCCCGACCTCGCCGTGCGGTGGAACTGCAAGGCGGGCAAGTGTGGCTCCTGCTCGGCCGAGATCAACGGAGTCCCGCGGCTGCTGTGCATGACCCGGATGTCGACCTTCGCCGAGGACGAGGTGGTGACCGTGACGCCGCTGCGGACGTTCCCGGTGATCCGGGACCTGGTCACCGACGTTTCCTTCAACTACGAGAAGGCGCGCGAGATCCCCGCCTTCGCGCCGCCGAAGGATCTGCAGCCGGGCGAGTACCGGATGGCGCAGGCCGACGTGCAGCGCTCGCAGGAGTTCCGTAAGTGCATCGAGTGCTTCCTGTGCCAGAACGTGTGCCACGTGGTCCGCGACCACGAGGAGAACAAGAAGGCGTTCGCCGGCCCCCGCTTCCTGATGCGGATCGCCGAGCTCGAGATGCACCCGCTGGACACGCTGGACCGGCGCAACCAGGCCCAGGAGCAGCACGGGCTGGGCTACTGCAACATCACCAAGTGCTGCACCGAGGTCTGCCCGGAAAACATCAAGATCACCGACAACGCGCTGATCCCGATGAAAGAGCGGGTCGCCGACCGCAAGTACGACCCGGTGGTGTGGCTGGGCAACAAGTTGTTCCGGCGCTGACCCGGGCGTTAGCCCGCCCGGCGCGCCGGGTACCCGCATAGAACCCAAACTCCGAAGGGCAGCGTGGGAGATATGCGAGAAACCACCAGCATCAACGAAATCCGAACCGCCATCCGGGAGCTGTCCGCACGCGCCGATCTTGCGCGTAAGGAAGGCCGCCCCGACGACGCCGAGGAGATCGAGCAGCGGATAGCGGGCTTCCGGGCGGAACTCAGCAAGCGACCGTAGCCGCGTTCAGACGCCGAGGCGCCGAAATGCGCTGCGGTGAAACACGATCGGTGCGATGTCGGCGTCCACCGTCACTTCGTTGACCCGCAGCACCACGATCGTGTGATCCCCGGCCGGGATGAGCTGTTCGATCGCGCTTTCCAGCCAGAGACCGGTGCCCTTGATGAACACCGCGCCGCTCTCCCTGGACTCCGTCTCCAGACCGGCGAACCGGTCCCCGGTCTTGGCGGCCAGGGTGCGGGCGGCCTCGTCGTGGGCCTCACCGAGGACGCTGATGCCCAGCATCGGCAGGTCTTTGAGCTTGGGCCACGTCGTCGAGGTGTTCTGCACGCAGAACGACACAAGCGGCGGATCCAGGGAGACGGGGACGAAGGTGCTGGCGGCCAGGCCCTCCCGGGTTCCCTGGACTTCGGCGGCGATGGCGACCACCCCCGAGGGGAAGTGGCCGAAGGCCTCACGAAGTGTGGACGGTGTCAGGTTCTTGTTCGAGTTCACCGGAATTCATTCGCCCCTTGAGCCGAGAACGGGATTCTCGTTCCCGACCCTACCTGCTGAATGTCCGTGCGCTGAAGCCACATCGGGGTGTGCGCGCAACCTGCTCTTCCAGGCGTTGCGGCCGTAGACGGAGAAGATCGGATCCGACGGGTCGGTCACCCGGCCGGCGCGCGCCCGCAGTTCGGGCGGCAGCGTCAACACCGGGATCCGCGCGTCCAGCCGCGGGTTGAAGAAGTAGGGCACCGAGATCCGGTCCGTCGGCTGCTCCTCCAGGTTCACCCGGTGCTCGGTGGCGCGCAGGTAACCGCCCGTCGCCACCTCCAGCAGCTCGCCGATGTTGACGACGAAGGCGCCGTCGGCGGGCGGCACGTCGATCCATTCCTCAGTACCGGGCCGGCGCACCTGCAGACCCCGGCTCCCCGGCTCGGCCAACAGCAGCGTGAGCACGCCGGAGTCTTTGTGCGGGCCGACGCCCTGCGCCGTGGCCGCGCTGCGCGGGTAGCGCACGATCTTGATCAGCGTGGCGGGCGTCTCGGCGAAGGCCGGGTCGAAGACGTCCGGTGGGCTCCCCAGCGATGCCGCCCAGTGCCGGAGCAGGGTGCGGGCTACCGCGGACAGCGCGGCGTCCCATTCGTCGACGATCCCGGGCAGTTCGGGCAGCGCGGCCGGCCACTGGTTGGGCCCCTGCAGCCACAGGTAGTCGGGCCTGCCGGGCGCCCCGATCGGCGCGCGTTCCGGTCCGATGTCGATCTGCTCCCGCCAGTCCACCTGGCCGCGGGTCAGCTCGCCGCCCATCCGGGTGTAGCCGCGGAAATGCGGGCTGTGGACCATCGCGACCGCGTCCTTCTCGGCCTGGGGCAGCGCGAACAGCCGGCGCGCCGCCGGCAGCAACCTGCCGGCGAGCTCGCCGGGCACGCCATGGCCGGTCAGGTAGAAGAAGCCCACCTCATGCGCGGCCTCGCGCAAACCTCGCCGCAATTGGGCCGTCGACGTGCGCAGATCCACTACGGGCAGGGTGGTGATGCATCCCATAGTTTGAGATCCGTTTCGTTATCGTCGCAGGTCAGAGGCACCCTATCGGCTCCCCAACCGGTTGGTTAATTAGACGATGGAATCTTGCTCACATTGACTTGCGTTGAACTCACTCGGAGCGATATTTTAGCGGTGTTACTGGTGGGTAACTTAGAAGTAGTACCCAACCACAAGTGGCATTCTCAACGAGGAGGAAACCGTAGTGAGCCACTACAAGAGCAACGTCCGTGACCAGGTGTTCAACCTGTTCGAGGTTTTGGGCGTTGAGAAGGCTTTGGGCGCCGGCGACTACAGCGATCTGGACGTCGACACCGCGCGCGAAATGTTGTCAGAGATCAGCCGGCTGGCCGAGGGGCCCATCGCCGAGTCGTTCGTCGAGGGTGACCGCAATCCGCCGGTCTTCGACCCGAAGACCCACTCGGTGACGCTGCCGGAGTCGTTCAAGAAGTCGGTCCGCGCGGTCACCGAGGCCGGTTGGGACAAGGTCGGCATCGACGAGGTCCTCGGCGGCATGCCGATGCCTCGTGCCCTGGTGTGGGCGCTGCACGAGCACCTGCTGGGAGCAAACCCCGCCGTGTGGATGTACGGCGGCGGCGCCGGCTTCGCGAACATCCTCTACCACCTCGGCACCGAGGAGCAGAGGAAGTGGGCCGTGATCTGCGCCGAGCGCGGCTGGGGCTCCACCATGGTGCTCACCGAGCCGGACGCCGGTTCGGACGTCGGCGCCGGGCGGACCAAGGCGATCAAGCAGGACGACGGTTCCTGGCACATCGAGGGTGTGAAGCGATTCATCACCTCGGCCGACTCCGGCGACCTGTTCGAGAACATCTTCCACCTGGTGCTGGCCCGCCCCGAGGGCGCGGGTCCGGGTACCAAGGGTCTGTCGCTGTTCTTTGTGCCCAAGTTCCTGTTCGACTTCGAGACGGGCGAGCTGGGCGAGCGTAACGGCGTCTTCGTGACCAACGTCGAGCACAAGATGGGCCTGAAGGTTTCGGCCACTTGTGAGCTGTCCTTCGGCCAGCACGACGTGCCCGCCAAGGGCTGGCTGGTCGGCGAGGTGCACAACGGCATCGCGCAGATGTTCGAGGTCATCGAGCAGGCCCGCATGATGGTCGGCACCAAGGCCATCGCGACCCTGTCGACCGGCTACCTGAACGCGCTGGAGTACGCCAAGTCCCGCGTGCAGGGCGCCGACATGACGCAGATGACCGACAAGACCGCTCCGCGGGTGACGATTACACACCACCCCGACGTGCGCCGGTCGCTGATGACCCAGAAGGCCTACGCCGAGGGTCTGCGCGCGCTCTACCTCTACACCGCGACCTACCAGGACGCGGCGGTTGCCGAGGCGGTGCACGGTGTGGACGCCGAGCTGGCCGTCAAGGTCAACGACCTGATGTTGCCCGTGGTCAAGGGCGTCGGATCCGAGCAGGCCTACGCCAAGCTCACCGAGAGCCTGCAGACCTTCGGTGGGTCCGGCTTCCTGCAGGACTACCCGATCGAGCAGTACATCCGCGACGCCAAGATCGACTCCCTCTACGAGGGCACCACGGCCATCCAGGCGCAGGACTTCTTCTTCCGGAAGATCATCCGCGACAAGGGTGTGGCGCTGGCTCATGTGTCGGGCGAGATCCAGAAGTTCGTGGACAGCGAGTCCGGCAACGGGCGGCTGAAGTCCGAGCGCGAGCTGCTGGCGAAGGCCCTGGCCGACGTCCAGGCGATGGCGGCCACCCTGACCGGCTACCTGATGGCGGCGCAGGAGGACGTGACCAGCCTCTACAAGGTGGGCCTGGGATCGGTGCGCTTCCTGATGAGCGTCGGCGACCTGGTCATCGGCTGGTTGCTGCAACAGCAGGCCGCGGTGGCCGTGCAGGCGCTGGACGCCGGCGCCAGCGGCGACGAGCGGTCCTTCTACGAGGGCAAGGTCGCGGTGGCCTCGTTCTTCGCGAAGAACTTCCTGCCGCTGTTGGCCAGCACCCGCGAGGTGATCGAGACGCTGGACAACGAGATCATGGAGCTCGACGAAGCCGCCTTCTGACAGGCAAGAGCAAAAACCCCGCTTCCAGATGGGAGCGGGGTTTTTGTATTTCACGCACAAACGGCACAAAAAGGCCGCCGCTGGATCCCCTCACTCCAGCGGCGGCCCTTTTCGTACGCCCGTCCGCGCTGACCGGCGGTCGTTTCAGGGATGCCCCGTATTGCCGTCGGGGTCGGGGGGTCAGACCACAACACGGGGTCATCCGGGCACTCGGATACCCCTCCGCCGGAATTACTAACCCGCTGTGACCGATCTCATGAACCGGCCTACCCCGGGAACGGCTCAGGCCTCCAAAATCGCGGCCACGCCCTGGCCACCCGCGGCGCAGATGGAGACCAGGGCCCGCAGCGGCTTGCCCGCACCACCCTTCTGCTCCGCCCTCTTCTGGGCGAGCTGCTTGGCCGCCTGGGCGAGGATCCGCCCACCGGTGGCGGCGAAGGGGTGGCCGGCGGCCAATGAGGAGCCGTTGACGTTCAGCTTGGAGCGGTCGATCGACCCGAGCGCAGCGTCCAGGCCCAGCCGCTCCTTGCAGTAGTCCTCCGACTCCCACGCCTGCAGGTGCGCCAGCACCACCGAGGCGAAGGCCTCGTGGATCTCGTAGAAGTCGAAGTCCTGCAGGCTCAGGCCGTTCCGGGCCAGCAGCCGCGGCACCGCATAGGTGGGCGCCATCAGCAGGCCGTCGCGCCCGTTGACGTAGTCCACGGCCGCGGTCTCCGCGTCCACCAGGAAGGCCAGCGGCGCCAGCGAGTGGGCGGCCGCCCACTCCTCGCTGGCCAGCAGCGCGACCGAGGCGCCGTCGGTCAGCGGGGTCGAGTTGCCGGCCGTCATCGTCGCGTCGCCGGACTTCACGCCGAACACCGGCTTGAGCTTCGCCAGCTTCTCGGCCGACGAGTCCGGCCGCAGGTTGTCGTCGCGGTAGAGCCCGAGGAACGGGGTGACCAGGTCGTCGAAGAAGCCCCGATCGTAGGCGGCGGCCATGTTGCGGTGGCTCGCGGCGGCCAGCTCGTCCTGGTCGACCCGCTTGATGCCCATCTCCTTGGCGGTGATCGCCTGGTGTTCGCCCATGGACAGCCCGGTGCGCGGCTCGCTGTTGACCGGGATCTGGATGCCCAGGGTCGCGGGCAGCGTGCCCACCAGCCTCAGCCGCTGGACATTGGACTTGGAACGGCGCAACTTGAGCAGGGTGCGGCGCAGGTTGTCGCCCAGCGCGATCGGCGCGTCGGAGGTGGTGTCCACGCCGCCGGCGGCGGCCACGTCGTAGCGCCCGGCCGCGATGCCGTCGGCCGCGGCGATGGCCGCCTGCAGGCCGGTACCGCACGCCTGCTGCAGGTCGAACGCCGGCGTGTACGACGACAGCGCCGAGCCCAGCACGCATTCGCGGGTCAGGTTGAAGTCACGGCTGTGCTTGAGCACGGCCCCGCCGACCACCGCGCCCAGCCGTTCGCCGGCCAGCCCGAAGCGGTCCACCAGCCCGCCCAATGCGGCGGTGAGCATGTCCTGGTTGGACGCCTCGGCATAGGCGCCGTCCGACCGGGCGAACGGGATGCGGTTGCCGCCCAGCACGGCGACGCGTCGCCGTTGCAAATTGCGCTGGTTGCTTGCCTCGGAACTTGCAGGGGCCACTGTCTTCTCCGTGTATCTGCCGGCTATCGGTTTTGGGATGCCCGTCTGGGGCCATACTACCCACTGTTCTTACTCTGAAGTAAGTTCGTCCCCGATACGGTGGGGCAGTAGGCACACCCCCACTTCGCAAGCGCATGGAAGGTTGCTCCGGTGGCTCCCAAGGTCTCGTCCGATCTGTTTTCTCAGGTTGTCAATTCCGGTCCTGGATCGTTTCTCGCCAAGCAGCTCGGTGTCCCGCAGCCCGAGACGCTGCGCCGCTACCGGCCCGGTGACCCGCCCCTGGCGGGCTCCCTGCTGATCGGCGGCGAGGGGCGAATCGTCGAGCCGTTGCGCGCCGCGCTGGACAAGGACTACGACCTCGTGGGCAACAACCTCGGTGGACGCTGGGCCGACCAGTTCGGCGGCCTGGTGTTCGACGCCACCGGCATCACCACGCCGGAGGGTCTCCGGGGGTTGTATGAGTTCTTCACGCCGCTGCTACGGAACCTGGGCCATTCCGCGCGCGTCGCGGTGGTCGGCACCACGCCCGACGCCGCCACCAGCCCGCACGAGCGGATCGCGCAGCGCGCGTTGGAGGGGTTCACCCGCTCGCTGGGCAAGGAGCTGCGCAACGGCACCACGGTGGCGCTGGTGTATGTCTCACCCGACGCCAAACCCGCTGCGACGGGGTGCGAGTCGACGATGCGGTTTATCCTGTCGGCCAAGTCGGCCTATGTGGACGGCCAGGTGTTCTACGTCGGCGAGGCCGACTCCACGCCGCCGGCGGACTGGGAGCGGCCGCTGGACGGCAAGGTCGCCATCGTGACCGGTGCGGCCCGCGGGATCGGCGCGACCATCGCGGAGGTGTTCGCCCGCGACGGCGCCCGCGTCGTCGCGATCGACGTCGAGTCGGCCGCCGAGGCACTGGCCGAGACGGCCAGCCGGGTCGGGGGCACCGCGTTGTGGCTCGACGTGACTGCCGAGGACGCCGTCGACAAGATCACCGAGCACCTGCGAGAGCACCACGGGGGCCGCGCCGACGTGCTGGTCAACAACGCCGGCATCACCCGCGACAAGTTGTTGGCCAACATGGACGACGCCCGCTGGGACGCCGTCCTGGCCGTCAATCTCCTTGCCCCGCTGCGGCTTACCGAAGGACTGGTAGGCAACGGCAGCATCGGCGAGGGGGGCCGGATCGTCGGATTGTCCTCGATGGCCGGCATCGCGGGCAACCGTGGGCAGACCAACTACGCCACCACCAAGGCCGGGATGATCGGCCTCACCCAGGCGCTGGCCCCGGAGCTGTACGCCAAGGGCATCACGATCAACGCCGTCGCGCCGGGTTTCATCGAGACCCAGATGACGGCGGCCATCCCCCTGGCAACCCGCGAGGTGGGCCGCCGGATGAACTCGCTGCTGCAGGGCGGCCAACCCGTCGATGTCGCGGAGACCATTGCCTACTTCGCCAGCCCGGCGTCAAACGCGTTGACGGGCAACGTCATTCGCGTCTGCGGCCAGGCCATGCTGGGCGCATAGCTGAGGAGAACGCGATGAATCAGCCAAGCGGCCTGAGGAACATGCTGCGCGCGGCGGCCGGGGCCCTGCCGGTGGTGTCCCGCGGCAACCAGCTGCCCACCCGCACGGTCGACATCGAGGAACTGCCCATCGACCGCGCGAATGTGTCCGAGTACGCGGCGGTCACCGGCCTGCGCTACGGCAACAATGTGCCGCTCACCTACCCGTTCGCGTTGACCTTCCCCGCAATGATGTCGCTGGTGACCGGATTCGACTTCCCCTTTGCCGCAATGGGTTCGGTGCACGTCGAGAACCACATCACGCAGTACCGGCCGATCGCCGTCACCGAGACCGTCGGCGTGCACGTGCATGCCGAGAACCTGCGTGAGCACCGCAAAGGTCTGCTGGTCGACCTGGTGACCGATGTGAGCGTCGGCAACGACACCGCGTGGCATCAGGTGACGACCTTCCTGCACCAGCAGCGCACCAGCCTGTCCGACGAGCCCAAGCCGCCGCCGCAGAAGCAGCCCAAGCTGCCCCCGCCCAGCACCGTCGTGCGCATCAGCCCCGGCCTGATCCGGCGCTACGCCGTCGTCGGTGGTGATCACAACCCGATTCACACCAACCCGATCGCGGCTAAGTTGTTCGGCTTTCCCACCGTCATCGCGCATGGAATGTTCAGCGCGGCAGCGGTATTGGCCAACATCGAGGCCCGGTTGCCGGACGCGGTGAAGTATTCGGTGCGGTTCGGCAAACCGCTGGTGCTGCCCGGCACCGCCGGGCTCTACATCGACGAGGGCCATGACGGCTGGGACATCTCACTGCGCAACATCGCCAAGGGCTACCCGTATCTGACCGGCACGGTCCGGCCGCTTTAGTGCTTTCGGTGGCTACCCGCTAGCCCGAGTGCGTCGGGCCGCGGCCCTTGGCAAGGACTTTCAGCCCGTGGGCACCGGTCGCGGTCAGCAAAAAGAGCAGAAACAACCACAACGGCGGCCGGGCGAGCTCCCAGACGAAGATGGCCGCCCAGATCGGCGAGCCCTGCGTCACCGCGAGCACGCCGGCGGCGCCCGCCAGTGACACCGCCGGCACGTGCAGGTGCGTCCCGGCCGCCCAGTTGATCGTCAGCACCAGCGCCGCACCGGCGGCCGCGCCGGTGGCCAGCGAGGGTGTCAGCATCCCGCCGGCCCCGCCGGCGCGCAAAAACAACGCGGTCAGCAAGGGTTTCAGGGCCAGAATCGCGAGCGCCGACAACAGCGTCATGCCGCTGGCCAGGCTGACGGTCAGGATGCTGCGGCCGTTGCCGGGCAACTCGGGCCACCAATGCGAACAGATGCCCATCACGAGCCCGGCCCCGGCGAGCGCGGGGACCAGCACCCAGGCCCGCATCTGCCTTGCCGGCCGCGCCGCCGCCATCAGCCGGTTGAACGCCAGTCCCACCGCGAGGGTCAGCGGCGCCAGCAGGAGCCCGTGCGCGGTCAGTAGGTACGTCGACTCCCCGATCGGCCACTGCAGGTTGGGTTCGTCGCGCGTGATCGCCGAACCGACCGCGACAGCCAGGCTCGAGGAAATGAACGCCGCGCCGACCGCCCGCGGATGCCAGGTGTTGAGCAGGATCCGCACCGAGAACAGCGCACCGGCAAGCGGGACCGCGTACACGGCGCCCAGCCCGGCGCCGGCCGCGCACGCCAGCAACACCTCGCGATCGCGGGGCGATAGCCGCTTGAGCCAAGCCGTCCCGAAATCGCCCAGCGCCGCGGCGAATTGACGCGGCGCACCCTCCCGGCCGAGGGATGCCCCGGACCCGACGAGCAGCACCTGCAGCATCGCGTCGACGCTCCAGGAGAGCCGCGGTATCCGCTCGCGGTGCGCGATGGTCTCCGCCAGGGCCGGCACGTGCGTCCTGCTCCGCAGGATCCACCACCCGACCGCCGCCAACGCCGCGCCGATCATCGGCCCCACCACACGACGCACCGGGCTGCTGCCGGCAACACCGACCAGCAGCGCGCCAAAGGTGTAGTTGTACGTGACGTGCTGAACGAAGCGCAGCACGAACGTCGTCGCCAGCCCCGCGACCCCGGCCAGCAACCCGACGATGACTACGGCGCAGAAGAAGTCGACAGTGCGGGCGGGCGGTCGAGCCACATGACGAATGTAGGGGCTAGCGCCGGGCCGCGCTGCGGCCGCCCTTCTTGGGCAGCGCCGCGGCGGCGGCCTCCCGCTCCTCCGGACCGCCCCGCAGCCCGTGCCAGAACAGGTTGATCATCAGCTCGGCCGCCTCGTCGGCGTCGATGTCGCCGGTGCTGAGCTGGTTGGCCATCGCCTCGCCCGCGCCCACCAGCGCCACGGCCATCATCTCGTGCTCGCGGTCGGTGCGCCTGCTGCGGCTCCCGGCCCGCACCAGCCCGGCGACCAGCTCGATGATCTGTTCACGCCCTTCGCGCACCATGTGCGCGAACGCCTGCGAGCTGGTGGCCTGGGTGTACATCACGATCCACGACGCCCGGTTGGCGTCGATGTAGCGCATGAACGCCACGATGGTGTTGCGCAGCAAGTCTTTCGGGCTCTGCGTGAAGTCGATGTCCGCGCGAACCGCGTCGATGAACCGGCCCATCTCCCGGTTCAGGCAGGCGCCGAACAGGTCCTCCTTGGAGCCGTAGTACAGGTACAGCATCGGCTTGGAGATCTGCGCCTCGGCGGCGATGGCGTCCATCGAGGTCTCGTGGTAGCCGTTGACCGAGAACATCTGCACCGCGGCGTCGAGCATTTGTTGCTCGCGGACAGCGCGCGGTAACCGCTTGGTGCCACCCGCCATCGCTTGCCTCTCTAGCCCGTCTATCTGACTCCAGAGTAAGCACCGTGCCGGGTCGGCACACGCTTTAGTGGCCGCAGGCGGGACTGCGACCCTTCATCGTCGCCACCCGCGTCAGCGCGTCATCGACCCGCTGCGAAGGCAACTCGCCGGCGGCCACCGCCTTCTGCAGCCG
Organism: Mycobacterium sp. 852002-51613_SCH5001154; assembly: GCF_001667425.1. Lineage (NCBI taxonomy): Bacteria > Bacillati > Actinomycetota > Actinomycetes > Mycobacteriales > Mycobacteriaceae > Mycobacterium > Mycobacterium sp. 852002-51613_SCH5001154. Next base: position 21,480 of record NZ_LZII01000062.1, on the reverse strand, counting down.
GTCCAGGACCGCGGGCACCTCGTCGGTGGTGACCCAGAGCGCAACGTCGGTGCCGGCCTGCAGGGTGCGCAGCACCGCCTCGGCGACCCCGTATCGGTCGGAGATGGCGCCCATGCTGGACAGGTCGTCGGTGAACACGGGCCCGTTGAACGGTGGAGCGCCGTAGCCGACGCCGTCGCGCAGCAGCTGCACCGCCGCGTGGCTCAGGCTGGCCGGGTCGTCGCCGGTCAGCCCGGGGACCTGCAGGTGGCCCAGCATCACCGCGACCGGGGCCACCGTGATCAGCGTCCGGTACGGCACCAGGTCGAGGTTCTGCAGGTCACTGAGCGGCGGTGTCACCACACCGCCGGTGTGCGAGTCGCCCGAGCCGTGCCCGTGTCCGGGGAAGTGCTTGAGCACCGGCAGCAGTCCGGCGTCGCGCAGGCCTTGTGCGTACGCCCCGGCGTAGGCGATGACCGTGTTGGGATCGCCCCCGAACGAGCGGTCACCGATCACGCCGCTCGTGGCATCGGTGACGTCGACGACGGGCGCGAAGTCGATGGTGATGCCCAGCTCGCGCATCTTCTTGCCGCGCTCGGCCGCCAGATCGTGGACCTGGGCGACGGTCTGGGTCTGGGCCAGTTGCCGGGGCGACGGTGCCTCCCCGATCAGCGACCGCAACCGCGACACCCGGCCGCCCTCCTCGTCGACGCTGACCGCCAAGGGCAGCGGTCCGGCCTTCGCCGCGATCTCGGCCAGCGGGCCTTTGAAGATCGACAGGTCCGTCCAGCTGCCGATGAAGATGCCGCCCACGTGGTAGCCGTCCACTACCGAGCGGGCGTCGTCGGCGTTTTTCACGCCGACCATTAGCAGCTGGGCCAGCTTGTCGCGGACCGGCAGCGTGGTGACGTCGCCGCAGGCCGGCGGCGCTGGGGCGGCCGCCGGCTTGCCGGCCGGGGTCGACGGGCCCGGTGGCCGGGCGGCGTGGTGAGCACAGCCCGCCAGCAACGCCGACACGGAGACGAGCACGGCCAAGGTGCGCGAAAATGACATCGGGCCATGTTTTCATGGCGCTATCCGGGCCTCCGGATCTGGGGAGCGACGAGGTTTTCGTCGGGGGTTTTCTTCTTCGGCTGCGGGGGCACTCCTGGGCTGGTGCCAGCGGGGCTAGGGGGCAAGATGCCAGCGTTGACCGGTTTTGCCCTGGCCGCGGCGGCCAGCATCGCGGTGGGTCTGTCGGTGGGTGTCGCGACGACGGTCGGCGTCACACTGGCCGTCGCCGATCATGGCGCGGCACCGGCGCGCGGTCGTCCGCTTTCGCCGAACCCGCTGGCGCCCCATCAGGTCCAATACGGCGATCGGTGCTTTCACGGTCACTGCCTGCCCTGACGAGCGCTCCGGGCCGTCGACCCCGTTCTGCTAGGTTGGCGCTAGGCCGACCACGTTTTCCCGATGCCGTTAGGAGCCGTCGATGAACCGGATCATTGCGCCCGCCGCCGCGAGCGTGGTGGTTGGTCTGTTGCTCGGCGCGGCAGCGATCTTCGGGGTGACTTTGATGGTGCAGCAGGACACGAAACCGCCACTCCCCGGGGGCGATCCGCAGTCGTCAGTGCTCAACCGGGTCGAGTACGGCAACCGTAGCTAGCGGCGAAGCCGGGCGCAGTGCATCGCCGCCTGCGGACTCAGCGGCGATAGCGGCGGCCGGTGCGCCGGTCCCGTGCTTGCCGGTCGCGCCCGTGTCGCGCCGATGGCTGTGGTTGGTCGGTGCGCTCGCCTGCGCGCTGACGTTCGGCCAATCCCCCGGCCGGGTCTCCCCCGACACCAAACTCGACCTCACGGCCAACCCGCTGCGTTTTCTGGCCCGGGCCACCAACCTGTGGAGCAGCGATCTGCCGTTCGGACAGTCGCAGAACCAGGCCTACGGCTACCTGTTCCCGCACGGCACCTTCTTTGCGATCGGCCATCTGCTCTCCGTGCCGGGGTGGATCACGCAACGGCTGTGGTGGGCGCTGCTGCTCACGATCGGCTTCTGGGGGCTGTTGCGGGTCGCCGAGGCGCTGGGCATCGGCAGCCCCGCGTCACGGGTGATCGGCGCCGCCGCGTTCGCGCTGTCGCCGCGGGTGCTGACCACCCTGGGGTCCATCTCGTCGGAAACCCTGCCGATGATGCTGGCGCCGTGGGTGTTGCTGCCCACAATCCTGGCCCTGCGCGCTTCCGCCAACCGGTCGGTGCGAGCGCTCGCCGCGCAGGCCGGTCTCGCCGTCGCGTTGATGGGGGCGGTCAACGCGATCGCCACGCTGGCCAGCTGCCTGCCCGCGGTGATCTGGTGGGCGTGCCACCGGCCGAACCGGGTGTGGTGGCGCTACACCGGGTGGTGGCTGGTGGCGCTGTTCCTGGCGATGCTGTGGTGGGTGGTGGCGCTGGTGATGCTGCGGGCCATCAGCCCGCCCTTCCTGGACTTCATCGAATCCTCCGGCGTGACAACGCAATGGTCGTCGCTGACCGAGATGCTGCGCGGCACCGACAGCTGGACCCCGTACGTGGCGCCGACCGCCACCGCCGGCGCCCCGCTGGTGACCGGCTCGGCGGCCGTCCTGGCCACCTGCCTGGTCGCGGCGGCGGGGCTGGCCGGACTGGCCAGCCCCCGCATGCCGGCACGCGGACGGTTGGTGACGATGCTGCTGGCCGGCGTGGTGTTGATGGCCGCCGGTTACAGCGGCGGGCTGGGCTCGCCGGTGGCGCACGCCGTGCAGACGTTCCTGGACGCCGGCGGCGCGCCGCTGCGCAACGTGCACAAGCTGGGGTCGGTGATCCGGATCCCGATCGTGCTCGGCATCGCCCAGGTGCTGGGCCGGATCCCGCTGCCCGGTCGCGAGCCCGTCTCGGCGTGGCTGCGCGCGTTCGCCCACCCCGAGCGCGACCGGCGGGTGGCGGTCGCGATCGTCGTGCTGACCGCGCTGATGGTGAGCACCTCGCTGGCGTGGACCGGCCGGCTGACCCCACCCGGCACCTTCAGCGCGATTCCCCGCTACTGGCAGGAGACCGCCGACTGGCTTGGCGAGCACAACACGGGCACGCCGGTTCCCGGCCGGGTGCTGGTGGCCCCGGGGGCGCCATTCGCCACGCAGGTGTGGGGCACCAGCCATGACGAGCCGTTGCAGGTGCTGGGCAACAGCCCGTGGGGCGTACGCGACTCGATCCCGTTGACTCCGCCGCAAACCATCCGGGCGCTGGACTCGGTGCAACGCCTGTTCGCCGCCGGGCGCCCCTCGGCCGGCCTGGCCGATACCCTTGCCCGCCAAGGTATTTCGTACCTGGTGGTGCGCAACGACCTGGACCCGGATACGTCGCGCTCGGCGCGGCCCATCCTGGTGCACCGCGCTGTCGACGGGTCCCCGGGGCTGCGGAAGGTGGCGCAATTCGGCGAGCCGGTGGGTCCCGGCACCCTGGCGGGCTTCGTCGCCGACAGCGGACTGCGTCCGCGCTACCCGGCCGTACAGATCTACCGGGTGGAGGTCGCCGGCGATCCGGGGGCCCCGTACTTCGCCGACGCCGACCGGTTGCCCCGGGTGGACGGCGGACCGGAGGCGCTGCTGCGCCTCGACGAGCGGCGCCGGCTGCAGGGCCAGCCGCCGCTGGGCCCCGCGCTGCTGACCGCCGACGCGCGCGGCGCCGGATTGCCGGTGCCGACGGTGACCGTCACCGACACCCCAGTGGCCCGCGAGACCGACTACGGCCGGGTGGACCAACATTCGTCGGCCATCCGGGCCGCGGGCGACGCACGGCACACCTACAACCGGGTGCCCGACTACCCCGTCCCCGGCGCCGACCCGGCCGTCGGCGCCTGGAGCGGCGGGCGGATCACCGTGTCGAGCTCGTCGTCGGACTCCACCGCGATGCCCGATGTCGCACCGGCGACCTCCCCCGTCGCCGCCATCGACGGCGACCCGGCGACGGCGTGGGTGTCCAACTCGCTGCAATCGGCCGTCGGCCAGTGGCTGCAGGTCGATTTCGACCACCCGGTGACCAATGCGGCGATCACCCTGACGCCCAGCGCGACGGCCGTCGGCGCGCAGGTGCGCCGCATCCTGATCGAGACGGCCACCGGCAGCACCACCCTGCGGTTCGACGAGCCCGGCAAGCCGCTCGCCGCCGCGTTGCCCTACGGCGAGACGCCGTGGGTGCGGATCACCGCCGCGGGCACCGACGACGGGTCCCCCGGCGTGCAGTTCGGCATCACCGATTTGTCGATCACCCAGTACGACGCGTCCGGATTCGCCCACCAGCTCGACCTGCGGCACACCGTGCGGGTGCCGGGGCCACCACCCGGCGCGGCGGTCGCGGGCTGGGACCTGGGTTCCGAGCTGCTCGGCAGGCCGGGCTGCGCGTCGACGCCGGACGGGGTGCGCTGCGCGCCGTCCATGGCCCTGACGCCCGAAGAGCCGGTCAATCTCAGCCGGACGCTGACCGTCCCGGCGCCGATGTCGGTGACCCCGCTGGTGTGGGTGCGGCCGCGGCAGGGGCCCAAGCTGGCCGACCTGATCGCCGAGCCGAACACCGCCCGGGCGCGGGGCGACTCCGATCTGGTGGACGTCCTCGGCTCGGCGTATGCGGCGACCGACGGCGACCCGTCCACGGCATGGACGGCACCGCAGCGGGTGGTGCAACACAAGACCCCGCCCACGCTGACGCTCACCCTGCCGCGGCCCACCGAGGTCACCGCGCTGCGGCTGGCGCCGAGCCGGTCGGCATTGCCCGCCCATCCGACGATGGTGGCGGTCAACCTCGGCGACGGTCCGCAGGTGCGCGCGTTGAAACCCGGTGAACCGCAGACCCTCCCGCTAAATCCCCGGGTGACCGACAGCGTCACCGTCAGCCTGCTGGACTGGGAAGACGTCATCGACCGCAACGCGCTGGGTTTCGACCAGCTCAAGCCCCCGGGGCTGGCCGAGCTGACGGCGCTCGGTGCCGACGGAAACCCGATCGCCCCCGCCGACGCCGCCCGTGATCGCACGCGCGAGATCGCCGTCGACTGCGACCACGGCCCGGTGATCGCGGTCGCGGGCCGGTTTGTGCACACGTCGATCCGCACCACCGTCGGCGCTCTCCTCGACGACGAGCCGGTAGCGGCGCGGGCGTGCGACCGCGACCCGATCGCGCTGCCGGCGGGCCAGCAGGAGCTGCTGATCAGCCCGGGGGCCCAGTTCGTCGTCGACGGTGTCGACCTGTCCCCGCCTGCCGCGGCCGCCGCCACGCCCGGCCCCGCCGGGGTTCCGGTGTGGCGGGCGTGGGGTCCCGACCGCCGCGAGGTGCAGGCTCCGCCGTCGACCACGTCGCGGGTGCTGGTCATCCCGGAAAGCATCAACCCCGGTTGGGTGGCGCGCACCAGCACCGGGGCCCGGCTGACCCCGGTCGCCGTCAACGGGTGGCAGCAGGGCTGGGTGGTGCCGCCCGGAGACCCCGGCACCATCACGCTGACCTTCCCGTCCAACGCGCCGTACCGGATGGGTCTGGGGCTGGGGCTGGCCTTGCTGCCGCTGCTGGCCATGCTCGCGCTGTGGCGCACCCGACGTGGGCGCGCCGACGACGCGCCCGCGCAGCCGTGGCAGCCGGGACTCTGGGCGGTGGCCGCGGTGCTGGCCTGCGGGGCGGTGATCGCCGGTGCGGCCGGGGTCGTGGTGGTCGGCGGCGCCCTGGGCCTGCGGTATGCGCTGCGCCGCCGGCGCTTGGACCACGCCACGATGGTCCTGAGCGCGGGTGGGCTCATTCTGGCCGGCGCAATGTTGTCACGGCATCCCTGGCGGTCGGTCGACGGCTACGCGGGCCATTCCGCGAATGTTCAGCTGCTGGCGCTGATTTCGCTCGCGGTGGTCGCCGCCTCGGTGGTGACGATGGCTGCTAGGGCGGGCCGGTCCCCCGACGAATAGCGGTCGAGGGTATTGGCTGGCGGTTTACCGGCTGCTTGACTGGATATGTGGGTCTGTGTGACCGCCACCGTCCAAGGAGTTACGGCCATGGGCTGGTTTTCCGCCCCCGAATATTGGCTCGGCAGAATGGTGATCGAGCGGGGCGCCGCGGTGGTCTACCTGCTCGCGTTCGTCGCGGCGGCGGCGCAGTTCCGGGCGCTCATCGGGGAGCACGGACTGCAGCCCATTCCGCGATATTTGGCCGGGCAGTCGTTCTGGCGGACGCCCAGCCTGTTTCATCTGCGCTATTCCGATCGCCTGTTCTCGGTGGTCTCCTGGTTCGGCGCGGCGCTGTCGGCGGCGATCGTCGCCGGCGTGGCCGATGCGGTGCCGGTCTGGGCGGCCATGCTCATGTGGCTGGCGCTGTGGGTGCTCTACCTGTCGATCGTCAACGTCGGGCAGACCTGGTATGCGTTCGGGTGGGAATCGCTGTTGCTGGAAACCGGCTTTCTGCTGATCTTCCTCGGCAACGACCAGGTGGCACCGCCGGTGCTGACCTTATGGATGGCCCGGTTGCTGTTGTTCCGAGTGGAATTCGGCGCCGGGCTGATCAAGCTGCGGGGTGATCCGTGCTGGCGCGACCTGACGTGTCTGTACTACCACCACGAAACGCAGCCCATGCCCGGGCCGTTGAGCTGGTTCTTCCACCACCTGCCCAAACCGCTGCATCGAATCGAGGTGGCGGGCAACCATTTCTCCCAGCTGGTGGTGCCGTTCGGATTGTTCGCGCCACAACCGGTGGCCGGCATCGCCGCCGCGATCATCGTCGTCACCCAGCTGTGGCTGGTGGCGTCGGGTAACTTCGCCTGGCTGAACTGGGTGACGATTCTCTTGGCGTGCAGCGCCATCGACGACTCGTGGGTCGGTTCGATTGGTTTGCATGATCGTCCGGCGTTCTCGCCGACGCCGGTATGGTTCGCCGCGCTGGTGGTCGCGTTCGCGGCGGCGGTGTTGTTCATGAGCTACTGGCCGGTGCGCAACATGCTGTCGTCGAGGCAGCGAATGAACATGTCCTTCAATTCTTTTCATTTGGTCAACACCTACGGCGCATTCGGCAGCATTGGCCGCGTCCGCCGCGAGGTGGTGGTCGAAGGCACCGAGGAAGCCCGCCTCAGCGACCAGACGGTCTGGAAAGAATACGAATTCAAGGGCAAGCCCGGCGCCGTGGCCCGGCTTCCGCGGCAGTGGGCGCCCTACCACCTGCGTCTGGACTGGCTGATGTGGTTCGCCGCCATCTCGCCCGGCTACGCGCAACCATGGCTGACACCGTTTCTGCAGCGACTGCTGCGCAACGATCGGCCCACGCTGCGGTTGTTGCGGCACAATCCATTTCCGGATTCGCCGCCGCGTTACGTGCGTGCGCAGCTCTACGAGTACCGCTTCACGACGCCCGCGGAGCTGCGCCGCGAGCGGGCCTGGTGGCATCGGACATTGATCGGCGGCTACGTCAGGCCGATGGCGCTGCCGGCGGCGACGTCACAGCACGGCTGACCGCGGCCGTGTCGCCATGACCCGGCCGCAAGCGGTGGCGTGGAAGTTTGCCAAATGCTCAGCAAACGGAATGTCTTCGGTGTATAGCGGTGACTGTGAGCTACGTGCGTATTAGCTCAGCAGGAGGATGAGATCATGGCCATCACACGGGCGATCGCCACAGCCGCCATGTTCGCCGGGCTAGCTGTCGGTACGGCTAGTGCAGCGTGGGCCGACACGACGCTGAGCGGCCACTACACCTGGACCTCCACAACCCCCCGGGGGTCGGCGATGTCCGGCGACTATTACTTCACACCCTGCGGCGACGGATGCGCTTCGGTAGCAACCACACCCGGCGGACAGGCCGTGGCCCTGGCGCGGCTGATCAACGGGCAATGGACGATGGAAGGCACCTGGGCCATACGCTGTGCCGACGGTAGCCCCGGTCCCAATGAGCCGTACCACGACACGTGGGATCCGAACACCCTGGAAGGCACCAGCACCTTGATGTACAACGTGCCGGCCTGCGGCCACCCGCCGGGGTATCAACAGACGAATCAGCTGCAACTCAGGCAGGCGCCCTGACGCGTAATCGCCTGTCGCGATTGGGACCAGGCCGCCGAACCGGCAACGAAGGAGCCGAGCATGAGAACAGCACTCGTAGGGTTGGCCACGGTGCTGGCCCTCTCCGGCTTCGTGTGGACGGCGGATCTGATGCTTGGGGCGGGCACCGCCCACGCAGCCTGCTCCACCAACAACGGCGGCAACCAGCCGCCGGAGTGCGCCCCGCCCGAGGGGCCCCCGGGCTGCTACACCTCGCACATCTGCAGCCAGATGTGGTGCCCGAACCTGGGCGAACTGCGGCGGATGCCGGACTGGGACAGAAACGTCTGCCATACCTATTACTTCGCGCCGGATTCGGGCCTGCCCGCGCTGATGGTCCAGGGGCAGCCGCCCGGCCTGCGGCTGCCGCCGAACACCGGCGTCTGCCCGCCCTTGGCCTGGATGTGTCCGTGAATTACAGCGTCTCGTCCAGTTCGCCGAGCCGGTCGGTCAGCCGCAGATTCTCCGAGTAGTCGACCGGGCAAGAGATCACCGATACCCCGTCGTCGTCGAGTGCGGCCCGCAGCGTCGGCAACAGTTCGTCCGCGCTGTTGATCCGATACCCCTTGGCGCCAAAGCTTTCCGCGTAGGTCACCACGTCGGGATTACCGAACTTCACGTAGTAGTGCGCACCGAGCTCGAGGTCCATTTTCCACTCGATCAGGCCGTACCCACCGTCGTCCCAGATCAGCACGACCAGCGGTATCCGCTCACGGACGGCGGTCTCGATTTCCTGCGAGTTCATCAGGAACGCGCCGTCGCCGACGACCGCCAGCACCTTGGACTCGGGACGCGCCAGCTTGACGCCCAGCGCGCCGGGCAGCGCAAAACCCATGGTGGACAGCCCGTTTGACACCAGGCAGGTGTTGCACTCGTACGTCGGGTAAAGCCGGGCCATCCACATCTTGGTGGCGCCGGTATCGACCAGGACCACGTCACTGCGGCCCAGCGCCGCGCGGGTGTCGGCCACCACCCGCGCCGGGGCCAGCGGATAACGCGAATCCTCTTGCCCCCGAGCGAATTCCTCGGCCAGCAGGCCGTGGCCGGGAACCTCCGGGTCGGCCTCGTAGGCGTGGCCGTCCAGTCCCTCGGTCAGCGCATCCAACGAAGCGCTGATGTCGCCGATGATCCCGACGTCCACCGAATAGTGCGCGTCGACCTCGGCCGGGAACCGGTGGATGTGGATGATCTTCTTGTCGGCCTGCGGGTTGATCCGGACGGGGTCGAACTCCTGCAGCTCGTACCCGACGGTGATCACCACGTCGGCGTTGTCGAAGCCGAAGTTCACGTAGTCATGCCGCATGAACCCCAGCGTCCCGATGCTGTTGGGATGGTCGTCGGGCATCACACCCTTGCCATGGAACGTGTTGGCGACGGGGATGCCGAATTCCTCGGAGAACCGCACCAGGGCCGCGGTGGCGTTGCCGCGGGCGGCGCCGTGCCCGGCCAGCACCACCGGCCGCTTGGCCTGGCGCAGGATGTCGACCGCGCGCTCCACCTGACCGGGTGCGGGCGCATCGGCGCGAACGACGTTGCGCGGCAACGGCGTCAGGTCATAGTCGGTCCCGTCGACGTCGATGTGCTCGGGCACGGCGAGGTAGACGGCGGCCGGGCGCTCGGTCTCGGCGACCTTGAACGCCTTGCGGAACATCTCGGGGATGGCGCGCGCGGTCGGGATGTCGGCGGCCCAACGGGTGATGGGCGCGAACATCCGAACCAGGTCGACGTACTGGTGCGACTCCTTGAACTCCCGGTCGTGACCGACCTGAGCGGAGATGGCGACCAGCGGGGTGCTGTTGGTGGTGGCGTCGGCCACGCCGAGTTGCATGTTGATCGCGCCGGGGCCCAGGGTGCTCGACACCACCGCGGCGCGGCCGGTCACCCGGCCGTACATCTCGGCCATGAAGGCCGCGCCCTGCTCGTGCCGGGTGAGCACGTAGCGGATGCTCGACGAAGCCAGCGCCTGCACGAAGCGGATGTTCTCCTCCCCCGGCAGGCCGAAGACCACGGAAACGCCCTCGTTTTCCAGGCACTTGACCATCAGCTCGGCGGCTTTACTCATCCGGCACCTCCCTCGAGGGAACGATAGTGGCAGGCTGGGTGTTGGACCTCTTACCAACCTCGAAGCGAAGGATTGCAGCGTGCCCATCGCCACGATCAACCCGGCCACCGGCGAGACGGTGAAGACCTTCACCCCGGCAACCGACGAAGAAGTCGACGCGGCCATCGCCCGCGCCTACGCCCGATTCCAGGACTACCGCCATAACACCACCTTTGCCCAGCGCGCGGGGTGGGCAAACGCCACCGCCGACCTTTTGGAGAAGGAGGCCGACGACGTAGCCGCGATGATGACCCAGGAGATGGGCAAGACGCTGGCCTCGGCTAAGGCGGAAACGCTCAAGTGCGCCAAGGGCTTTCGCTACTACGCGGAGAACGCCGAGAAGCTGCTGGCCGACGAGCCGGCCGACGCCCAAGCCGTCGGCGCCAAGCGGGCCTACACCCGCTATCAACCGCTCGGGGTGGTGCTGGCCATCATGCCGTGGAACTTCCCGTTGTGGCAGGCCGTCCGGTTCGCCGCGCCGGCGCTGATGGCCGGGAACGTCGGGCTCCTCAAGCACGCCTCCAACGTGCCGCAGTCCGCGCTCTACCTCGCCGACGTCATCGCCCGCGGCGGCTTCCCCGACGGCTGCTTCCAGACGCTGCTCGTCTCTTCCAGTGCCGTCGAACGCATCCTGCGCGACCCGCGGGTAGCGGCCGCCACCCTGACCGGCAGCGAGCCGGCCGGGCAGTCGGTGGCAGCCATCGCCGGCGACGAGATCAAACCCACCGTGCTCGAGCTCGGCGGCAGCGACCCCTTCATCGTGATGCCGTCGGCGAACCTGGACGAGGCCGCCAAGACCGCGGTCACCGCGCGCGTCCAGAACAACGGCCAGTCCTGCATCGCCGCGAAGCGGTTCATCATTCACACCGACATCTACGACGCGTTCGTCGACAAGTTCACCGAGCGGATGCAGGCGCTCAAGGTCGGGGACCCGACCGACCCGGACACCGACGTGGGCCCGCTGGCCACCGAGTCCGGCCGCGACGACATCGCCAAGCAGGTCGAGGACGCGGCCGCGGAGGGCGCCACGATCCGGCTCGGCGGCAAGCCGCTCGACGGGCCGGGGTGGTTCTACCCGCCGACGGTGGTCACCGACATCACCAAGGACATGGCGCTCTACACCGAAGAGGTGTTCGGTCCGGTGGCGTCGATGTACCGGGCAGCGGACATCGACGAGGCGATCGAGATCGCCAACGCCACCACCTTCGGGCTGGGGTCCAACGCCTGGACCAATGACGAGGCCGAGCAACAACGTTTCATCGACGACATCGAAGCCGGCCAGGTCTTCATCAACGGCATGACGGTGTCCTACCCGGAGCTGGGGTTCGGCGGCGTCAAGCGTTCCGGTTACGGCCGCGAACTCGCCGGCCTGGGCATCCGCGCCTTCGTCAACGCCAAGACCGTGTGGGTCGGGTAGTGGCGATCGCAAGCGCGGCGTAGCCGGGCGCAGCGGGTCGCCACGGTCGGTGACGTCGGCGATCGCAAGCGCGGCGTAGCCGGGCGCAGCGGGTCGCCACCGTCGGTGACGTCGACGCCGGCGACGCCGCCGGCGGCAGCAAGGTCGAATAACCGCCTCAGGCCGACACGGCGGCGAGGGCCTTCTCGTCCTCGTCGGCGAAGGTGTCCTCCAGGTGTAGCGGCGAGTAGTCGAGGTCGATCTCCTCGAGCGGCCGGCCGCGGGCGCTGGAGATCGTGCCGAAGCGCCGCATGCCCTTGTCGGACGCGTACTGCATGAACTCGTCCACCGAGAGGCCGAAGGGCATCGGGTCGTAAAGGGAGAAGCCCTCCTCGATGAGGCGCAGTCCCAGCGGCATGAGCTCGTTCATGCGCGTCTCGAAGACGCCCCAGTTGGCGTCGTCGGCGGCCACGTGGCGGCGGCAGGTGAAGGTGCCCCACGCCATGTGGCGCCGCTCGTCGTCACCGATGCGCCGGACCAGCTCCTGCATGCCGGGCAGGATGCCGCGTTCCACGCAGATCTTGTGCCAGCCGAAGTAGCCGGTCAGCGCCAGCATGCCTTCGACCATGTGGTTGTAGGTGACCGACGCCCGCACCTGGGCGGCCGGAGACGGGTCAACCGACAAGGCGTTGAGGCAGTCCGGCAATTCCTCGTAGAAGATCGTCCGGTAGGTGGGGATGTCGTCGAGGTACTCGTGCAGGTCATCGGTGACGCCGACGGCGTCGAGCCACATGCGGAACACCTGGACGTGCTTGGCTTCCTCGAATGCGAACTGCGTCAGGTACATCTCGTCGCCCAGCCGGCCCTCGACCCGCATCGCGGACATGAACGGCTGAATGTCCTCGGTGACCGCTTCCTCGCCGGCGATGAACTCCGCGCACAGCCGGATGGCGTAGTGGCGTTCGTCGTCCGAGAGCCGTTCCCAGTCGGCGCGGTCGCGGGAGAAATCGATGTCGGCCGGATCCCAGAACTTCGCGTTGCCGCCGGCGAACAGCCGCAGCGGCAGGCTGTCCCAGTTGAGTCCCCCTCGAACCATCGAGTTCGTATGCGTGCGTGTCATGAGACCTCCTCGGATTGTTGTGGGGCTGAGTGGACGGGCGGGCGCGGGGACGCCGCGAAGGCGGCAGCCAGTACGCCGACGAGCCGGCGCACGGCCAGTGCCGGCTGCTCCGGGGTGGGTTCGTCGAGCCCGAGGATCGGATCCAATCCCCGCATGTAGGGCGCCAGCGCCAGGTGCGGAAAAATCAAGAGCAGCAACGACAGCAGCGCGTCGGTGTCCGAATCGGAACGCAAGTCGCCGCGCACCTTCGCGTCGCGGACGAGCGGCCGCATCACTTCCAGGTAGTGCCGGTGGATGACGTTCTGCACGCTGACGCGGGCTTCGGTGTCGACCTCAAGAGTCGCGGCGGCGTGCAGCGCGCGTTCGTGCGGGTGGTCGGCGAAATAGGCCACCCACGCGTCGAGCCAATCGGTCAGGAAGTCGAAGAACGGCCGACTCGGGTCCAGCTCGCGGATGCGGTCTTCCATGTAGGCCCGCACCCGCTGGCTGGCGATGTCGGCGATGAAGGCGAACAGGTCGCGCTTGTCCGCGAAGTACTGGAAGAGGCTGCCCTTGGCGACGCCGGCCCGCCGCGCGATGACGTTGAGGCTGCCCCGGGAGAAGCCGTGCGCCCCGAACTCCTGTTCCGCGGCGTCGATAATGGCGGCGCGACGGGCGGGGTCCACCCGCGCCCAAGTCACCGTTGGCAATGCGGCCTCCTAGCGTCGATGACCACTGGTCATATTACGGTGAGCTGCGTCACAGTCAAGGGGTCCGCGTGACCGCTTTCCCGCCGAGCGTCACGCTGGCGCGACGGTCGGCAGTGGATGCCGCGCTGGCGTGACGCTCGGCGAACGGCCGGGGCGTCACACCGGCGCGACGGAAAGCGAACAGCACGCGTCATGACCCCGGGAAGCCCGGCGCCGAAGCTAGGTAGACGGCCGTTGGCGTTTCGGCGGCGGATAAACCGACCTGGCGATCGTCGCCGAGATCCATCCGATCAGCCAGCCGCCACCGACCAAGAGGAAGGTGCGCAGGCGGTCGGGGTACAGCACCGCAACAACACTCAGAATGACGGCCCACGTGAACGCGCAACCGATGCTGTAGCCGGTATACGTCGCGCGCGATGGCATGCCACAAATCTAGTCCGGCATTCGCCCGGCGCCAGCCCAGTCAGGGACGCATTTGGTACGCGCCGTTGAGCGGAAGGATGTGCTCCTTCCAGATCTGGGCGTAGCGGGCGGGGTCGTGGACGGGGCGGCGGATCATTCGCGTCGCGAAGCGGGCCTGGTCGTCGGTCGTCGCGGGCTTGTCGCTCAACTCCACGGCGTAGCCGTTGAAGTCGCGGACCAGCACGGCGAAGATCCCGTCGATCAGCGTCTCGTCCACATCCGACAGCGCGGCCTCCTCGAGGATGAGCTGCGCGTAGGGCACCGTCGCGAACAACTGGCCCACGGCGAACGCGAAGTCGACGTCTCTCTGCTGCGCGGCATCGGGGGTCGCGCTGGCCAGCATGTCGGCGAGCACGTCGATCTGCTTGCGCAGCAACGCGACATTGGGCAGGTGAGCGAAGGCGTCGAACGGCGCGCGCCAGTCGTGGAAGCGCACCTTGCCCAGACCCCCGGTCGGCCCCTGCGCGAACAGGAACGTGTCGTCGGCCGCGTCGTCACGGCGGCCGATGATCGGCAGCTCGCCGTTGGGGGCGAACAGGAAGTTGGGCATGAACTTGGCGAGCAGCCCGATGTTGATGTGCACGGTGCCCTCAAGCCTTGGCAGCAAACCGATTTCGCGCGTGACCGCCTCGAAGAAGGTGTCCTTCTCCACCCCCTTGGCGGCGATGACGTCCCACAGGGCGATGACGACCCGCTCGCCCTCACTGGTGACTTTCGCCTTGGTGAGCGGGCTGTACAGCAGGTAGCGCCGGTCGTCGGCCGACGCGCTGCGCATGTAGTCGCAAGCCCGGGTGCACACCAGCCGCATTGCCACCAGCCGCAGGTAGGCGTCGGTGAGCAGCCGCCGCACGTGGCTGAAGTCGGTGACGACGGTGCCGTACAGAACGCGGTTGGAGGCGTGGGTGACCGCCTCGTACATGGCGTGGGTGCACATGCCGACCGCGCCCCAGCCCAGGTTGTACTTGCACACGTTGACGGTGTTGAGGGCCGCGTGGAACGCCCCTTGGCCACGGTGCAGGATGTCGGCCTCGGTGACCGGGTAGTCGCGCAGCGCGTAGTTGGCGACGAAGTTCTGCGAGTTCACCACGTTCTTGATCAGGTCATACCGATCGTGCTGGGAGTCGGCAGTGAAGAACACGTACTCGTCAGAGCCTGCGATCTTGCCGAAGGTCGAGACCATCCGCGCCACGTTGGCGTTACCGATGTAGTACTTCTCGCCGCTCGCGGTCCAGCCGTGTTCGGCCGGCGTCAGGATCATGTCGGTCTGGTAGACGTCGGCGCCGTGGGTCTGCTCCGACAAGCCGAAGGCGAACACCTCGCCGGCCTCGAGCTGCGCGGCGGCCTTGCGCTTGGCGTCGGTGTTGTCGCTCATCCAGATCGGGCCCAGACCCAGCGCGGTGACCTGGAAGGGGTACCAGTAGCTCAGCCCGTAGAAGCCCACGATCTCGGCGAACTCGCTGATCCGGTAGGTGTCCCAGCGGCAGGCAGCTGCTGGGTCCGAGGCGCCGTACTCGGATGGGGTCAGCAGCGAGGCGAAAATGCGCTCCCGCCCGATATGGTCCAAAAACTCGGAGTACCACACCCGTTCGTGGTCGTCGGACTTCAGCCGCGCCTTCCCCCGCGACTCGAAGAAGTCCACCGTCGCGGCCATGATCTCCCCCGAGCGACGGTCCGGATATCGACGTTGCAGATGGTTGGGATTGAGCAGCATGACGGGGCTCCCGCGGGTTCCGGTTACGACGAGGGTGACGGTACTGCACCGCGGGGGCCGTCGGGGCGGACCGGAAAAAGTGGCTCATTGCGTCACGCGGGAGAGCAGATATCGCCGCTCGGGCAGGCTGCGGGTGCGCTGGGCCGCGCGAAGGTAGTGCTCTCGGGCCGCTTCCCGGTCACCGAGTTCGTCGAGCAGATGGGCCCGCACCGCGTCGACGCGGTGATGTCCGTGCAGAGCGGGATCCGCCGCCGCGGCATCGAGTTCGAGCAGGGCGGCCGCGGGACCCTGCACCATCGCGACGGCGACAGTTCGATTGAGCGCGACCATCGGCCCTGGCGCCAGGGCTAAGAGCACGTCATACAACGCGAGGATCTGCGGCCAGTCGGTCGCGTCGGCGCTGGCGGCCTCGTCATGTACCGCGGCGATCGCCGCCTGCAGCTGGTAGGGACCCGGCGCGGCGACCGGCAGCGTCGCCTCGATGATCGCGACGCCCTCGGCAATAACGGTCCGGTCCCACAGCCGGCGGTCCTGTTCGGCCAGCGGGACCAGCGATCCATCTGGTCCGGTGCGCGCGGCGCGTCGGGCATCCGTGAGGAGCATGAGCGCGAGCAACCCGGCGACCTCGCCCTCGTCCGGCAGGCTCGCGCGCAGCTGACGGGTCAGCCGAATCGCTTCGGAGGTCAGCTCCACGCGGTTGAGGTTCTCTCCAGATGTCGCGGTGTAGCCCTCGTTGAAGATGAGGTACAACGTGCGGAGCACCGCGGGCAGCCGCTCGTCGCGCTCGCGCTGGTTCGGGGTGCGGAATTGGGCGCCCGAATCGCGGATGCGCGCCTTGGCCCGACTGATGCGCTGCCCGACGGTCGCCTCCGGCAGCAGCAGCGCGCGGGCGATCTCCGCGGTGGTCAGGCCGCCGAGCGCCCGCAACGTCAGCGCCACCTGCGACGGCACGGCGAGCACCGGGTGACAACACAAGAACAGCAGCGCCAACGATTCGTCGGCCTCGGCAACGGCGCCCGAGGGCGGCGTGGGCTCAAGCGCATACGTGTCTTCGCGGTGCCGACGCGCCGACTCCTTCCGCCAAGTCTCGATCAGCCGCCGCGACGACGTCGTAATCAGCCAGCCGGTCGGGTTTTCCGGTACCCCATCGGCCGGCCAGGTCACCGCGGCGGCGAGCAGCGCCTCCTGGACGGCGTCCTCGCAGTCGTCGAAGTCGCCGTACCGGCGCACGAGGACCCCGAGGACGCACGGGGCGACCTCGCGCAGCAGGACGGTGACGGCATCCTCGGCCGGCCCGGTGGAATTCACATGTCCCAGCCGCTCAGGTCGAGCACCGGCCGGACCTCGACCAAGCCCCAGACGGCATCCGGGACGCGGGCCGCGATCGCGAGGGCACGCTCCTCGCTTTCGCAGTCGACTAGAAAGAAACCGGCGAGATGTTCTTTCGCCTCGGCGAACGGCCCGTCGCTGATCATCGTCCGGCCGCCCGCGACCGTGACCCGCTTGGCCAGGGCGGGGTCCGCCAGGCCCTCGGTAGCCACGAGCTCGCCGGTGTCGGCGAGCTCGGCGCCGAGTTCGACGTGGTCGTGGCCGAACCGCGCTCGCTGCTCCTCGGGTAAGGCCTGCCATCGCTCGAGGAACTGCGGGTTGCTCTGAATCAAGATCATGTACTTCACTGCGGCCTCCATGGATTTGGATAAACACTGCGCTCCTGTGTCGAAACTGGCCAGCCGGTTTCGACACCCCACTGAAGGCTTCGCGCCGCGGAGCCCCAGAGAAGGGGACAACTATGGAGATCAGCCACGCAGGAACCGACGTCCACGCGGTACTTGAAAAGTTCGTGGCCGCGCATGCCGCCCACGACGCCGACGGCCTGTTTGCGCTTCGTTCCGACGACGTGGTGTCGTATTCGCTTGCGCCGCCGCTGCAGCAGGGGCCCGATACGCCGTATGGCACCGTGGAAGGTATCCGCGCCTGGTTCGCGGGATTTGACGGCCCCGTGCAGATCACTTTCCGCGACCCCGTGGTGAGCCAAGATGGCGATCTCGCATTCGCCCACACCCTCACAAATATGACGGTGACACCTGTAGGCCGGCACGACCCGATCTCGGTCTGGTATCGCTCGACCTTCGGGCTGCGCCGCGTCGACGGGTCGTGGCGCATCGCGCACCTACATGAATCGACGCCGTTCCACATGGACGGCTCGTACCGCGCGGCCACCGACCTTCAGCCCTGAGCCGCCGATAGTTCACGGATCCGATGAGGCCGGTGTCAAACCACGCAGCGGAGTCATAGCATCAGTCACGTGTCAGAACTCAATACCGCCCGCGGCGCCATCGATACGACCGACCTCGGCGTGACGCTCATGCACGAGCACGTGTTCATCATGACCACCGAGATTGCGTTGAACTATCCCGAAGCCTGGGGCGACGAGGACAAACGGGTGGCCGACGCCGTCGATCGGCTCAACGAGTTGAAGGCCCGCGGGGTGGACACCATCGTCGACCTGACCGTGATCGGGCTGGGCCGCTACATTCCGCGCATCGCGCGCGTCGCGGCGGCCACCGAGCTGAATATCGTTGTGGCGACCGGGCTTTACACCTACAACGACGTGCCGTTCCGGTTCCACTACGAGGGCCCGGGCGGCATGTTGGACGGCCCGGAGATCATGACGGAGATGTTCGTCCGCGACATCGAGCAGGGCATCGCCGACACCGGCGTCAAGGCCGGGATCCTCAAGTGCGCCACCGACGAGCCGGGTATCACGCCCGGCGTCGAGCGGGTGCTGCGCGCCGTCGCCCAGGCGCACAAGCGCACCGGGGTGCCGATATCCACGCACACCCACGCCGGGCTGCGGCGCGGACTCGAACAGCAGCGCATCTTCGAAGAAGAGGGCGTCGACCTGACCCGAGTGGTCATCGGCCATTCCGGTGACAGCACCGACATCGGGTACCTCGAGGAGCTCATCGCCGCGGGCTCGTATCTCGGGATGGACCGGTTCGGTTTAGACGTGATCTCGCCGTTCGAGGAGCGGGTGAAGATCGTGGCACAGATGTGCGAGCGGGGGCACGCCGACAAGATGGTGCTCTCGCACGACGCCAACTGCTATTTCGACGCGCTGCCCGAAGAGCTCGTGCCGCAGATGGCGCCGAACTGGCATTACCTGCACATCCACAACGACGTCATCCCAGCGCTCAAAGAACGCGGCGTCACCGACGAGCAACTGAAAACCATGTTGGTCGATAACCCCCGCCGCATCTTCGAGCGGCAGGGCGCATATGAGTGAGCCGGTCCCGCCGATCGGCACCCAGATCGCGGCGCTGGCCGAACTCGCCCCCGACGAGCCCGCCGTCACCTGCGACGGCCTAACGCTCACCCGCGCCGAACTCGACCGTTCGACGAACCGGTTGGCCCGCGCCTACGCCGACCGCGGCGTCGGCGTCGGCGACTACGTGACCATGGTGCTGCCCAACTCCGTGGAGTGGATCCAGGCCGCGGTGGCGTGCTGGAAGCTGGGCGCGGTGCCCCAGCCGCTGTCGGCGCGGTTGCCGGACGCGGAGCTGCGGGGGCTGCTGGACCTGCGACCACCGGCCCTGCTGGTGGGCCGTGATCACCCCCAAATGCCCAGCGTCCCAGCCGGTTTCACGCCCGGCCCGGAATGCTCCGACGCGCCGCTGCCGGAAGCGGTATCGCCGGTGTGGAAAGCGATGGGGTCCGGCGGCAGCACCGGCCGGCCCAAGCTCATCGAATCCGCGGGCGACACCCGGATACCGGCGGCCATCGGCTATCCGCTGGGTGCGCAGCCCGGCGACACCACGCTGGTCCCGATCCCGCTGTCCCACAACACCGGGTTCACCACCGCGACCATCGCGCTGCTGATGCGCCATCACCTCGTCGTGATGAGCCGGTTCGACCCGCACCAATTCCTGCGGCTGATCACCGACCACCGCGTCACGTTCCTGACCACGGTGCCGACCATCATGCAGCGGACGCTGCCCGCCTACCACGCCGACCCCGGGTCCTACGACCTGTCGTCGCTGCGCCGGTTCTGGCACATGGGGGCGCCGTGCCCGCCGGCGATCAAGCAGGCCTGGATCGACCTGCTGGGCCCCGAGGTCGTCTGGGAACTCTACGGCGGCACCGAATTACAGGCGCTCACCTTCATCTCCGGCGACCAGTGGCTCACCCACCGCGGCTCGGTCGGCGTCGTGGTCGCCGGGGAGATGCAGGTGCTCGACGACGACGGCAACCCTTGTTCGCCCGGCGTGGTCGGCGAGATCTACATGCGGCCCGGCCCCGGCAGCGCGCCCACCTACCGCTACGTCGGCGCCACGGCCAAGTCCCGCGATGGCTGGGATTCGCTTGGCGATCTTGGCCATTTCGACGCCGACGGCTTTCTCTACCTGTCGGACCGCCGGGTGGACATGTTCACCGTCGGTGGCCGCAACGTCTACCCCGCCGAGATCGAGAACGCCTTGTCGGCGCACCCGGACGTGCTGTCCTGCCTCGTCGTCGGTGTGCCCGACCCGAACTCGGGCGACCTGGGTCAGGTGCCGTACGCGCTGGTGCACGCGGCAGAGGGTTCCACCCTGGACGCCGCGGGCGTACAGCAATTCCTGCGCGAACGCATCGCCGGGTACAAGGTGCCGCCCACCCCCGACTTCATCGAGTTCGTCGACGCCCCGTTGCGCGACGACGCGGGCAAGGCCCGGCGGTCGGCGGTCCGCGCCGAGATCATCGCCCGACTGCAGGCGCCGGAAGCGAGCTGACGTCTGTAGTCCGCCTTACATCGGCCAGTTGATTGGGCTGTTCTGCGTTCGGTGTTTACGAGCTACGTGCTAGATGGTCATCAGTGTGCATATTCGGGGGTTCGGCATCTCTCGCCCTACTGCGCCATGCCGAAACGGATACACGGCACAACCAGTCGCTCTGTAGCCAGCTTGGCGGCTTAACGACATGAAAGGTCCCGCGCACGCTGCGAGATGAGGCGGCAATGCATGAGCGGTCACGGTGACTGGCCCACACCGACGTCACTTGCCTAAACTTTTGTTCGTGCATGAGATATTACGGATGCATACAGCGAGTTTGCAGGCGATGGCCACCCGCTGGGCCGCCTCTGCTGAGGCACTAAACGCGACGGCGTCGCCGGCCAATCTCGGCTTTTCGTGGCAGCCCAGCACGACCGCAGTCAATGCCGCCCACGCCGAAGTCACTGTCTTCGCCACGGCATTGGCCACGCGGGTAAGTTCTTGCGCTACGCACGTCGCTGAAGCAGACACCCGCTACCTTGCCAACGAGGCTCAAGCGGCTAATCGTCTGGCCTCTGTGGTGCAAGCGGTGACCAGCGTGTAGCGATGGCCGCGGTCGCAGTGGTTCCTGGCCTGTCAGCGCTGTTAGCCTGGCCCACTGACCATCTCACCGATGCGGCAGCCCAATGGGAGACCGTTGCCGAGCGCAGCTATGCACTGTCCCACCAGGTGTGGCGGGAAGCCGTCTCGGTCGATTGGCGAGGTGAAGCCGCCGATGCGGTGCGCGTCGCGACGCACGCTGACATGCGAACCACCAGCGCAGCAGCCGACCAGCTACAGGCGGCGGCCCGTGTCGCGCGCAACGCGTCCTCGGATTTGCACGCGGCCCGCTCCCGCCTCCGCTATGCCGTACAAGTTGCCCAGACTGCGGGATACGAGGTATGCGAGGACCTTTCGGTTACCGATCGCATGAGCGGCGGATCGACCTACAGCGAGCAGTTCGCCAAGGCGAAGCGCAAACACTCGCCAGCGATATCCGTCAGCGCGCTGCCCAGCTCGTCGCACTGGACCAACAGGTCGCTGGCAAGATTTCCACCGCCCTAGCTGGCATCGGCGCCAGTTTCCCGCGACACCCAGCCCTTGGCAGTCCACCGAAGGGCAGCCACGTTTACAGCGTTGACAACCACACCTTTAAAGATGACCCAGCCCGGCCGCCATGGGAGCCACCGCCACCG
>NZ_LZII01000061.1:0-14577 GCF_001667425.1 Mycobacterium sp. 852002-51613_SCH5001154 | reverse complement strand
ATCTACGAGCAGGCCAACGCCCACGGGCAGAAGGTGCAGAGCGCCGGCAGCAACATGGCCAGCACCGACAGCGCCGTCGGGTCCAGCTGGGCCTGACACCGCGTCTTCACTCGAAAGGGCCCGCACACCACGGTGTGCGGGCCCTTTTTGTTTCGAATGCCTTGCGGCCCTGCCTTATCCGGCCACCGGCGAACGCGGGATGAGTGAGGGACGAAACCCGATCCGGTGAACCGCACCGTCGGACTCGCGGCCGACCATGGCGCCCAGCGGCAGCCTGGACATCCCGGCTGGCTGCGCCGGCGTCGTCGCGGCACCCCACCCGCTCGGCATGGCGTTGGCGGCGGGCAGCGGCGTCACCGACGACGCCGCGCTGGCCCAGCCCGGCGGCACCGACAAGGTCCCAAGCGAGGCTCCTTGACCCACGCTTGCCGCCGTGCCCCCGCCGAGACCCCCGAGCGAGCTCGTGTTTCCGAGGCCGCCCAACGCTTGCGGTCCGGAAGCGCCCTCCGCCCCCAAAATCGAGCCCGCGCCCTCCATATCGAGGGCCAAACCTTGGTAATCGAGGCCCAGCCCCTTGTAATCGAGACCCAACCCGTAGAGGTCTATGCCGATTCCACCGCCGTCGGCCCCGAAGCCCGCGGCGTCGGAGCCCAGGCCGGCCACATCGGAAAACAGCCCGGCCGCGTCGCCGGAGGCGGCAACCCCGCCGAGCGAGGACGCCAGGCCGGACGCGGTGCCCAAGCCGGCGTTCGCGGTCTTGGTGGCACCCTTGCTGGTACCGGTCAGGCTGGACAGCGCACTGAGCGGGGCGGACGCCCCCGACGACCCGAGTGACGCCCCGGTGCCCATCGCTGCCTGCGACAAACCGGTGCCGGACGTCGATCCCGGGGTCGACAGGCTCTGCAGCGCCTGCGGCACCGACGACATCAGGTGCGCCGAAGCCGTCTGGGCGGTGCTGCCGGCTTGGGCGCCGGTCGCCTGGGTTACGGCACCGGCTTGGCCGGCCACCCCGCCCTGATTGGTCGTCCGGGGCGGTGGCGCGAACGCGCCGAAGGCCGCGGCGGACGCCGAGCTGGCGGCGTAGGTGTACATCGCGGTGGCGTCCTGGGCCCACATCTCGCTGTACTCGGCCTCGGTGGCCATGATCGCCGGCGTGTTCTGCCCGAGGAAGTTGGTGGCGATCAACGCGATGAGTCGCGCACGGTTGGCCGCGATGAGCGGCGGCGGCACCGTCATCGCATACGCCCCTTCGTAGGCCGCCGCGGCGGCCGTGGCCTGGACCGCCGACTGCTCGCACAGCTCGGCGGTGGCCCGCAGCCACACCACGTAGGGTGCGACCGCGGCGGCCATCGACATCGACGTCGGGCCCGCCCACTCTTGAATCAAGGTCGTGATCACCGATTCATATGCGCCGGCGGCCGAGTTCATCTCGAGGGCCAGTGAGTCCCATCCCGCCGAGGCGGCCAGCAGCGTCGCTGGCCCGGGCCCCAGATACATCCGACCGGAGTTGACTTCCGGCGGCAACGCGCCAAAATCCATTACTTTCCTTTAACTAGTTTGCCGACGCGGCGGCGCCGTGAGTATTGCGCCAACGAGCCCGAAATTGCGAAAAGCGTTCCACGCAGCCAGTTTTGGTACGCGAGTCAGGACTCCGTCGTCCTCCGCATCGAGGCTACGCATTCACCTGTCACCACATACGACGAAATGCAGCGCCTTGCAAAGAAGTCAAACCCGTTCTCCCGCGGCGGGATTTGTACGTATCGCCTGGAATTGGTCGGCAGATCAAACCAACGGCGGTGCGAATCCGGCTTTTTGGCAAATCAGCTCATCTCAAGCTGGCTGATGTGACTCATATAAAACTCATATTTGAGTGCCTTCGCGGTGACTCGCCCCGCCCGCAACATTTGAGCGTCCTATGAACTTCGTGACAGTTAGGTGTGTGGCTTGCCAGAATGTAGGAACATGACCGCAATGTCGGGTTACGCGGGTGGCCAACGCCCTCGCCAGGCCATCCTGGGGCAGCTGCCCAGGATTTACCGTGCCGACGGGTCACCGATCAGGGTCCTGCTGGTCGATGACGAGCCGGCGCTGACCAATCTGGTGAAGATGGCGCTGCACTATGAGGGATGGGTTGTCGACATCGCCCACAACGGGCGCGAGGCCCTCGCCAAGTTCGACAAGGTCAGCCCCGACGTGCTCGTGCTCGACATCATGCTTCCCGACGTGGACGGGCTGCGAATCCTGGAACGCATTCGCCAGTCCGACGCCTACACCCCAACGCTCTTCCTCACCGCGCGGGACTCGGTAATGGATCGGGTCACCGGTCTGACCGCCGGCGCCGACGACTACATGACCAAGCCGTTCAGCCTCGAGGAGCTCGTTGCCCGGCTACGCGGGTTGCTGCGCCGTTCCGGCCAGCAGTCGCCCCCGGCCGCCGAGACCCTCAAAGTCGGCGACCTGAGACTCGACACCGCCAGCCGCGAAGTGACCCGCGACGGCACACAGATCTCGCTTTCCTCGACCGAGTTCGAACTGCTGCGCTTCCTGATGCGCAATCCCCGTCGCGCGCTGAGCCGCAGCGAGATCCTCGACCGCGTCTGGAACTACGACTTCGCCGGGCGCACCAGCATCGTCGATCTCTACATCTCGTATCTGAGAAAGAAGATCGACTCCGGCCGCGAACCGATGATTCACACCGTGCGCGGTGTTGGATACATGCTGCGGCCCACGGAATGAGCCAGGACCGGGACGCCATGTCCGGGGACCTTCCGCGGTGGCTACCCCGTTCGTTACGCCGCCAGCTGCTATTGGGCGTATTGGCAGTAGTCAGCGTCGTGTTGATGACGGTCGGGATCGTGTCCGTGCTGAGCCTGCGCGGCTACGTTACCGCGATGAGCGACGCCGACGTCGCCGAGTCTTTGGACGCGTTGGGCCACTCGTACACGAAATACCTTAGGGGCGAACAGGACCCGGCCGGCGGGGCCAAGCCACTGACGGATGCGATGCTGCAGTTCACCGATCAGACGCCGGGGAACCTGATCGTGGTGCTGCACAACGGCACCGCGATCGGGTCGGCGGTCTTCTCGGAAGCCGAAGCACGGCCCGCACCCCCCGACGTGGTCCGCACCATCGAGGCGCAGTCGTGGGCAAACGGCCCGCCACGAACCGAAAACCTGGGCAGCCTGGGCTTCTATCGGCTCAAGAGCCACGTCGATGGACCGGACGTGCTGGTTGCCGGGGTGTCGCTGAACCTCGCCGACCGAATCATCGCCCGCAAACAGGTCACCACCACCCTGCTCATCGCGGCGGCGTTGGCGGTCACCGCCGGCCTCACCTTCTGGGTCGTCGGTTACACCCTCCGACCGTTGCGCCGGCTGGCCGGTATCGCCGCCGACGTCGCCGCCATGCCGCTGACCGACGACGACCATCGCATCAGCGTCCGGGTGCGGCCCAAGGACACCAACCAGCAGAACGAGGTCGGCATCGTCGGCCACACCTTGAATCGGTTGCTGGACAACGTGGATAGTGCGCTGGCGCAGCGCGCCGAATCCGACCTGCGGATGCGGCAATTCATCACCGACGCCAGCCACGAGCTGCGGACCCCGCTGGCGGCGATCCAGGGATACGCCGAACTCACCCGCCAAGACAGCTCGGAGCTGCCGCCGACTACCGAATACGCGCTGGCTCGCATCGAGTCCGAAGCGCGGCGCATGACGCTGCTTGTTGACGAGCTGCTACTGCTCTCCCGCCTGGGCGAAGGACAAGACCTGCAAAGCGAGGACGTCGACCTGGCCGACCTCGTCGTCAACGCTGTGAACGACGCGGCGGTCGCGGCGCCGACGCACCATTGGGTGAAGGACCTCCCCGACGAGCCGGTGTGGGTTCGCGGGGATCATGCGCGGTTGCATCAGCTCGTCAGCAACCTGCTGCACAACGCTCGGGTGCACACCCCGCCCGGGGTCACCGTGACAACCGGGATCACCTGCCACCGCGACGGGCCCGAGGCGCCATCGGTGGAACTGACCGTCGCCGACGACGGCCCCGGCATCGACCCGGAGCTTCTCCCCCGCCTGTTCGAACGGTTCGCCCGGGCGGACAACTCCAGGCTCAACAGCTCGGGCACCGGGCTCGGCCTGGCCATCGTCAATTCGATCGTCAAGGCCCACCACGGCTCGGTCACCGCCGAATCCAGCGAGGGCAGAACGGTTTTCCGGGTCCGGATTCCGATGATCGATGGCCCGGGCGCCGAGGCCGGATAGTCACACGGTTTTTCGCGTGCCGGCGGGCGTTAAGAAACCGTAAAGGCGCCCCGCGGCACCGTTAGGAAAGTGTCAACCAAAGGCCCTAGCCCCGCGGTGCCAGCTAATTTCAAGCTGAACTTGCCTCCGAGATAGCGCTGTGGCTGCCTCGATGAGGTCCTTTCGTATGCACGCGATGGGCGCGGAACGGAGACAAGATGGGCTCGGAATGGGTGTAGTGGCTTTCGTCCTGCTCACGGTGGCGGTGTTCGCCGTCCTTGGCCTGGTGCAGAAGTTGGTCGAGCGGCTGTGAACTACGAAAACATCGTCGGCTTAGTGCTTTCCGTCCTTCTCGCCTTATTTCTCGGCTGCGCTCTGCTCTTCCCGGAGCGGTTTTGATGGGCGAAACAACCGCAGGGCTGGTCTTTCTGGCCGTCCTTGTCGTGGCCCTGGTCGCGGTGCATGTGCCCTTGGGCGACTACATGTATCGGGTCTACACATCGAGGAAGGACGGTTACGCCGAGCGGGTGATCTACCGCCTAGTCGGGGTTGACGCGCGCTCGGAGCAAACCTGGGGCGCCTACGCGCGCAGTGTGCTGGCGTTCTCGTCGATCAGCATCCTCTTTTTATTCGTGTTCCAACTCGTGCAAGGCACATTGCCGCTGCATCTGCATGACCCTGCCACCAAGATGACGCCGGCCCTGGCATGGAACACCGCCGTCAGCTTCGTCACCAACACCAACTGGCAGGCCTATTCCGGCGAATCGACACAGGGCCACCTGGTCCAGATGGCCGGCCTCGCGGTGCAGAACTTTGTTTCCGCCGCCGTCGGCATGGCGGTGGCGATCGCGCTGGTGCGGGGATTCGCACGCACGCGCACAGGCGAACTGGGGAACTTCTGGGTCGACCTGGTGCGCGGCACGCTGCGGATTCTGCTGCCCATCGCGACCCTGGGCGCGCTCCTGCTCATCGCGGGAGGTGCGATTGAGAACTTCCACTTGAACGACCAGGTCGTCACCGCCCTCAACGGGGCGCAGCAGACGATCACCGGCGGCCCGGTGGCCAGCCAGGAGGCCATTAAGGAACTGGGCACCAACGGCGGCGGCTTCTACAACGCGAATTCCGCCCACCCGTTTGAGAACCCGACCGCGTGGACCAACTGGCTGGAAATCTTCTTATTGCTGGTGATCAGCTTCTCGCTGCCACGCACGTTCGGGCGCATGGTGGGCAGCAAGAAGCAGGGGTATGCGATCGCATCGGTCATGGCTTCGCTGTACGCGATCAGCGTGACCTTCATGATGTGGTTCCAATTGCGGCACCACGGCACGGTGCCGACCGCGGTCGGCTCGGCGATGGAGGGGGTCGAGCAACGGTTCGGCGTCGCCAACTCCGCGGTGTTCGCCGACTCGACGACGCTCACCTCCACCGGTGCCGTCGACTCCTTCCACGATTCCTACACCAGCCTCGGCGGCATGATGACCATGTTCAACATGCAGCTCGGCGAGGTCGCGCCCGGCGGCACCGGGTCCGGCTTGTACGGAATGCTGATCCTGGCGGTGATCACCGTGTTCGTCGCGGGGCTGATGGTCGGCCGTACCCCCGAATATCTCGGCAAGAAGATCAATCCACGCGAAATCAAGCTCGCGGCAAGCTATTTCCTGGTTACGCCGCTGATCGTGCTGACCGGAACCGCAATCGCGATGGCGCTGCCCGGCGAACGCGCCGGCATGCTGAACTCCGGACCGCACGGCTTGTCGGAGGTGCTGTACGCGTTCACCTCCGCGGCTAACAACAACGGGTCGGCATTCGCCGGGATCAGCGTCAACACCAACTGGTACAACACCGCCCTCGGCCTGGCGATGGTCTTCGGCAGATTCCTGCCGATCGTGCTCGTGCTGGCGCTGGCCGGCTCGCTCGCCAACCAGGGTCAGACACCGGAATCGGCCGGGACGCTGCCCACCCATCGGCCACAATTCGTGGGAATGGTCGCCGGGGTGACCCTGATTCTCGTCGCCCTCACCTTCCTGCCCATGCTGGCGCTCGGACCTCTCGCCGAAGGAATTCACTGATGACCGCCCCGACCGTCGACCTGGCTGAGCAGTCACAGCCCGCCGCGAACAATAAACGGGTGCAAGGCGGTTTGCTCGATCCGAGGATGTTGTGGAAGTCGACGCCGGACGCCCTGCGCAAACTCGACCCGCGTACCTTGTGGCGCAACCCGGTGATGTTCATCGTCGAGATCGGCGCCACCTGGAGCACCGCACTGGCCATCATCAACCCGACCTGGTTCGCATGGTTGATCGTGGTGTGGCTATGGCTCACGGTCTTTTTCGCCAACCTCGCGGAGGCGGTGGCCGAAGGTCGCGGCAAGGCCCAGGCGGAAACGCTGCGCCGCGCCAAGAGTCAGACGTTGGCGCGACGACTCAAGGATTACCGGCCGGGTGCCCCGGCCGTCGAGGAAGAGGTCGCGGCGCCGCTCCTGCAGCAGGGTGATGTCGTCGTGGTCGAGGCGGGACAGGTCATCCCGGGTGACGGCGACGTCGTCGAAGGCATTGCCTCCGTGGACGAGTCGGCCATCACCGGTGAGTCCGCACCGGTAATCCGCGAGTCCGGTGGTGACCGCTCGGCGGTCACCGGCGGAACCACCGTGCTCAGCGACCGCATCGTCGTGCGGATCACCCAAAAGCCCGGCGAGAGCTTCATCGATCGGATGATCGCGCTCGTCGAGGGCGCCAACCGGCAGAAGACCCCCAACGAGATCGCGCTGAACATTCTGTTGGCCGCGTTGACGATCATCTTCGTTTTCGCCGTCGCCACTCTTCAGCCGTTGGCCATCTATTCGAAGATGAACAATCCCGGCGTCCCAGACACCCAGGCGCTCAACGCGAATGGTGTCACCGGGATCGTGATGGTGTCATTGCTGGTCTGTCTCATCCCGACGACCATCGGCGCGCTGCTCTCTGCGATCGGCATCGCCGGCATGGACCGGCTGGTCCAACGCAACGTGCTCGCCATGTCCGGACGCGCGGTCGAAGCCGCCGGTGACGTCAACACGTTGCTGCTCGACAAGACCGGGACCATCACCCTCGGCAATCGGCAGGCCGCCGCCTTCGTCCCCCTCGACGGTGTCACCGATGAACAGCTGGCCGATGCCGCGCAGTTGTCGAGCCTTGCCGACGAAACGCCCGAGGGGCGCTCGATCGTCGTGTACGCCAAACAGCACTTCGGGCTGCGCGCCCGCACTCCCGGTGAACTCTCACACGCCCATTGGGTGAGTTTCTCGGCCGCCACCCGGATGTCGGGCGTCGACATCGATGGGCACCTGCTGCGCAAGGGTGCGGCCAGCTCCGTCGCGGAGTGGGTGCGCGGCCAGGGCGGAAAGGTTCCCCAGCAGCTCGGCGAGCTCGTCGATGGCATCTCCGCCGGCGGCGGCACCCCACTCGTCGTCGGGGAGAGCCGTGACGGCGAGGCCGCGGTGCTCGGCGTCATCCACCTCAAGGACGTCGTCAAGCAAGGCATGCGCGATCGATTCGACGAGATGCGCAGGATGGGAATTCGGACGGTGATGATCACCGGCGATAATCCCTTGACC
Organism: Mycobacterium sp. 852002-51613_SCH5001154; assembly: GCF_001667425.1. NCBI lineage: Bacteria > Bacillati > Actinomycetota > Actinomycetes > Mycobacteriales > Mycobacteriaceae > Mycobacterium > Mycobacterium sp. 852002-51613_SCH5001154. The sequence continues at coordinate 6,747 of NZ_LZII01000061.1, read as the reverse complement.
GCCAGGGCGATCGCCGACGAGGCAGGCGTCGACGACTTTCTCGCCGAGGCGACGCCCGAGGACAAACTCGAGCTGATCAAGCGGGAGCAGGAGGGCGGCAAGCTGGTCGCGATGACCGGCGACGGCACCAACGACGCGCCGGCCCTGGCTCAGGCCGACGTGGGCGTCGCGATGAACACCGGTACCTCGGCCGCCAAAGAGGCGGGCAACATGGTCGACCTCGATTCCGACCCGACCAAGCTCATCGAGATCGTCGAGATCGGCAAGCAGCTGCTGATCACCCGCGGAGCGTTGACCACCTTCTCGATCGCCAACGACATCGCAAAGTACTTCGCGATCATCCCGGCCATGTTCGTCGCGCTCTTCCCCGGGCTGGACACGATCAACATCATGCGGCTACACAGCCCGGAGTCGGCGATCCTGTCCGCGGTGATCTTCAACGCGCTGGTGATCGTGGCGCTGATCCCGTTGTCGCTGCGCGGCGTGCGCTACACACCGAGTAGCGCGTCAAAGCTGTTGAGCCGCAACCTATATATCTATGGCCTGGGCGGCATCGTCGCCCCGTTCGTCGGAATCAAACTGATCGACCTAATCGTCCAATTCGTCCCCGGGATGTCCTGACATGAGCTTCTCGAGTTTCGTTCGCATGCATTGGGCGGCCTTACGCGCGCTGGTGGTGCTCACCGTGATCACCGGCATCGCCTACCCGCTGTTCGTCTGGCTGGTCGCGCAGATACCGGGGCTGCACGACAAGGCCGAAGGGTCGATCCTCACCGCCGATGGGAAGCCGGTCGGCAGTCGGCTGATCGGTCAGCTGTTCACCGATAAGGACGGCAACCCGCTGCCCCAGTACTTTCAGAGCCGGCCCTCGGCGGCCGGCAATGGCTACGACCCGCTGTCGTCGGGCGCGAGCAACCTCGGGCCGGAAAGCATCGTCGACACCCCCGCCGACCCGGCCCAACTGGCGGCCGGCAAGTCCGCATCGGATGCGGGCTTCAAGCCGAGCCTGCTGACAACGGTCTGTTCGCGCAGCGCAGCGGTGGGCCAACTCGAGGGGGTCGACGGTTCGCGGCCATTCTGCACGGGCGGCGGCGTGGGTGCCGTCCTGTCGGTGATCGGGCCCCGCGACGCCCGGGGGAACGTCGTCCACCCCTCCCGGGTGGTCAGTGTCAACGAGCCGTGCAAGGCGGCGACGCCGTTCCTGACCCTCTACGAGGGTGCGCGGGTCGAATGCGCCAAGTACGGCGAGGACTACACGAGCGGCCAGATCGTGCCCATCCGCGGCGCCGCACCCGCCGACCCGGCCGTGCCCGCCGACGCCGTCACCGCCAGCGGCAGCGGCCTGGACCCCGACATCTCGCCGGCCTACGCCGACCTCCAGGTCGCCAGGGTCGCCAAGGCCCGGCATGTCAGCCCCGATCAGATACGTGCGGTGTTGGCGCAGAATCGAAGCGGCCGCACCCTCGGGTTTTTCGGTGAACCGTGCGTCAATGTGTTGCAACTCAACCTGGCACTCGATCACAAATATCCGGTCTCGAGCTAGCGCGATGGGGGGATGATGGTTGACGTGAGTGTCGTTGACCACCGTCCCAAGCGCGGCGAGCTGCGGATTTACCTCGGCTCCGCTCCGGGGGTGGGCAAGACGTACGCGATGCTGGGCGAGGCTCATCGCAGGCTCGAACGCGGTACCGACCTCGTGGCCGGCGTGATCGAGACGCACGGCAGGGCGAAAACCGCTGAGCTGCTTGAGGGCATCGAGTTCGTTCCGCCGCGCTACATCGAATATCGCGGCGGCAGCTTCCCCGAACTCGACGTTCCGGCCGTCCTCGCGCGCAGGCCCCAAGTCGTCCTCGTCGACGAGCTCGCGCACACCAACACCCCGGGCAGCAAGAACGCCAAGCGCTGGCAGGATGTCGAGGAACTGCTCGACGCCGGGATCACGGTGATCTCCACGGTCAATGTCCAGCATTTGGAAAGCCTCAACGATGTGGTCGCCCAAATCACCGGTATCGAACAAAAAGAGACAATCCCGGATTCCATCGTCAGGCAGGCCTCGCAGGTCGAGCTGATCGACATCACACCTGAGGCGTTGCGCCGCAGGCTCTCCCACGGGAATGTGTACGCCTCGGAGCGGATCGATGCGGCCCTGTCCAATTATTTCCGGCGCGGAAACCTCACCGCGTTAAGGGAACTGGCGCTGCTCTGGCTGGCTGACCAGGTCGACACCGCGCTGGCGAAGTACCGCGCCGAGAACAAGATCACCGAGATATGGGAGGCCCGCGAGCGGGTGGTGGTGGCCGTCACCGGCGGCACGGAGTCGGAGACGTTGGTGCGACGGGCATCCCGGATCGCCTCGAAGTCCAGCGCCGAGTTGATGGTGGTGCACGTCATCCGCGGTGACGGGCTGGCCGGGCTGTCGGAGGCGCGGATGGCCAAGATCCGCGAGATGGCGAGCAGCCTGGACGCCTCGCTGCACACCGTGGTGGGTGACGACATCCCTACCGCGCTACTGGATTTCGCCCGCGAGATGAACGCTACCCAGCTGGTGATCGGCACCTCGCGTCGGTCGCGGTGGACGCGCATCTTCGAGGAGGGCATCGGCGCGAGGATCGTCGAGCAGTCGGGCAAGATCGACGTGCACCTGGTCACCCACGAGGAATCCAAACGCGGCTTCCGCGCGGCGTCACTGGCGCCCAACGAGCGGCGGGTGGCGTCATGGCTGGCGGCCATCATCGTGCCGTCGGCCATCTGCGCGGTGATCGTGACAGCGCTCGACCCATATCTGGGCACCAGCGGCGACAGCGCACTGTTCTTCGTCGGAGTGCTGCTGGTCGGACTGCTGGGAGGCGTTGCCCCGGCTGTAGTCTCGGCGGTGCTGTCCAGCCTGCTGCTGAACTACTTTTTGACCGCCCCCCGGCACACCTTCACCATCGCCGAACCCGATGCCGCCGTCACCGAACTGGTGCTGCTGCTGGTCGCGCTCGCGGTCGCGGTGCTGGTCGACGGCGCGACCAAACGCACCCGGGAAGCCCGTCGTGCCTCCCAGGAGGCCGAGCTGCTGATCCTGTTCGCGGGCTCGGTGCTGCGCGGCGCCGATCTCGAGACGCTGCTCGAGCGGGTCCGCGAGACCTACTCGCAACGCGCGGTCAGCATGCTGCGCGAACCCGGCGAGGAGGATCGCGCCGGCGGCAGAAAGGCCGACATCGTCGCCTGCGTGGGCAGGGATCCTTGTGCCACCGTCGATTCCGCCGACACCGCGATCGAGGTCGGCGACGACGAGTTCTGGATGTTGCTGGCGGGCAGGAAGCTTTCGGCGCGCGACCGCCGAGTGCTCAGCGCGGTGGCCAAGCAGGCCGCGGGTCTGATCCGGCAGCGCGAGCTGGCCGAGGAGGCCAGCCGGGCCGAGGCGATCGTGCGGGCCGACGAGTTGCGGCGCTCCCTGCTGTCGGCGGTCAGCCACGACCTGCGCACGCCGCTGGCCGCGGCCAAGGTCGCGGTGTCCAGCCTGCGCGCCGAGGACGTCGCTTTTTCGCCCGCCGACACGGCGGAACTGCTGGCCACCATCGAGGAGTCGATCGACCAGCTGACCGCGCTGGTCGGAAACCTGCTGGATTCGTCGCGCCTGGCCGCCGGCGTCGTGCACCCCGACCTGCACCGGGTGTACCTGGAGGAAACGGTGCAACGGGCGCTGATCAGCATCGGCAAGGGCGCCACGGGCTTCTACCGCTCAGCCATCGATCGGGTCAAGGTCGACGTGGGCGACGCCGTGGCCCTGGCCGACCCAGGGCTGCTGGAACGCGTTCTCGCCAACCTGATCGACAACGCGCTGCGGTATGCGCCCGACTGTGTGGTTCGGGTCAACGCGGGGCGGGTGGGCGATCGGGTTCTGATCAACGTCATCGACGAGGGTCCCGGCGTTCCGCACGGGACCGAGGAGCAGATCTTCGAGGCATTCCAGCGCCTCGGCGATCACGACAACAGCACGGGGGTGGGTCTGGGCATGTCGGTTGCGCGAGGCTTCGTCGAAGCCATGGGTGGCACCATTGCGGCCGGTGACACTCCGGGCGGCGGGCTGACCGTGACGGTGGAGTTGGCTGCCCCGAAACCGATGGGTGAGCGATGACTCGGGTGTTGGTGATCGACGACGAGCCGCAGATCCTGCGGGCGCTGCGGATCAACTTGTCCGTGCGTGGATACGAAGTGATCACCGCCTCGAGCGGTGCGGGCGCGCTGCGGGCGGCCGCCGAGCACAAACCCGACGTGGTGATCCTCGACCTGGGCCTGCCCGACATCTCCGGTATCGAGGTGCTGGCCGGCCTGCGCGGCTGGCTCACGGCGCCGGTGATCGTGTTGTCGGCGCGTACCGACTCGTCGGACAAGGTGGAGGCCCTCGACGCCGGGGCCGACGACTACGTCACGAAACCCTTTGGGATGGACGAGTTTTTGGCCCGGTTGCGGGCGGCCGTCCGGCGCAATGCCGCGGCGTCCGAGCTGGAGCAGCCGGTGATCGAGACGGAGGCGTTCACCGTCGATCTGGCCGCCAAGAAGGTCACCAAGAACGACGCCGAGGTCCATCTCACCCCGACCGAATGGGGAATGCTCGAAGTGCTGGTACGCAATCGGGGCAAGCTGGTCGGCCGCGAAGAGCTCCTCAAAGAGGTATGGGGCCCGGCGTACGCCACCGAAACGCATTACCTGCGAGTGTATTTGGCGCAGCTGCGAAGAAAGCTCGAGGACGACCCGTCGCACCCCAAGCATCTGTTGACCGAGTCGGGCATGGGGTATCGGTTCGAGGCGTGAGCGCTGTCGGGATTGTGGTCACATCCGTCACTCGTGAATCTGCGTCGGAGGACTCGACGATTTGCCCGCCTCATAGCGACAACGCGCCGCCTCACGCAGAGCCAGCACGCGCTGATGGATTCGGTGCTCGGTGGAGCGTGGGATGGACCTCGGTCCGTAGCGTCCGCGGCCGACGCGACGCACCCTTTCTCGGCCGATCTCCCAACGCAAGGCGTCCGAGATGACCTTCGAGGCCCGACCGGGGACCTGAAAACCCTGCCGGGTGAGAGCTTCGATCATTTCGCCGATGGTCGCCGGCCCATTGTGGGCGAGGTACGTCGTGAGCACATAACGCAGTTCGATTCCCTGAAGGTTCATCGCCGCACCATCGCATACCCGTGTGACACCCGGCGTTGTCGCTATGAGGCGGGCAAATCGTCGAGCCCTCCGGCGCGGAAACGCAAGTGGCGGCTGTGACTTACTCCGCGATCGACAGCACGATGCCGTCCAGGATGTCGTGCTCGCTGACGGTCAGCTCGTCGATGCCGGCGCGGGCGCGCAACTCGCGCGCCAACTCCTCGACCACGATCGCACCCCCGCCGATCACGTCGGCACGGCCCTCGTGCATCGGCGGCAGCGCCGCACGTTCGGATCGGGGCATCGCGATCAACCGCTCGCACACCGCCAGCAGATCGCCGCCGGGGACCCGCGAAAGATGAATGGCCGCAGAGTCATACGTCGTCATGTGGTGGGCCAGCGCGGACAGCGTGGTCATCGTCCCGGCCAGCCCGACCCAGGTCCGCGCCCCCTCCACCGGCACGACGCCCAGCGCGACCTCAAGACGTTCACGTACCACCGCGCGGGCCGCCTCCACCTCGTCGGGCGTCGGCGGGTCCGAATGCAGGCAGCGTTCGGTCAGCCGGACGCAACCGATGTCGGCCGAGTAGCTCGCCACCACCGCGTCGCCGCCGACTACGATCTCGGTAGAACCGCCGCCGAGGTCGACCACCACGAAAGGCCCTGCAGCAGGGTCCAATTCGCCTACGGCTCCACGGAAGGAAAGCGCCGCCTCTTCGGCGCCGGTGATCACCTCCGCCACCGCGCCCGGCACCACAGCGCCCAGCACATCGGCCGTCATCGCAAAGAAGACATCACGATTGGCGACGTCGCGCGCGGCCGACGTGGCCACCATCCGCACCCGCTCGACGCCGTGGCGCTCGAGCAGCGACGCGTAATCGGTCAGAGCGCCGCGGGTTCGGGCGATCGCCTCCGGCGCGAACTCGCCCGTCGCATCGACGCCCTGCCCCAGCCGCACGATCCGGGTCTCCCGATGCACGTCGCGCAGCCGGCCGTCGCTCACATCGGCGATCAGTAAACGAATCGAGTTGGTGCCGCAGTCGATTCCGGCGAGTCTGCTCACCATTGGCCCGCCGGCAGAACACCCGACATTGAAGGTTCGGGGGCCAGGATCGCCAGCGCCTCGTCACCGAGTGGATTGCAACCGGGCCCCTTGGCCAGCGAGTGCGCGATCAGCACGTGCAGGCACTTGACCCGGTCCGGCATTCCGCCGCCGGAAAACGTTGTGCCCAGCGGTTCGATCGCGTCCCGTTCGGCCAGATACGACTCGTGCGCCCGCCGGTACGCGGCCGCCAACTGCGGGTCATGCCGCAGCCGCTCGGTCATCTCACGCATCAGGCCCGTCGTTTCCAGCTTGCTCGCGGCCGCGGTCAACACCGGATGTGTCAGGTAGTACAGCGTCGGAAATGGCGTTCCGTCAGGAAGTCTCGGTGCGGTCTTCACCACGCCGGGCTCGCCGTTGGGGCAGCGGTAGGCGATCTCGAGCACGCCGCGCGGCTCCCGCCCGAGCTGACGCGCCACGGCCTCCAGGTCGGCACGATCAACCACCGGGCGCCGTGGGGTTCGCTGGGCCCGGCGGAACGGGACCGGCTGGGCCCGGTTCCGACGGGC
>NZ_LZII01000060.1:0-49330 GCF_001667425.1 Mycobacterium sp. 852002-51613_SCH5001154 | reverse complement strand
GCCCCGCAACCCGCACCCCCTGCGCCTAAACCACCAGCGCCAAAGCTCGGTGAGGGACCGATGATTGGCGGCGGACCCTCCTTCGGACCTCAAGTAGTCCCGCCTCCCCACGCCCATCCGCACTGGCTTGGTGAAACCAACATCGAAGAATGGGAGGAAGGCCCGGCCGGCAGCCACTAACACAATCTGGCCATTACGATCTTGTTTGACGGTGAGAAAGCATGGTGCTTATGAGCCTGATCTATGCCGAACTGGCCGAGAAGTTGCACTTCGGCGATGACGCGGTGTTGTTGGCCATGGACGACGCCGGGGTAAGTGAAGTGCGGGCCGCTGTGACCCAGGCGGCGCAGCATGGTTCGGCTCAACTGGACCACGGTGCGACGATTCACCAGTTTTTCATCGAACCCGGCGCAGCTGAGGTTGAGTTCCATGAAGGTCTCGTGGTCTGGCGGCTCGATGCCACCAAGGCGGAAGAAATCACGGTATTGCTGGACTCGATGATCGGTTCTGGAATTCCCGAAGGCCACCACTATGTAGATATCTCCAAGCCTGCAGACATGCTCGTCCTCTCGCGAAACGAGTACCCCCTGGAACTTCTACCTCCCGAAGCCGTATACCCCCCGCCCGCCAATTCTGCTTTTTGAGGACCGTCGGGTCAGCAGCTGCTACGTCTACCTCGCCGAGATCGCGAACACGCTGGGGCACACGGCCGACGGCTCGGTCCTGGATCCGGTTGGCGTGCAGGCGTTCTGCATGACCCGTGGCGGGCTACAAGGTGCCCCATACCCTCGAGTCCGTCCACGCAGACCTGCAGGCCGGCGAGCCGGCCTGACGCACACCAAGAATCCTCCAAGCACGCGGCCCCATCATCGGGCGATGCAGATCGAACCGCTGAGCACGGAGCTGATCGACCGTTACCTGCGATCGCGTGAGTTGCGCTTCTTCCGCAGCGGTGACGGCGAGGAGTTCATGATGCTGCCCAGCTACGAGCGCGGCAGGTTGCACGTGAACCTGCGGATCAACGGTCTGCGGCGGGACATCTTCGAGATCTCGATCAGCCCCGCCGGGCACTATGCCGCGACCGAGCGACCGCGGCTGATGGAACTGGTCAACGACTGGAATCGCGAAACCCATTGGCCCAAGGCGTTTGTGCGCGAGACCGCCCAGCCGAGCCAGGTGAGCGTGGTCGGGGAGAACGCGTACCTGCTGACCGACGGCATCCACGTCGAGGGGTTGGGCAATCTCATCCGATCGACCGTCGAGTACGGGGCCGATCTGTTCCAAAAGATCGAGCGGGCCATCTGCCTGCCGTCGGCGGACACGCTCGAGGAGTGGATGGACCGCACCGGCTAGGGCGCGATAGCGTCCGCCTCGGCGTCGGCGACTTCGTCGGTTTCGGCCGGCCTCTCACGTTTCTCCCAGCGCCGCAACGCTTCCCGGCAGGGCGACTCGACCAGCCCGTAGCTGACCGCCGCGATCGCCCACCCGAAGATCAGCGTCAGCACCAGCACCGAGGGCATCCGGCCGGTGAACGCGAACGTCCCCAGCACCGGGAACACCATGGCCAGCGCGGCCAGGTGCCACACGAACAGGCCGTAGGACCACCGTCCCAGCGTCACCATGACTGTGCTGCCGAGCAGTCGGTGACCGGTGTCGACCCGGTCCAGCACCAGCGGGGCGACGAGCGCGAACGCCACGACTGCGCCCGCCGCCGTCTTGACCGCGAACTGGGTGGCGGTGCCCGGAATAAGGCCCTCCGGGCCGGCCAGCGGGGAGGCCGCAAGCAGGTAGGCCAGCACGGCGACGACGGCCATCGGCACCCGCCGGCGTGCCCACCGGTGCGGCAGGCCGACCGGGCTGTGGACCCATTCGGCCAGCAGCATGCCCGCGGCGAACCAGGAGAAGAACGCCGGCGGCCAGTTGAGCGGGTTGGTGCCGGCCCCGGAATGGAAAGGCACCCAACCCCAGGCCCAGCTCAGCGCCGCCAGCGCAGCGATCGCCGGCACCCGCGCGCCGACCGGCAGCCGCCGGGCCAGCAACGCCAGAATCGGCAACGCCAGATAGAAGCTGACCTCGACCGAAAGGCTCCACATCTGGGTCAGCCCGCCGGTCAGGGTGAGCGGCACATAGATCTGGAAGAGGGTCAGGTTGGCCAGCCACACGGTCGGGCTGGCGTGGTCCGCGTCGGGCAGCAGCGACAAAATCACGACGACCGCCGCCAAATAGGCGGGCATGATGCGAACCACGCGAGAGCGCAGATAGTGGCCGGTGCGGGGGCTCGGTCTCAGGCCGCGTGCCGCCGCGGCGTGGCCGCGCCACAACAGGAAGCCCGACAATGCGAAGAACACCGCGACGGCCAGATCGAAGCGGCCGAACAGCCGCCCGGTGACACCGCTGGAGTGCCCGGTCTGGAACGCGACGTGCGTGACGACCACGCCCATGGCCGCGCAGGCGCGCATCCCCTCCACGGCGGGCAGGAAGCTGCGCGTCCCGCCCACCTGCCGGCCATCGGTCACCCCCACAGTCTGCATCTGATGGGTTGGGAGAACGAATGGGTACACCCGAAGCACCCGCGCGATAGCGACAGGTTCGTAAGCCGGGGCCTTACGTTCTGCTGTTAGGGTCAAACGGGTTTGCCTCGGTGCTTGCTCAGGTCGGGGTGGGTCGCGGCTGACGGCGCAAGAGAGCACTAGGAGGGCACAGCAACGTGAACCGAGCAGTCATGTTGCGGTTCGCCGCATGCGGGATCATCGGTCTCGGGGCCGCCCTGCTGATCGCCGCGCTGCTGTTATCGACGTACACCACCAGCAGGATCACTAAGGTCCCGCTCAACATCGACACCACGCTGATCAGCGACGGCACCGGAACCGCGCTGGACTCCGCATCCCTGTCGACCGATCACGTCGTCGTCAACCAGAACGTCCCCCTGGTTTCCCAGCAGCAGGTCAGCGTCGAGTCGCCCGCCAACGCCGACGTGGTCACGCTGCAGGTCGGAACCTCGGTGCGGCGCACCGACAAGCAGAAGGACAGCGGGCTGCTGCTGGCGATCGTCGACACCGTCACCCTCAACCGCAAGACCGCGATGGCCGTCTCCGACGACGCCCACACAGGCGGCTCGGTCCAGAAGCCGCGCGCCGTCAACGACGAGAACCCACCCACCGCGATGCCCCTGCGGCACGACGGGTTGTCCTACCGGTTCCCCTTCCACACCGAGAAGAAGACGTACCCCTACTTCGATCCGATCGCGCAGAAGCCGTTCGACGTCAACTACGACACCCAAGAAGACGTCAACGGCCTGACCACCTACAAGTTCACTCAGAACATCGGCTACAACGGCGACGGCAAGCTGGTGGCGCCCGTGGCGTACCCATCGCTGTTGGCCGGCAACGAGGACGCCAAGCAGACCACCTCCGCGTCGATGTGGGGCGTGCAGGGCGGTGATCCGAACGAGCAGATCACCATGACGCGCTACTACGCGGCGCAGCGGACCTTCTGGGTGGACCCCGTGTCGGGCACCATCGTCAAGGAGACCGAGCACGCCAACCACTACTTCGCCCGCGACCCGCTCAAGCCGGAGCTGACGCTGGCCGACTACAAGGTCACCTCCAACCAGGACACCGTCGAATCGCAGGTCAACGCCGCCCGCGACGAGCGCGACCGGCTGTCGCTGTGGTCGCGGGTGCTGCCGATCACCTTCACCGCGGTCGGTTTGATCGCGCTGGTCGGTGGCGGCCTGCTCGCCTCGTTCAGCCTGCGGACCGAGAGCGCGTTGACCGATCCCGGCCTGGACCGGGGTGACCAGGACTTCTTCGGCCGCACCGGGCTCGAGGAGCCGGTGCCCGGCGCCGAGGCCGAGACCGAGAAGCTGCCCACGCAGCGCCCCGGCTCGCGCGACGATCCCGGCGCGGACGCGCCCACCCTCGGCTCCGATGAGCCGCCCGACTCGGGGCCGCCCGAGCCCGCCAGTCCGCCCGAACGGGAGTAGCCCGCCAGGTGCGCTGGACCCGACCCGGATACGCGTTGGTCTTGGCGCTGCTGGTGGTCGGGCCGCTGCTCAAGCCCGGTTACCTGCTGCTGCGCGACGCGGTGTCCACGCCGCGCTCGTATGTGTCCGACACCGCGCTGGGCTTGACGTCGGCGCCGCGGGCGACACCGCAAGACTTCGCGGTGGCGCTGGCCTCGCACGTGCTGGACGGCGGCGTCGTGGTGAAGGCGCTCCTCGTTCTGGGGCTCTGGCTCGCGGGATGGGGCGCGGCCCAACTGGTCGCGACGGCGCTGCCCGACGCGGGCGTGGCCGGCCAGCTCGTCGCCACCACGCTGGCGATCTGGAACCCGTATGTCGCCGAGCGGCTACTTCAGGGCCACTGGAGCCTCCTGGTCGGCTACGGCTGTTTGCCCTGGGTTGCGGCGGCGATGCTAAAGCTGCGGACGGCCTCCGGTTCGTTGTTCGGGTTGGCCTTTTGGATCGCGCTGGCCGGGCTGACGCCGACCGGTCTGCTGCTCGCCGCGACGGTCGGGCTGGTGTGCGTAGCCGTACCCGGCGCGGGCCGGTCCCGCCGGGTGTGCGCCGCGGCGACGCTGGGCGCCGCGCTGGTGGCGGCGCTGCCCTGGCTGACCGCGTCGGTACTGGGCTCGTCGCTGACCTCCCACACGGCGGCGAACACGTTGGGGGTGGCCGCGTTCGCGCCGCGCGCCGAGCCGGGTCTGGGCACACTCGCCAGCCTGGCCAGCCTGGGCGGGATCTGGAACGGCGAGGCGGTGCCGATCTCGCGGACCACCCTGTTCGCCGTGGCGTCGGCCATGGTGTTGCTGGGCGTGGTGGCGGTCGGAATGCCGACGGTGGTTCGCCGCCCCGCGGTGCGACCGCTGCTCGTGTTGGCGGCGGTGGCCGTGCTGGTTCCGGCCGGGCTGGCGACCGGCCCGGGACTGCATTTGCTGGGCGCAGTGGTTGACGCCGCGCCCGGATTCGGCGTCCTGCGCGACGGGCAGAAGTGGGTGGCGCTGGCCGTGCCGGGCTACGCGCTGTCGGGTGCGGGCGCGGTGTTGGCGCTGAGCCGGTGGATGTGGCCGGCCCTGACGGCCCCGGTCTGCTGTCTCGCGCTGATCTTCGCGCTGCCCGACCTCGCCTGGGGGGTATGGGGCCAGGTGTCGCCGGTGCAGTACCCGCGCGGGTGGACTGCGGTGGCCGCCGCGATCAACGGCCAGCCCGCGACGGTGGCGGTGATGCCGGCCGGCACCATGCGGCTGTACTCCTGGTCGGGTCGGGCGCCGGTGCTGGATCCGTTGCCCCGCTGGGTGCGCGCCGACGTCCTGAGCACGGGCGACCTGGTCATCTCGGGGACCGTCATCCCGGGCGAGGGCGCCCGGGCCCGCGCGGTGCAGCAGTTGCTGCTGGACGGGCCCGATCCGTCCGCCCTGGCCCCGGCCGGGGTGGGTTGGCTGGTCGTGGAATCGGACACCGCCGGCGACATGGGGGCATCCGCCCGCACCCTGGATGCGCTGACGCCGGTCTACCGCGACGACAACCTTGCGCTCTATCGCATGGGCGGCCACACCGCCGGGGTGTCCGCCACCGCTCGCACGGCGACGCTGATCGCCCATCTGGCGTGGCTGGCGGCGCTGATGGTGGGCGGCGCCGGCGCGGCTGTCGGCGCCTGGCGCCGCCGCGCGGCGGCCGCTCCGCTGAACAACGGCGGCGCCACGCCGACAAACCCCGCCATGGATTGAGCCTCGCGGCGCCGGGGCTTACACCACGCCGCTGACCGGGTGGCCGGCCCGCATGGCCTCCAGGACCGCGCGCATGGCGTCGGCGCTTTGCCGCCAAGAGAATTCACCGCTTCGGGTGTGCGCCTTGGCGCCGAGTTGGTCGCGCAGAACGGGGTCGGAGAGCACCTGTTCGAGACGATCCACCAGTTCGGCGTGGGAGTCCACCAAGATCCCGGTCACCTCGTCGACGATCGAATCCGACAGGCCGCCCGAGGACCGGTAGCCGATGGTCGGGACCCGATGCTGAGCCGCCTCGACGACCGCCAGGCCCCAGCCCTCCTTGCGCGACGGCAGCAGCTGCACCCAAGAGCTTTGCAGCACATGGTGTTTGGTCACATCGTCGACGTGGCCGTGAAACGTCACCGCATCGGAGATGCCGAGCCGATGGACGTGGTCGACGAGCCGCTGTCGCCACCAGCCGTCGCCGACGATGTCGAGGTGCAGACCCGGTATCCGCGGCCGGAGCTGCGCGACGGCCTCGAGAGCGTCTTCGATCTGCTTGTGCGGAACCAGCCGCGACAGCACCACCACCCGGGGCGTGGCGGCGCGCGGGCCGGACAGCGTGCGCGCGGGGGCTTCGTCGAGGCCGTTGCGCACCACCGCGATCTGCGCGTGGTCGACGCCGAGCGCCACCAGGTCGCGCGCCGACGGCAGCGACACCGTCACGTACTGGTTGCGCCGGTTCAGCCATGGCGACAGCGTCGACTCGACGAACCAGCCGAGCCGGCCGAGCGCTGGGCCGGCCACCGGCCACTGCTCGCGGTGGCAGTGGTGCACCAGCACGACGACCCGCCGGCCGTACACCAGGCGGGCGAGGAACGGCAGGCCGTTCTGGGTGTCGACGACCACGTCGGGGCGTACCCGCCGCAGGGGTCCGAGGCCCAGCCGCGCGGCAGCCATCGCGAGTAGTGCCCAGACGTAGACGGAATACCGGCCGCCGGCGCGGTCGATGCGCACGCCGTCGACCACTTCGCGGCGAGGGGCCCCGGGGTAGCGGGCGGTGCGCAGGGTGACATCGATGCCGGACGCGGCCAGCTGCGCGCCGATGCGCTGCAAGTAGGCCTCGCTGCCGCCGCCCTGCGGGTGTCCGGTATCGCGCCAGCACAGCAGGAGCACGGAGCGCAGACCAGACATCACCGGTCAGCCTATCCCGGTGACCCAGCCCGGCAACGATGCGCGTCGCGGGCGGCGGCTATTCGGTCACTCGCCGCACTGACCTGGACCGCTCGATGCACCCATGCTGCGTAGGGTTGGCCGGTGGCCGTGACCGACGTCTTCGCGCGGCGGGCGACCCTGGCCCGCGCGCTGCGGCTGCTGTCCGAATTCCGCTTCGAACAGTCGGAGCCGGCCCGGTTCTATGGCGCGCTGGCGGCCGATACCGCGGCGATGGTGGGCGACCTGTGGCTGGCCGCGACCGGCGAGACCCCCGCCGGCCGCACCCTGCTCGACGTCGGTGGCGGTCCCGGCTATTTCTCGGCCGCGTTCGCCGACGCCGGGATCCGCTACGTCGGCGTCGAACCCGACCCAAGCGAGATGCACGCGGCGGGACCCCTGCCCGCAGGCGGGGACGGGAACTTCGTCCGCGCCTCGGGCATGGCGCTCCCGTTCGCCGACGACTCGGTGGACATCTGCCTGTCGTCCAACGTCGCCGAACACGTGCCGCGGCCGTGGCAGCTGGGCGCCGAGATGCTGCGGGTGACCAAGCCGGGAGGGCTGGCCGTGCTCTCCTACACCGTCTGGCTGGGCCCGTTCGGGGGGCACGAGATGGGCCTGACCCATTACCTCGGGGGCGCCCGGGCCGCCGCCCGCTACGCCCGCAAACACGGGCATCCGGCGAAAAACAACTACGGGTCGTCGTTGTTCGCGGTGTCGGCGGCCGACGGCCTGCAGTGGGCGGCCAGCACCGGGGCCGCGGTGGCCGCATTCCCCCGCTACCACCCCCGATGGGCGTGGTGGATGACCTCGGTGCCGCTGCTCCGGGAGTTCGCGGTCAGCAATCTGGTGCTGGTGCTGCGGCCCCGATAATGAAACATGTTCTCGTTTTGCGTCCGCTTGGGTAGGGTGGCGCCATGCGCGCCGGCGACGATGCGGCGCGAAGCAATGAGGAGGAGCGGCGCAGATGCCCGAGAGCCAAACGACGGAATACGACAAGCTTTTCATCGGCGGTAAGTGGACTGAGCCGTCGACCGACGAGGTGATCGAGGTGCGCTGCCCGGCCACCGGCGAGTATGTCGGCAAGGTGCCGATGGCGGCGCCCGCCGACGTCGACGCCGCGGTGGCCGCTGCCCGCGCCGCCTTCGACAACGGACCCTGGCCCACGACGCCGCCCAAGGAGCGCGCGGCCGTGATCGCCAACGCGCTCAAGTTGATGGAGGAGCGCAAGGACCTGTTCACCCAGCTGCTGGCGGCCGAGACCGGCCAGCCGCCGATGGGTGTCGAAACGATGCACTGGATGAGCTCCATCGGGGCGCTGAACTTCTTCGCCGGCCCCGCCGCCGACCAGGTCAAGTGGAAAGAGGTCCGCACCGGCGGCTACGGGCAGAGCATCGTCTACCGCGAGCCCATCGGCGTGGTGGGCGCGATCGTCGCGTGGAACGTGCCGCTGTTCCTGGCGGTCAACAAGCTGGGCCCGGCGCTGCTGGCCGGCTGCACCGTGGTGCTCAAGCCGGCCGCCGAAACGCCGCTGAGCGCAAACGCTTTGGCGGAGGCCTTCGCCGAGGCGGGGCTGCCCGAGGGGGTGCTGTCGGTGGTGCCCGGCGGGATCGAGACCGGCCAGGCGCTGACCTCCAACCCGGGAGTCGACCTCTTCTCATTCACCGGCAGCTCGGCCGTCGGCAAGGAGATCGGCCGGCGCGCCGCGGACATGCTCAAGCCGTGCACGCTGGAGCTCGGCGGCAAGTCTGCGGCCATCGTCCTCGAGGACGTCGACCTGGCGGCCGCGGTCCCCATGCTGGTGTTCTCCGGGATCATGAACACCGGGCAGGCCTGCGTGGCCCAGACCCGGATCCTGGCCCCGCGCTCGCGCTACGACGAAATCGTGGATGCGGTAAGCGCTTTCGTGCAGGCGCTGCCGGTGGGCCTGCCGTCGGACCCGGCCGCCCAGATCGGTTCGCTGATCTCGGAGAAGCAGCGCGCGCGGGTCGAGGGCTACATCGCCAAGGGCATCGAGGAGGGCGCGCGGCTGGTGTGCGGCGGCGGCCGCCCCGAGGGCCTGGACAGCGGCTTCTTCGTGCAGCCCACGGTGTTCGCCGACGTCGACAACAAGATGACGATCGCCCAGGAGGAGATCTTCGGGCCCGTGCTGAGCATCATTCCCTACGACACCGAGGAGGACGCGATCAAGATCGCCAACGACTCGGTGTACGGCCTGGCCGGCAGCGTGTGGACCACCGACGTGGAGCGTGGCATCGCGGTTTCGGAGAAGATCCGTACCGGCACCTACGCGATCAACTGGTATGCGTTCGACCCCTGCTGTCCGTTCGGGGGTTACAAGAACTCCGGCATCGGCCGCGAGAACGGCCCCGAAGGTGTGGAGCACTTCACCCAGCAGAAGAGCGTGCTCATGCCGATGGGCCACACGATCGAGGGCTGACCGCCCGGTACGCAGCGAGCGTGCACGCACCGCGACGAATGAGAAACGACCTCGCGGTGGGTGCACGTTCGGCGTTTCAGGCCCTGGGTGAAGGTGGCGGTGAAGGTGCCGGCGCCGGGGCCACAGCCCCAGAATTATGCAAAATAGCATAGAAACCTGATTGTTACGCCCACGTCAAACACGATTTACGATGGCGCGTGGCGACATTTCCCGTGGTTCGGCGCTTACATAGGGAATAGATTTGCTTACTAAACCGCTGTCTTATATGCTTCTAAGCATAATCATGGGCTGCACTCAGGCCGGGAGAGAATCATGTGGATCATCGAGCTGAACATCGGCGGCTATCAATTCACCCGCGAGATGCCCGACCTCAAGCGCCGGAATTTCCGCTTCAGCCCACGCAGCATGCATTGGCCGGTACTGCGGCATTCACACGCTGCATGACGTTAGCCACGGGAGGCACGAGAGTGGCGACCACGAGCGAAACAGTGCAGGAGCTCACCCCGACGAAGCGCGGCGGCACGCGCAGAAAAATGCTGGCCAGCGCCGCCGAGGTGATGCGTGAACGAGGCGCCGCGGGAGTGACCATCGATGCGGTGCTCGCCCGCAGCGGCGCGCCGCGCGGATCGGTCTACTACCACTTCCCCGACGGCCGCAATCAGATTCTGATCGAGGCGCTGCGGTATTCCGGTGATTCCATCACCGCGATGATCGACGACGCCGCCGAGCAGGGCGCCCGGGTGCTGCTGGGCAGGTTCGTCGAATTCTGGGAGCGTCTGTTGACCGAGGGCGGCTTCACCGCCGGCTGCCCGGTGGTGGCCGCGGCGATCGGCTCGGACGACGACGATGCCCGGCTTTCCGCCGAGGCCGGCGCCATCCTGGGCCGCTGGTGCGCGTCGCTGACCCGGGCCTTCACCCACGACGGCTTCGACGAGCCGTGCGCCGCCTCGCTGGCGGTGATGTCGATCGCCGCGCTCGAGGGCGCCATCGTGCTGTCCCGGTCGACCGGCAGCATCGACCCGTTGCGTCAGGTTGGCGACCAGCTCGAATTCCTGATCAAGGCAAGGGAATTCGTGCTTCGCAATAATATCGGGGAGTAACTCCTCAGTCGCTGGCCGGAAGCGGCTTGACCTCTTTCAGCTGCAGCGCGGTCGCTCCGACGCTTAGGCTCCCGGCGCCCGGCTTGGTCACCAGCACCTCGGCACCGGTCTCGTCGACGTAGCGCTTGCCCATCACGGTGCCGTCGGCAAAGGCCGGGTCCAATTCGCCCGAACGCTCGCCGCCAATCGGCACCATAGGCGCACCGCCACAACGCAAGTCGTCGAGGCTGTCGGCACTCCTGACGACGATCACCTGTGTGTCACACACCTGGCTGGCCAAGCGGGTTCCGTTCTTGATCATGCCTTCAGCCCTTCTAGCATCTCGATGATCTCCCGGCGAAGTACCTTGCCGGTGGGGGTCGTGGGCAGCTCGTCGCGAAACACTACCCGGTCCGGGGTTCGCGACCCGCGCAAGCTTTTCCGGACATGCTCGCGCAATTCCTCGGGATCCGGTTCCGCACCGGGGCGGGGCACCACCACCGCGACGATCGCCTGGCCCCACTGCGGATCCTCGACACCGACCACGACGACGTCCCGCACGTGCGGGTGCTCCACCAACACCTCTTCGAGCTCGGCGGGCGCGATGTTCTCACCACCGCGGATGATGGTGTCGTCGCTGCGGCCGCCGATGAACAGGTAGCCGTCCTCGTCGAGCATGGCGATGTCTTTGGTTGGGAACCAGCCGTTTTCGTCGAGCACCGAACCGATCCCGGTGTAGCGTCCGGAGACCTGCTCGCCGCGGACGAACAGCTCGCCGGTCTCGCCCGGCCCCAGCACGTTGCCGTCCTCGTCGCGAATCTCGATCTCGATGCCGGGCACCGGCTGACCGACCGACGCCAGCCGCCTGGCGACCTCCGGTGCCTCCGCGGCCTGCGCGGCCCGGTGGTCGTCCGGGGTGAGTACGGCGATGGTCGAGCTCGTCTCGGTCAGGCCGTAGGCGTTGACGAAGCCGACGCCCGGCAGAAGTTCGAGGGCCCGGCGGACGAGCGGCAGCCCCACCTTGGACCCGCCGTAGGCCAGGTTGCGCAGCGACGGCAGCTCGTGGCCCTCGGCCTCCAGCGCGGCAACGATGCGATCCAGCATGGTGGGCACCACGGTCGCGGTGGTCACGTTCTCGGCGTTGATCAGCCGAACCCATTCCTGCGCATCGAAATTCGGCAGATAGACCATCTTGCGCCCGGCATACAGGTTCGACAGCGCGGCGCCCACCCCCGCGATGTGATACGGCGGCACGCAGATCAGTGCGGCGTCGCTCTCGGCGGCCGACTCGAATTCAACCGTGCCGGTCACGTAGCTGGTCAGGTTGTTGTGCGACAGTTCGACGGCCTTGGGCTGCGACGTGGTGCCCGAGGTGAACAGCACGATCGCGACCGAGTCCGGGTCGGGGAACTCCGCGGCCGGCTCGTTGTCGCGGGCGGCCGCCAGGAATTCGTCGGTGGTCATCAGCCGCGCCGCGGCGTCGCCGACCATGTCCCGGTAGCGGCTGTCGACGATCACCACGGGCTCGGGCAGGCGCTCGATGAGCGCCTGGATGCCGTCGGCGGAGAGCCGGTAATTGATCGGCGTGAACGGCAACCCGGCGCGCGCGGCGGCGAAGATCAGCACCGGCAGCATCGCGCCGCCGGTGCCCACGTAGGCGACGTGCCGGGCATTCGACCCAGCGATCACCCCGGCGCCGCCGTCGGCGAGATCGCTGAGCTGCTGCGTCGTCAGCCGAGTGTCGCCGGAGACCACCGCGGTCCGATCGGGATTGCTCGACGCGGCCATCTCCAGAAGCAAAGAAATGCTCATCCTCGGTCTTCCTGGATCCCCACGCCTTTACAAAACTTAGTCACAGTGTAACCCGTCCGGCCGACGTCAGCTGCCCGTCCAGCGCGGTGGGCGCTTCTCGGCGAACGCGATGGCGCCCTCTTTGGCGTCGTTGGACGCGAACACCGGACCCAGGATCGTGTTCTGCTCGGCGAACATGTTCTCGGGGCTCCAGCCGCGCGACTCGACGATGATCCGCTTGGTGGCGGCCACCGCGAGCGGCCCGTTGGCGGCGATCTTCTCGGCCAGCGCGATGGCCTCGTCGAGCGCCTTGCCCGGCTCGGCCAGCACGTTGACCAGCCCCAGCTTGTGGGCGCGCTCGGCCGGCAGGTTGTCGCCGGTGAGCGCAAGCTCCATGGCGATGGCGGACGGGATGCGCTGCGGCAGGCGCAGCAGACCGCCGCCACCTGCGACCAGCCCGCGCTTGACCTCGGGGATGCCGAAGGCCGAATCCCTGGACGCGACGATCAGGTCGGTGGCCAGCGCCAACTCGGTGCCGCCGGCCAGGGCGTAGCCCTCGACCGCCGCGATCAGCGGTTTGATGGGTGGGCGTTCGGTGAAGCCCATGCCGCGCCCCTGAACGATGGGGAGTTCGCCGCGCGCGAAGGCCTTGAGGTCCATGCCCGCGCAGAACGATCCGCCGGCGCCGGTAAGGATGCCCACCGAAAGACCCGGGTCGCCGTCGAGCCGGTCGACGGCCTCGGCCAGGCCGTTGGCCACCGCGGCGTTGACAGCGTTCTTGGCCTTCGGCCGGTTGATCGTGATGATCAGGATCCGATCCCGCTGTTCGACCAGGACCTCGGGTTCGCTGGGTTCTTCGCTCACGGTGCTCACGTGCCGCACAGCTCCTTAAGGGTAGGGATGGCTGCTTATCCGACCGATGGTAACGGTCGGCGGAAACGGCATTGGCACCAGCCGAGAGTCCCGTTTCCGGGACAGTCCTCAGGCGGGCGCCATCGCGGCTTCGACGACGGTGAGTTCCTCGGAAAGCCCTGCGGCCCTTCGTATTTCGATGAAGTCCGCGACCATGGCCTCGGTCACCTCGTGCGGGTCCTTGAGCGTCGCACCGTCGGACAGCACCGAGATGTTGAGCTGGTCGACGTAGCTCCACACGGTGATGTTGAGGCCGCTACCGGCGGTCAGCGGGCCCACCGAATAGATCTCGGTGACCAGCGCCCCGCCGACCCGCCCGCGTTCGCGTGGGCCGGGCACGTTGGAGATGTTCAGGTTGAGGATCTTGTTGTGCCCGTCGCGGCCGGACGCCCACCGGAAGAAAGCCTGGGTCGGCGCGGGCGGCATGTAGGCCGCCCAGCGGCTGACCAGCTCGGGACCCATCAGCTGGTTGCTTTCCTTGGCGGCGATGGCGTTCTCGTGGGTGCACCGCACCCGCTCCAGCGGATCGTCGGAGTCGGTCGGCAGGCCCACCAGCACGCCGGTGAAGCGATTGCCGGAGATCCGCTCGGGCGAGAAGTCGAAACTCATCGGCACCGACGCCAGCAGGGGCACGGCCGTGCCGTCGTAGCGCAGCAACAAGGTGCGCAGGGCACCGGTGGCCATGGCCAGGACCATGTCATTGATCGTCGCCCCGAGCCGCTTGCCGGTCTCCTTGACGTCGGCCAGCGCCAGGGTGGCGGTGGCGAACCGGCGCTCCGCGGTGATCTTGTGGTTCATGAAAGTCGGTGGCGGTTCGAACGGCCGGCTCAACTCCGGTGACAACTTGCGTGAGCTGCGCCGGACCCGGCCCAGCCCCTGCGCGGTGTAGCGGACCGTCGCGGGGATTCGCCCGACGTGCCGCAGGTGATCCGCGAACGCCGAACCCATCAGCTGCCGGGCGGTGGGCGCCGGGTCGGACATGTACGGGCCGCCCTCCGGCCCGGGCTGCAGGTCCATGCCGCGGGCCATCAGGTTGGCCGAGGCGACGCCGTCGGCGAGCGCGTGGTGGATCTTGCCGACCACGGCGATCCGGTTGTTCGCCAGCCCTTCGATGAAGTACATCTCCCAGAGGGGGCGGCTGCGGTCCAACGCAGTGCTGGCGATGCGCCCGATGGCGTCGTCCAGCTCGCGCCGGCCGCCGGGCGCGGGCAACCGCATCGGGCGAATGTGGTAGTCGAGGTCGACCTCGCAGTGCTCCCGCCACATCGGGTGGTGAAGCTGGAAGGGAATCTCGACCAACTGGTAGCAGAATGGCTCGAGCTTGCCCAGCCGGCCGCGGATGACTTCGCGAAACGCCTCGACGCCGAAGTCAAGCCGATCTGAATCGAGTTCGATCACAGCGGCTTTGATGGTGTGCATGTGCACGTTCGGCGTTTCGCTGTAAAGCAGAACCGCGTCCCACCCGCTCAGCCGTTTCACCGCTGCCCCTTACCCATAAAGGGACCATACTCAGCAGCGGCAGTTCAGATAACCTCTTTGGCCGCGTTTGTCTTGGTGCGATAAACCTGGTTGAGGAACAGCGAAGTCGCGTGCGCCGCCGCTCCCGCCCGCTCCCCGTCGATGAGGTCGTACCCGTGGCCCGCCCCGGGCAACTCCAGGTAGCCGACCATCGAATGCGAGACCGCCCGCATCCGTTCGACGAAGCTGCGCGCCTGTTCGACGGGGATGACGCTGTCCTTGCTGCCGTGAATCACCAAGAACGGCGGGGCATTTCGGTGCACCCTCGCCATCGGCGACGCGTCGCGGAACACCTCGGGGTGACGGTCGATCCTGCGTTTGACCACGACCCGCTCCAGGAAGTCGACGAACCGGTCCCGCTCGGGAGTCGAGCGGTCCTCCCAGTCATAGCGACCGTAGATGCCGACCACGGCGTCCACCGAGGTGTTGGCGCCTTCGGGCAGCTTTGCGTGGTAACCCGGGTCATCGGGGGTGAGGCCGGCCAGTGCGGACAGGTGCCCGCCGGCCGAACAACCCGCCACCGCGACGAAATCGCGGTCGCCGCCGAACTTGTCGACGTTGGCGCGCGCCCACGCGATGGCCGTCTTGACGTCGATGATGTGCCGCGGCCACCGGTGATGCGGGGCGACGCGGTAGTCGATCGCCAGGCAGACCCAACCCTGCTCGGCCAGCCGGGACATCAGCGCGGAGCCCTGTCCCATGCACCTGCCGTGCACCCAGGCGCCGCCCGGGACGAAGATCAGCACCGGCGCGGGCTGGGCGGGCAGGTCCTTGCGGCGCCAGACGTCGAGCACTTGCGCGGGGTGGTCCCCGTAGT
Source organism: Mycobacterium sp. 852002-51613_SCH5001154 (assembly GCF_001667425.1). Lineage (NCBI taxonomy): Bacteria > Bacillati > Actinomycetota > Actinomycetes > Mycobacteriales > Mycobacteriaceae > Mycobacterium > Mycobacterium sp. 852002-51613_SCH5001154. The sequence goes on along the minus strand of NZ_LZII01000060.1, from coordinate 33,855 downwards.
GGACCGCGCGACGGTGGAGGTAGCGGCGCTGACGCATCGCGTCCCAAATCGGCGGGGTTCGTAGCGCCGCGGGCCATTCCAGCTCGAGGTCGGCGGCCGACACGATCCCCCGCAGGGCCGCCAGGGACACGTCCCGAGTGCTCTCCCGATCCCGGCGGCGAATCTCCTCGCTGTCCGACGGCTGCCGAGGCTTGGTCATGCCGGAGAAGAAGTCCGGGGCGTGCCGTGCGCCCCAGATGCCCATCGCGGCGAGGCCACCGAGCGGTTCGAGGTGCTTGCCGACCACCGGCAGCGAAGCACCCGCGGCGCTCAAGGCCAGCGCGTAGTCGCCCGGACGCGCCCGCAGCAACTTTTTCGCGCACGATGTCATACTCGGCCTCCTTGCCGTCGTGTTAGGGCAGCGTACCCCCGGCCCCGGGTCCGAAACTGACGTTTGCGTCGACGCGACATCCGAGATCTGAAAGACACCTGGCGTGCGATTGCCCTGCGCAAATACGGGCTGCTATCGGCCGCCGTGGCGTTTGCTATCGGGGTGGTCCGAGGCCTGTTGCGACACGCTCACATCGCCGCCAGGCAGGCGATGACCCGCCCGCCGATCAGGCGGACACCGGTCAGCGTCAGACCGACCTGCGCGGCGAGCGCGGCGGCGCTGTCCGCGCCGACCGACGCCCACCGAAACCAGGGCCCGATCTCGCGTGCGGACTCCAGCCGGACCCAGCGCGAACGGATGCCGATGTTCTCGGCGTCGAACTCGGCCACGCAGTGCCCACCGCGGGCCAGCAGCTCGGCGGCCCGGCCCAGGATGCGGCGCGGGTCGCCGCCGAGGCCGACGTTGCCGTCGACCAGCAATACCGTCTGCCACAGACCCATCGCGGGCAGCGGGTCGAACACGTCGCCCAGCAGGACGGGCGCGCCGCCGCGGCCCGCCAACCGGATCGCGGCCACCGAGCGATCGATGCCCAGGGCCGGTATCCCCCGCTGAATCAGCCGGGCCACCAACCGGCCGGGCCCGCATCCCAATTCGATGGTCGGCCCGGTGCACATCTGCGTGACGGCTTCGTCGAAGACTTCGTCGAAGGCGTCACCAGAACCATCACCGGGACACACGTCATCGGGACATCGCACGCCCAGCCAGCGGTGGGCCGGCAGCGGTCGCAGCTCGCCGTCGTCATGGCGAATCCAACATCGCTCGCCGCCGAGCGCCCGATCGTAGAGATGCCCCAGCATTCACGTCCCTCGCGTCCTGCCCGGCCGGGCGGTCCACGCTCGGTCCCGGTGAGGGACGTTGCGACGACGAAACGCTGGCGCGTACCGCCCTCGCCAGCATTCCACCGATACCCCGATATTTCTTCGGCTAATCCACCGCCCTGGGGAACGCACCCGGGCGCGGAATGGTTCATCCGCGATCGCTTCGCTGAAGGCCGGCCCCCCGCGGCTGACCTGCACACAGGCCTTGCCGAGCACGGTGTCGACGAACCGCGAAGCATTTCCTGGCACGTTGCCTCCCGAAATCTGGATCACCGCATCCCACTGATACCAGGCCACTCGAGCGTTCCGCGTCGGTGATACTGATGCGGTGCCGAACACCGACGTTCACCCTGACCTGCAGCGGATCGCCCGTTTCACCCCGCGCCGACTCGTCGGCCCCCGGACCCTGCGGCTCATGCGGGCGGCGACGGCCTTGCGCGGGCGACTTGGTAAGCCCGCCCGCGACGTCGAGGTGATCACGCTCGGTTCTGGGGCCGGCGTCCGGCTGTTCCGGCCGGTCGGCGTGGTCGAGCCGACCCCGGCGCTGCTGTGGATCCACGGCGGCGGTTACGTGATCGGCACCGCCGAGCAGGACGACCGGCTCTGCAGAGCGTTCAGCCGGCGACTCGGCGCCACCGTCGCGTCGGTGGAATACCGCCTGGCGCCCGAACATCCGTATCCCGCCCCGTTGGAAGACTGCTATTCGGCGTTGACGTGGCTGGCCGGCTTGCCTTCCGTGGACCGCTACCGGGTGGCCATCGGCGGCGCGAGCGCCGGTGGCGGCCTGGCCGCAGCCCTGGCCCTGCTGGCCCGCGACCGCGCCGAGGTGAGCCCGGCATTTCAGCTGCTGAGCTATCCCATGCTCGACGACCGCAGCTCGGCCACCGCCCGCAAGTCCCACTATCGGCTCTGGGACAACCGCAGCAACGAGTTCGGTTGGGCGGCGTACCTCGGCGACGCCGACCCTCAGGTGGCCGTGCCGGGGCGCCGCGATGACCTGGGCGGGCTGCCGCCGGCCTGGATCGGGGTGGGCACGCACGACTTGTTCCACGACGAGGACCTGGCCTACGCCGAGCGCCTGACGGCCGCCGGGGTGCCGTGCCACGTCGAGACCGTTCCGGGCGCCTTCCACGGCTTCGACCTGGCCGTGCCCAAAGCGCAAGTGTCGCAGCGGTTTTTCGACAGCCAGTGCGGCATTCTGCGTTCCGCGCTCGCCGCCGCGCCGTGATCGCCGGTCACATCGCGAAGTAAACGAGTTCGCCGCCGATGATGGTGGCCGCCACCATGCCGGCGTCCAGCTCGGCCAACGCCGTCGCCGGCGGCTCGCTCAGCACACAGAGGTCGGCCGGCTGTCCGACCGCGACGGTTCGCGCCCGTCCCGGTCGCTCCGGCTCCCCCAGGAACATCGTCAAAGCCTCTCGGGCAGAGACACATTCGTTGGCGTTGAGGACGGTGCCGCTGAGGGTGGTGCGGTAGACCGCGGCGCGCATCGCCGTCCAGGGGTCGCCGTGACCGAAGGGCATGTCGGTGGACAGCGCCACCGGCACCGTCGCCTCCACGAGAGAGGCGACCCGCCACAGCTGAGGATGCTCGGCGGCGGGGACGTCGGCGAGGTAGTGATCGCCGCGCTCGGCGACGAAGTTGGGCTGCGTCACCACCGTGACCCCCAGGTCGGCGAGGTCGGCCAGGTTGTCGTCGGGCACGACGGCCGCGTGCTCGATGCGATCCCTCGGATGGCTGCCGGCCGCCCGCAGGGCCGCGATGGTGACCACTAGTTGGGCCGCGGTCACGCAGTGCACGGCGACCGGCCGGCCCGCGTCGTGCTGACCGGCGATCCAGTCCGTCAGCCCGTCCAGGTCGAGGCGGTCGTCGTGCAGGATCTTCTTGCCCGGACACAGGAAACTCGGCCGTGGCCGGAACTCCCCGCGCCGGTGGGCCACCATCAGCGACACCATGTCCTCGGCGTCGAGGTCCGGGGTGGCGTCGGTGACGCCGGTGACGCCGGTCGCGGTGATTCGCCGGCTCAGTTCCGCGAGGTCGCTTTCGCGCCGCGTCAGCAGGTCCGACCAGCCGTGGTCCGCGCTGCGCAGGCGCCCGTCGGGATGTTCGGCCAGCCCGACCCGGCCCAGCGCCTCGGAGTTGAGGATCCATAGCGCCCCACTGCGGTGCTGGATGCGCACCGGGACGCTGCGAACCATCGCGTCGAGGGCGGTCCGGTTCAGGTCGCCGGCCACCGACTCGTGGTAACCGACGGCGCGAATCCACCCGTCGGGGCCCGGCGTCGCATTCGACAGCAGCTGTGTCAGTTCGGCTTTGGTGCTGACCCCGGGCGGCCCGACGAAGAACGAATCCAGCGCGGAGGCCGCCGATCGCAGGTGCACGTGGTGGTCGTGGAGGCCGGGCAGCACGACCCCGCCACCGGCGTAGAGCACGCCCTCGCCGCGCTCGGCGACCAGGCCATCGCCGATTTCGTCGATCTGCTCGCCGACCCGGACGTCGGTGGTCGTCCCGTCCAGCAGCGTGGCGCGCCGAATCAGCATGGCGGGCAGCCTCGTTCGGCCACCATTGTGCGCACCGCCGCGTTGTCGGCGCCCAGCCGCGCCGCCGGGCGGCCCGGCGGCGGAACCGGCGGGGGCGGGGCGAGCAGGTCCGAGAGCGACGCTTGGGTCGGCAGCGCCGCGTAACCGGCGGCGACGGCGGCCATGGAGACCTCGATGAGCTCGCCGCCACCGCGGCCCAGTGATTCGGCGACCGCCCGCATGGCCTCCAGCCCCGTCAGCGGATCGGCGATGGCGTCACCGCAGAACACCGGTCCGTCGGCGGCGACGCCGACGAGGCCGCCACCCACCGCCGCGTCATCGCCGAACGCCGGCCTGGCGTCGTCATATCCGTTGATGCGCAACCAGATTCGGCCTCGACCCGGCTGAACATCGTCCGGCCCGAGCCGGCGCCGCGCCAGCGCCGCGGGGCGCGAGCCCTCGATGACCACGTCGGCGGCGGTGAGCAACTCGCGCAACTCGTCGGCCTGCCCGTCGAAATCGACACAGTACGAAAGCTTTTGACCGTTCACCCAGTCGAAGAACGCCCGGTTGCCGCCGCGGGTACCGTCCGGGCGGTCCGGGCGCTCGACCTTCACGACGGTCGCCCCGGCACTGGCCAGCAGCTGTCCGCACAGCGGGCCCGCCCACATCGAGGACAGGTCGGCGACCAGCAGCCCCGTGATGTCGCGCGCCGGTCCGCGGCCGCCCCGTGGCCGTGTTCGCGGCGGGGCGGCCGCGGCTTCGCCCAGACCCGCCGCGGGGATGTCGAGCAGCGTTGCGCGCTCCACGATCGCGCAAAGGGGTTGCGTTGCCGCCCAGCGCCGCAACGTCGGCCAGGGGTCGCAGGCAGCCTCATCGGTCTGCACCAGCGCGGGAACGGCGGCGACGTCGTCCGGGCGCGACAGCGTGATCGCACACCAGCCGTCGGCGGCGCCCAACAACCGGGTGGCGCCACCGGCGGACACCCGGCCGCCGCGGGTCAGGCCCAGCAAGGCGGCCCGCCCGGCCAGCAGGCCCGCGACATCGACGGTGATGCCCCAGCGCTCGGCCACGGCCGCGGCCACCCGCCGGGCGTGGGTCAGCACGTTCGCGCGGGAGAAGTCGGGCGGCCCATCCGGCAGGCCGGTCAGATAGGCCAGCCCGCTGCTCCCCCACATCGACGTAGCCGAGCTCACGTTCCCCATTGTGCTCGTGGTGCGCGCCTAGAACTGCAGCGCGCTGAATCGCCAGTCCAGCACAGCGCGGTCGGGTTCACCCGCGACGTCGCTGATGGCGTAAACCAGTGACCGCAGCCCCAGGACGCCCCCGTGGTCGGTCGGCTCGGCGGACTCGACGTGCAACTCGCTGTAGAGGGTGTCGCCCTCGTGGACGGGCCCGGTGTGATCGCAGGACTGCCAGCCCAGCACCGTCGCGAGGTTGGGCAGTAGCCTGCTCGCCTGCGCGAGCGCCAGCCCGATGGTATGGCCGCCGTAGACCAGTCGGCGCCCACTAACCCGCGAATCATGGTGGGTGGCAGCGATGTTCAAAGTGAGCCGGGCCAGCTCGGGCGCGCTGCTCACCACGTCAGCCGTGCTGCACAGCACCGCGCCGGCCAGGCTTGAGTGAAAGTGCGGACCGGGCACCTTGGTTCGGAACACCTCGCCGTCCCAGTGTGCGACGGGGTCGGTGGCCGGGCCGGGCGCGCCGGCGCCGATTCCGGACAGGTCGTCGCCGGGCGCAGCAGGGGGATTCGAGTCCGGGCCGGCCGGCAGCATCGCGCACCGGTAGAAGTCGAGGACCAGTCGATCGGCCTGGTCGATCGTGATCATCCGAAGCGCCGCCAGCCCCGTCGGCGCCCGGCCAGGCTTCGGCGAATTGGCCCGTAGCCCAACCACTTCGGTGCGGGTGTAGATGGTGTCGCCGATGACGGGGAACCGGTGAAACGTAAGGCCGCGGTAGAACAGGTTGGCCTTGACGCGCTGGGTGGCCAGTGTCGACTGGCCGATCGCGACGTCACACACCAGCGCCGGGTGCGCCAGCGGTCCCGGCACGCCGGTCACGGCGGTGCACAGCACGGCATCGCACGCCAAGCGCAGCCGGTCACCCACGATCGCCTGGTGGGCCGCGGCCAGCCCCGAGGACAGCGTGACCGCGGGCGCCCAGTCGAAGACCTGGCCGACCGAGAGGTCGTCGAAGTACGGCCCGCCGGGGCGGATCCGGGCATACCCGTCACTAGTCACAACGCCACATGCTGGCAGGGTGTGGAATCGAGGGTCAACCTCGTGGCGATCGCGAGCGCGGCGAAGCCGGGCGAAGCGGGTCGCCACCGAACAACCTCGTGGCGATCGCGAGCGCGGCGAAGCCGTGCGAAGCGGGTCGTCACCATCAACGCTGGAGGGCGACAGCAGGTGAATGACGAAGAGGACATGCTGGTGGCCACGGTGCGGGCGTTCATCGACCGCGACGTCAAGCCGACCGTCCGCGAGGTCGAGCACGCCAACACCTATCCCGAGGCGTGGATCGAGCAGATGAAGCGGATCGGCATTTACGGCCTGGCTATTCCGGAGGAATACGGCGGATCGCCGGTGTCCATGCCCTGTTACGTAAGGGTCACCGAAGAGCTGGCCCGCGGCTGGATGAGCCTGGCCGGGGCGATGGGCGGGCACACCGTGGTGGCCAAGCTGCTGGTCCTGTTCGGGACCGAGGAACAAAAGCGGGCCTACCTGCCGGCGATGGCGTCCGGCGAGCTGCGGGCCACGATGGCGTTGACGGAACCGGGCGGCGGGTCGGACTTGCAGAACATGACGACGACCGCCCTGCCTTTCGACGGCGCGGACGGCGCCCCTGGCGGCCTGCGGATCAACGGCTCCAAGACCTGGATCAGCAATGCGCGGCGGTCCGGACTGATCGCGCTGCTGTGCAAGACCGATCCGAATGCCACGCCCCGCCACCGCGGCATCTCGATCGTGCTCGTCCAGCACGGGCCCGGCCTCACTGTGTCGCGGGACCTGCCCAAGCTGGGCTACAAGGGCGTCGAGTCGTGCGAGCTCTCCTTCGACAACTTCGTGGCACCCGAGTCGGCGGTGCTGGGCGGCCAGATGGGCGAAGGCTTTTCGCAGATGATGAAGGGACTCGAGACGGGCCGCATCCAGGTGGCCGCCCGGGCGCTGGGTGTCGGCACCGCGGCGCTCGAGGACGCGCTGGCCTATGCGCAGCAACGGGAGAGCTTCGGCCGGCCCATCTGGAAGCATCAGTCGGTGGGCAATTACCTGGCCGACATGGCGACGAAACTGACGGCCGCCCGTCAGCTCACCCGCTACGCCGCCGAGCGCTACGACAGCGGCGAGCGCTGCGACATGGAAGCCGGGATGGCCAAGCTGTTCGCCTCCGAAGTGGCAATGGAGATCGCCCTGAACGCCGTCCGGATTCACGGTGGCTACGGTTACTCGTGCGAATACGACGTGGAACGCTACTTCCGCGACGCGCCCCTGATGATCGTCGGCGAGGGCACCAACGAGATTCAGCGCAACGTGATCGCCGGGCAGTTGGTGGCGCGGGGCGGCATCTGAGCCCCGCGCCCGAATGTGCGGGCTTGACGTCGGGGCGTGCTGTATTCTTGCCTGACTTCTCAGCAAAGCTGCACGGAATTAAAAGTTACTGCAACGAAAGAAAGTCGGCTGCCATGAGTTATCCCCCAGGGCCCTACGGCGAAGGCTCCCCGGAATGGCAGGGCCAGCAGCCGGAATGGCAGGGACAGCCGCCGCCTTGGCAGGGCCAGCAGCCGGGTTGGCCGGCCCAGCAACCGGGTTGGCAGCCACCGCAGCCGGGCTGGCAGGGCCAGCCTGAGCCGGAGAACTACCTCGTCTGGGCCATCCTGTGCACCGTGCTGTGCTGCCTGCCGATCGGAATCGTGTCGATCGTGTACTCCACCAAGGTGTCCGGGCTATGGGCCCAGGGCCGGTACGCCGAGGCGCAGGAGGCGGCCAACAACGCCAAGAAGTGGGCCATCATCGGCGCCGTGGTCGGTGCGGTGTTCGCCGTGATCATGGTGATCCTGTACGTCGCCATCGGCGTGATCGCCGTCTCGAACCTGCCGTCGACCACGACCACCACGTATTCGGGCTTCTGACAACGCTTTAGGCGTCAATAGCGTCGACCAAACCCCAGGCCAGCGCGGTGCCGGCGTCGATGGTGCGGCCGGACAGCACGAGATAGGCGGTGCGCCACCGGCCGATCCGGCGGGTGACGCTGAGCGTCCCGCCGGCGCCGGGGATCAGCCCCAGCTGAAGTTCGGGTAGCCCGAACACCGAATCCTCGTGCGCGGTCACCCATCCACAGAACGCCGCCATCTCCAGCCCGCTGCCCAGCACGCGGCCGTGCACCTCCGCCCTGCAGGCGCGGCCGAGCCGGGCGGTCAGCGCATCGAGTGCCAGGGCAGGGCTGTGCCGGGTGCGGGCCAGGTGCGCGCTCGCCGGGTCGGCGAAGGTACCGAATTCGGCGAGGTCACCACCGCTGCAGAACGACGGTCCGTTGCCGCTCAACACGATCCCGGTCACCGACGGATCGAGTTGCGCGACGGTCAGCGCCTCCAGCAGCGCGGCCCGGGCGTCGGTGGAAAAGGCGTTGTGGCGTTGCGGGCGGTTGAACGCGATGCGCAGCGTGTCGCCGTCGCGGCGGGTCCGCACCGGCTCGGCGATGTCGGGCAGCTCGGCCGGACCGCGTGCGTGCAGCCAGCGCGCGAACTCGGGACCCGCCTGCAGGGTCGAATAGGCAAGCGACTCGGTAACCACCGCCGACAGCGCGGGCCCACCCGGGTCGACCCCGCGCAACACGTCGTCACAGACATTGCTGGCCTGCGGCCAGTGCTGGCAGCGCGCGGTCAGCTCGCCCAGCGCGGCAGGCACCGAGTCGACGGTGACTACCCGGCGATCGTCGCAGCGGTCTTCGGTCAGCGTGAAAGTCGCAGCCTGAAGCCATGATTCGCGGCGGGCGAGGTCGGCGACCGCGCCATGCGCCAGGATCACCCCCGGCGGGGCCGCGGTGCCGGGTTCGGGGCCGGCATCCGGGGGGCTCGACAGGTCCAGCACCCGGAGCATGGGTCACACCGAGTATTTCTCGATCAGCCCGTTCTTGTAGAGCTTGCCGGTGTCGGTGCGCGGCAGCTGCGCCTCGAACGCGATCGAGCGCGGACACTTGTAGTGCGCCAGGCGATCTCGCAACCATGCCAGCAGTTCGTCGGCGAATTCCTCCGTGGCGTCCGCCGGGTCGACGGTCTGCACGGCCGCCAACACCCGTTGCCCCATCTCGTCGTCGGGAACGCCGAACACCGCCGCGTCCAACACCTTCGGGTGGGTGACTAAAAGATTCTCGGTTTCCTGCGGGTAGATGTTCACCCCGCCCGAGATGATCATGTGGTGGCGCCGATCGGTGAGGTAGAGATAGCCCTCGTCGTCGACGTAACCGATGTCGCCGACCGTCGTCCACCCGCGCTTGTCCCGGGACGCAGCGGTTTTCGCGTCGTCGTTGAGATATTCGAAGCTGTAGCCGCCCGCGAAGTAGATCTCGCCCGGATGGCCCGGCGGCAGCTCGTTGCCGTTCTCGTCCAGAATGTGGATCTCGCACGCCATCGGCTTGCCGACCGAGCCCGGATGCGCCAGCCATTCCTCGGCGCTGATCAGCGTCGACCCGATCGCCTCGGAGGAGGCGTAGTACTCGTCGATGATCGGCCCCCACCAGTCCATCATCTGCTTCTTGATCTCCACCGGGCACGGCGCCGCCGCGTGCATCACCCGCTGCAGGCTGGACAGGTCGTACGAATTACGCACCGCCTCGGGCAGTTTCAGCATCCGGGTGAACATCGCCGGGACGAACTGCCCGTGCGTGACACGGTGCCGCTGAATGGCGTCGAGGCAGCCGTCGGGATCGAATTTCTCCAGCACCACGGTGGTGACCCCGCCCGCCTGCGCGCTCATCGACCACACCGACGGCGCGGTGTGATAGAGCGGCGCCGGGCTCAGATAGATCGAATCCGGGTTCATCCAGAAGCTGACCAGGGCCGACATCATGCCGGGCGCCTCGGACGGCGGCACGTGTGGCAGTTCGCGTTTGATGCCCTTGGGCCGGCCGGTGGTGCCCGACGAATACTGCAGCAGGTCGCCTTCGCGTTCGTCGTCGATCGGGGTGTCCGGCTCGCCCGCAACGCATTCGGGGTAACGCTGCCAGCCCTCGAGATCGTCATCCGCGATCAGCAGCAACCCGGGCAGGCCGGCCGGCAAATGCTCGGCCAGGTTCTCGCACGTCTTCCGCAGCGCCGCCGAGCCGATGATCGCCTTGGCGGCGCTGTTGTCGACGATGTAGGCGGCCTCGGCGGCGGTCAGGTGGGTATTGATCGGGACGTAGTAGAGACCGCTGCGCCGCGCCGCCCACATGACCGCGTGCATGTGTTCGTTGTTCTCCATCAGGATCGCGACGGCGTCGCCCTCGACGAGGCCGGCTCGCCGGAAAAAGTGCGCCAGCCGGTTGGCCCGCGCCTCCAGCTCGTCGAAGGTGATGACCGTCCCGGACGGGTGAAGAATGACGGCGGGCTTGCCGGCGCCGAGGTGCTCGCGAATCTGCATGGGCAGACTGTACCGCCGAAAAACTTGACGGGTGTCAAGTGGTCATGGCCGACGGTCCGATCGACCCGATCGGCGCCTAGTCGGCGTCGGCCAGGCGCTGCTTGAGCGCCTCGAACTCGTCCTTGACGCCGGTGGGCAGCTTGTCGCCGACAAACTCGAACCACTCTTCGATCAGCGGAAGCTCCTGGCGCCACTCGTCGGTGTTGACCGCGAGCGCCTTGGCGACGTCTTCGGGCTCGACGTCGAGGCCGTCCAGGTCCAGGTCCGCGGCGGTCGGCACGATGCCGATCGCGGTGTCCTGGCCGCCGGCCTGGTGTTCGATGCGGTCGACGATCCACTTCAGCACGCGGCTGTTCTCGCCGAAGCCCGGCCACAGGAACTCGCCCTGGTCGCCGCGGCGGAACCAGTTGACGAAGAACACCTTCGGCATCTTGGACTCGTCGGAGTTCTTGCCGAGGTCGAGCCAGTGCTGGAAGTAGTCACCGACGTGGTAGCCGAGGAACGGCAGCATGGCCATCGGGTCGCGGCGCACCGTGCCGACCTTGCCTTCGGCGGCGGCGGTCTGCTCGCTGCCCATGGTGGCGCCCATGAACACGCCGTGCTGCCAGTCGCGGGCCTGCGTCACCAGTGGCACCGTGGTCTTGCGACGAGCGCCGAACAGAATGCCCGAGATCGGCACGCCCTGCGGGTCGTCCCACTCCGGCGCGAGGATGGGGCATTGCGACATCGGCGTGCAGTAGCGCGAGTTCGGGTGGGCGGCTTTGGTTTCCGTCTCGCGGATGTACCAGTCGTTGCCCTTCCAGTCGATCAGGTGATCCGGCTCGCCCTCCAGGCCTTCCCACCACACCTCATCGTCGTCGGTGAGCGCGACGTTGGTGAAGACGGTGTTGCCCGCGGCGATGGTGCGCATGGCGTTGGGGTTGGACTTCCAGTTGGTGCCCGGCGCCACCCCGAAGAAACCGAACTCGGGGTTGACCGCGTACAGCCGGCCGTCCTTGCCGAACCGCATCCAGGCGATGTCGTCGCCCAGGGTCTCGGCGCGCCAGCCCGGGATGGTGGGCTGCAGCATCGCGAGGTTGGTCTTGCCGCACGCCGACGGGAAGGCCGCGGCGAAGTAGTACGCCTTGTTCTCCGGGGAGATCAGCTTGAGGATCAGCATGTGCTCGGCCAGCCAGCCCTCGTCGTGGGCCATCGCCGACGCGATGCGCAGCGAGTAGCACTTCTTACCCAGCAGCGCGTTGCCGCCGTAGCCGGAGCCGTAGCTCCAGATCTCGCGGGTCTCCGGGAAGTGGGTGATGTACTTGGTGTCATTGCAGGGCCACGGCACGTCCTGCTGGCCGGGCTCCAGCGGCGCACCCACCGAGTGCAGCGCCTTGACGAAGAACCCGTCGTCGCCGATCTTTTCCAGGGCCGCCTTGCCCATCCGGGTCATCGTGCGCATGGACACGACGACGTACTCGGAGTCGGTGATCTCCACGCCCAGCTTGGGGTCCTCCGCGCCGAGCGGGCCCATGCAGAACGGCACCACGTACATGGTGCGGCCGCGCATGCAGCCGCGGTACAGGTCGGTCATCAGGGCCCGCATCTCGGCCGGTTCCATCCAGTTGTTGGTGGGGCCGGCGTCGATCTCGCGCTCGGAGCAGATGAAGGTCCGCGACTCCACCCGTGCCACGTCGGACGGGTCGGACAACGCCAGGTAGGAATTCGGGTGCTTCTTCTCGTTCAGCTTCGTGAAGGTGCCCGCCTCGACCAGCTGACCGGCGAGCCGATCGAACTCTTCGGCGGACCCGTCGGTGAACACCACGCGCTCGGGCTGCGTCAGCTCGGCGACCTCCCGTACCCACGACAGCAGCCCCTGATGCTTCGTGGGTGCGGTGTCCAATCCGGGAATGGTCGCTGAGGTCATCGAAGTCTCCTGAATTCTTCTGCGTACTCGGGCTGCTTTTGGTGCCTATCGCATATGCGGTCGCCCACACAACGGTTGACATGGTGGCGTTAACTACAGGTTATCGTGAGCACCTTGTCGGGGAAGTCTCGGGCAGGTATAAGCCTTCTCACAACAACGATTCAGAAGATCCGTCAGAATCTCCATCGCCGCTCCTAGAAGCCGGTTTTTCGGTTGCCTCGATTTCTTCGCCCGATTTGCCCTCGGACGCTTCATCGGCGGCTGGAGATATACCCGCTTCACCCAGTTCCGCACGTATGACGTCCAGGGCCGCCAACACCGTCGGCAGCTCCCGCTCCCGGGCGGCGGCGGCCCGCGACGCGGCCATGGCATGCGCGCGCAGCTCGCGGTCGATGGCGCTGACCTGGTCGCTCACCTCGGCGTTCTCCACCTCGTCCTGGGCCAGGACCGCCTTGCTGAGTACCGACTCGGCCACCAGGACGCGGGTCGCCACCAGCTCCTCCGCCACCGATCGCAGCGAGGAGGTCACCTCGCCCGCCCAGCGGTCCAGCAGCGCCCGGTCGCGCAGCAGGCTACGGATATTGACCACCAGGAGGGTGACCGCCAGCCCGATCGCCACGCACGTCACCGCCGCGACGACGGACAGCGCGGGACTGAGCCGAGCGGCCGGCCCGCTCAGCAACCGGCTCAGGGTCAGCGCCACGCCCAGGCCGAACCCGGCGCCCAGCAGCATCATCAGCCAGGTCTCGTGCCGCCGCGATTTCAGCGGGGGCGGAGGGATATCGACCGTCGGCAGCTCCTCGACTGCCGGCAGGGTCGTCGCGACCCCCACCACGTGCGCGACATCAGCGAGGTGGCTGGCGGTGCCCTCGTTCACTTCGGCGACCACCTCGTCCAGCCGGCCACGCGTGTGCGCCTCGAAGCCGGGCATGTGGCGCCGGGACAATCCCGCGGCGTCTTCCTGCAGCTCGCTGCGCACCGACGAGCAACGATTGCGCGCGAAGTGGGACAGCTGCACCCGCGCCTGCTGAATCTGACCGCGCAACGTGATGGTGCGCTCGGTCTTCGCCTCGCGCCGCTGCCGCAGCGCCGTGCTGCGCTCGTCGCGCAACGCGTCGACCCGTGCCCGCCGCCCGGCGCCGTCGGCGTCGCGGTCGAACCGCTGCACGACGGTCTTGAGCCGGAACTCCCACGCCCGCAGCCGGTTTCGGCGCGCGAGCTCGGAGTCGGCCAATCGCGTCGACAGTGTCTGCACCAAATCGTCGACGTCCTGCTCGCCGAGGTCGGGCAAGGCGGCCGCTCCCACCCAGGGCACGCCGCGGTAACGCGGCGCGTGCGCGGCCAACGTTTCGCGGTTGGCGGCCAGCACGTCGCGCCAGGCGCGATGCACGTCGACCTTGGACACCACTCCGACCACCACATCGGTGTGCGCGGCGGCGGCGTCCAGCAGCGCACAGTCGGACTGCGTGAGGTGGGCCGCGGCCGAGACGACGAACACCACAGCCGTCGGCGCCTCGCCCGGGCCCAGGTCCACCGACTCGACGAACTTGTGCTCCGGCAGCCGCTCGCGCAGCGCCGCGGCCACCGCGGTCACCCCGGCCATCCACGGCCCGGTCACCAGCACCACGTCACGGCGGTGGATGGCGGGCGCATTCAGCTCCGGACCGATGCTCGCCACCAGCGCGTCGACTCGAGCGACCGGATCGTCGTGCTTGTCGGCGCTCATCGCCACTCCGCCTGCGGCTCCCCGGGCAGCGACCCGCACGCCTGCGACCACAGCCGCATCGATCCCCTGGCGATGTCGGCCCCGCAAGCGCGGTGCAGCTCGCTCGCCGACGCCCGGCTGTAGCGCTGCCACCGCACCGCGCGGGGCAGGTGCGCGGACGGGTCGCGGTCCCAGTCAGCCGGTTCCCCGTGGTCCGGGCCCAGCCCGGCCGACTCCGCCAGGTCGACGGCGGCCGCCATCCGGGCCACCACCGTGTCGTCGTGCGACAGGAATCCGCTGATCGTCTCCGCGGATTCGTCCAAGCCGACCGCCAGCGCCTCCAATTCCGCGACGGCGTCCAGCACCCGCTGGTAGCGCACTTCGGCGCCGGCGATCGCAATCTGGGACAGCACGGCGTCGACACCGCTCGTCCGGCGCAGCAGGGCCCGCACCTGCGCGGCCGTCCTGCCCTGCCGGACCGCGGCAACGCCGAGCGCGATGCCGAACAGGTCCAGGGTGTTGAGCAGGCGCAGCCGCACGTCGGCCGGCACCGGATTGTCCGCCGACATGAACCCGGCGAACGAGCCGTCGAGGGAGGTGGCCACCCCGGGGTGCGCGGCCAGCGTCCGCAGCGCCGCCCACAGCGGGGCGTCCAGGTCGTCGACCGCGGCGACGGCGAGCAGGCCGGCCATCGGCACCGTGGGCACGCCCGCGAGTTCGGCAAGCTCCGCGCACCGCGTTCGCGCTGCCGCGATCGGCCCTTCCCCGCGGGCGAGGGACCCGGCCAGGTCGGCTTTGTTCAGCACCGCCAACACCGGGCGCCCGGCGGCGCCGATCGCGTCGATGTCTTCCGGTTTGACGACCTCGGTGGTCACGTACACGACGACGTCGACTTCGCGACCGCCGGCGGTCGTCACCGAGATCCCCGCGGCGGCTCCGGCGCGGTCCAGCGCCCGCGCCACCGTGACGCACCCGACGCCACGGCGTCCCCGGACCAGCACGCGCAGGGGCGCGGCCGTTCGCTCGGCAATGGCCGTCACGCGAGGGTCGGCGTGGCCGGCGGCGAATCGCGCCAGCTCGTCGACGAAATCTTGGTGTCCTTGTCCGCTCATCGTCCCCTCATGTCCTGCGTTCGGTTCGATGGATCCGACCCGGGGGCCGGTCGGGTCCCACCGAATGGTGGCACTTGCGTCACTTTGATGCGAGCCACCGTTTGACTGTTACCAGCCGAAGGCAACTGTTGGGTATCAATCTGGACCAGGGGCGGCTACATCACTCGGTTATGGGCCACCATGGACAAATGCATGCGCAACCCCGGGCGGGAGCTTTCCCCGACGCGCCTGAGGAGGAGTCGGACGACCGTCGCGGCCAGCGCTACCTTCCGGCATCGAGCTTTCGCTCCCGACGATCCGCCCTTTCCGACGCCCAGCGGCAAACCTGGGAGCGGCTGTGGCCGGAGCTGGGCCTATCCCTGGACGCCCCGGGCGAGGGCGGCGGGGATCCGCGGCTGGACACCCGCGCATGGTTTGGCCGCCAGGCGCCGCTGGTGCTCGAAATCGGTTGCGGCAGCGGCATATCCACGCTGGCGATGGCCAAGGATGAGCCGGATGTCGATGTGATCGCGGTGGAAATTTACAAACGCGGGCTCGCGCAACTGCTGTGCGCGATCGACCGCGACGGGGTCGGCAACATCCGCTTGATCCGCGGCAACGGGGTCGAGGTGCTGCAGCGGCTGATCCCGTCCGGCTCGCTGACCGGGGTGCGCGTGTTCTTTCCCGATCCCTGGCCCAAGGCCCGTCACCACAAGCGCCGGTTTCTGCAACCGGGCACGGTTGGCCTCATCGCCGACCGGTTACTCCCTGGTGGTGTCCTGCACGCCGCGACGGACCATCCCGGGTACGCCGAACATATCGGCGCGGTCGGCGACGCCGAGCCGCGGCTGCGTCGCGCCGATGCCGGTAGCCGGCTGCCGATCTCGGTGGCGCGGCCCACCACGAAATACGAGACGAAGGCCCACGAGGCGGGCAGCGCCGTGACCGAATTCATCTGGCTACGACATGAGTAGGCGATGACCATGAGCCTGGCGGAAGAACAGACCGCGGCAGCTGAACCTTTGCCGGCGTTGCCCGATGATGCGCTCGGAAGCTTCTCACCGCCGGGCGGACGCGTTTTGCTGGTCTGGGACGCGCCCAACCTCGACATGGGACTCGGGTCGATCCTGGGGCGACGCCCCACCGCCCTGGAGCGTCCGCGGTTCGACGCCCTCGGGCGTTGGTTGCTGGGCCGCACGGCAGAGATCAGTGCCGGCCGCCCGGGCGTCGTGGTCGAACCCGAGGCCACCGTCTTCACCAACATCGCGCCCGCCAGCGCCGAGGTCGTGCGGCCCTGGGTGGACGCCCTGCGCAACGTGGGATTCGCGGTGTTCGCCAAACCGAAGATCGACGAGGACAGCGACGTCGACCGCGACATGCTCGCCCACATCGAACTGCGACGCAGCGAAGGGCTGGCGGCGCTGGTGGTGGCTTCCGCCGACGGCCAGGCCTTTCGTCAACCGCTGGAGGAGATAGCACGCTCCGGGGTCACGGTTCAAGTCATCGGATTTCGCGAACATGCGAGTTGGGCGCTAGCGTCGGATACCTTGGACTTTGTCGACCTGGAAGACATCAGCGGTGTGTTCCGGGAGCCCTTGCCGCGAATCGGCCTAGATTCGCTGCCTGACCAGGGAGCATGGCTGCAGCCGTTCCGGCCGCTGTCCGCTCTGTTGACCGCGCGTGTGTGACACTGGAAAACCGATGCGCGGGTCGTTAACGATCCAGTAAGGAGCTTGCGTGTTCGCCTGGTGGGGTCGAACTGTGTACCGCTACCGGTACATCGTTATCGGGGTCACGGTAGCTCTGTGCCTCCTCGGCGGCGTCTTCGGGGTCAGCCTCGGCAAGCATGTCACCCAGAGCGGCTTCTACGACGACGGCAGCCAATCGGTCAAGGCCTCGGTGCTGGGCGACAAGACCTACGGCCGGGACCGGACCAGCCACGTGGTGGCCACCTTTACGGCTCCCAACGGCCAGACGGTCGATGACACGGCGTGGCGGGACAAGGTCGTCGGCGAGCTCAACAAGTTCAAGACCGACCATCCCGACCAGGTCGTCGGCTGGGCCGGCTGGCTGGCGGCACCGGACAGCACGAACCCGGTCATCAAGGGAATGGTCAGCGATGACAAGAAGCACACCTTCGTGTCCATCCCGCTCAAGGGCGACGACGACGACAGCATTCTCAATAATTACAAGGCCATCGCGCCGGGTCTGCAGAAGCTCAACGGCGGCGCGGTGGAACTCGCCGGCCTGGAGCCGATCGCCAACGCCCTGACCGGCACCATCGCGACCGACCAGCGTCGCATGGAGGTCCTTGCGGTGCCGCTGGTGGCCGTCGTGCTGTTCCTGGTGTTCGGCGGCGCCATCGCGGCCGGACTACCGGCCATCGTCGGCGGCCTGAGCATCGCCGGCTCGCTCGGGATCCTGCGCCTGGTCGCCGTGTTCGGCCCGGTGCACTTCTTCGCGCAACCGGTGGTGTCCCTGATCGGCCTGGGTATCGCCATCGACTACGGACTCTTCGTGGTGAGCCGGTTCCGAGAGGAGATCGCCGAGGGCTACGACACCGAGGCCGCGGTGCGAAGAACCGTGATGACGGCCGGGCGCACCGTGACGTTCTCGGCGGTGCTGATCATCGCGTCCAGCGCCAGCCTGCTGGTGCTGCCGCAGGGCTTCGTGCATTCGCTGACCTATGCGATCTTCGCCGCGGTGGGCCTTGCCGCGTTGCTATCGATCACGTTCCTGCCGGCCTGCCTGGGCATCCTGGGCCGCCACGTCGACGCGCTCGGCGTGCGGACCGCGTTCCGGGTGCCGTTCCTGCGGAACTGGAAGTGGTCGCGCGCCTACCTGAACTGGCTCGCCGACCGGCTGCAGAAGACCAAGACCCGCGAAGAGGTCGAGGCCGGCTTCTGGGGCAAGCTGGTCAACTGGGTGATGAAGCGACCGCTGGCGTTCGCCATCCCGATCGCCGTCGGCATGATCTTGCTGGTCATCCCGCTGGGCAACCTGTCGTTCGGCGGCATGAGCGAAAAGTATTTGCCGCCAAACAATTCGGTGCGCCTGGCGCAGGAACACTTCGACAAGCAATTCCCCGGCTACCGGACCGAACAGTTGACCATGGTGATCCAGAGCACCAATGGCAGCAAGGTGACCGACCAGCAGGTGGCCGACATCCGCAACCGGATTTCCTCGATCGGCGGGTTCACCGACAAGCAGTGGCAGGAGCGGCCGTGTCCGGCCATCGCCGGCAACCCTTGCGTCGCCGGCCCCAATGGGACGACCGTGCCCAAGGACGGCTCGGTGCGGGTGATCCAGAACGGCCTGCTCAACAAGAACGATGCCGCCAAGAAGATCGCCGAACTGCGGGCCGTGAACCCCCCGAAGGGGCTCAACCTCTATGTCGGCGGCACGCCCGCCCTAGAACAGGACAGCATTCACAGCCTGTTCGATAAGGCTCCGCTGATGCTGGTGCTGCTGCTGGGCGCGACCATGCTGTTGATGTTCCTGGCGTTCGGGTCGGTGGTGTTGCCGGTCAAGGCCGCGGTGATGAGCGCGTTGACGCTCGGATCCACGATGGGCATCCTGACCTGGATCTTCGTCGACGGGCA
This sequence comes from Mycobacterium sp. 852002-51613_SCH5001154, assembly GCF_001667425.1. Classification (NCBI taxonomy): domain Bacteria; kingdom Bacillati; phylum Actinomycetota; class Actinomycetes; order Mycobacteriales; family Mycobacteriaceae; genus Mycobacterium; species Mycobacterium sp. 852002-51613_SCH5001154. The sequence goes on along the minus strand of NZ_LZII01000060.1, from coordinate 15,167 downwards.
CCTATCGGGCGTGCTGAACTTCACGCCGACCCCGCTGATGGTGGTGGTGATCGCGCTCGTGGTCGCCGTCGGGTTCGGTCTGGCCACCGACTACGAAGTGTTCCTGGTCTCGCGCATGGTCGAGGCGCGCGAACGTGGCATGTCGACCGCCGAGGCCATCCGGATCGGCACCGCGACGACCGGGCGCCTGATCACGGCCGCCGCGCTCGTGCTCGCGGTGGTCGCCGGTTCCTTCGTGTTCTCCGACCTGGTGCTGATGAAATACCTGGCGTTCGGCCTGATGGCGGCGCTGTTGCTGGACGCCACCGTGGTCCGGATGTTCCTGGTGCCGTCGGTGATGAAACTGCTCGGCGACGACTGCTGGTGGGCCCCGCGCTGGGCGAGGCGCCTGCAAAACAAGATCGGGCTGGGCGAGATCGACCTTCCCGACGAGCGCAAGCGGCCGACCCTCAACGGGCGGCCCGCGCGACCCCCGGTGGCGGCCAGCCTGGTCGCGGCCGCGCCGCGCCAGCCGCACGACCCCACCCACCCCGCGGCCCTCGAGCCGTCACGCGCAACCCGTCCGGGGCCGGCCGAACCCAAGCCCGGCACGGAAGTGCCCGCGGGCGCGGCGATGCGCCCCGCGGCGCCCCCGTCCGATGCCGCCAACACCACGCGGCTGCAGACCCGCCCGGGTGCGCCGACGGAGGCCAAGACGACGCGCCTCTCGGTGCCCAACGCCGCTCCCGCCAGCCCAGCGCACCACCCGGCCCACGAGCGGCCGGCCAACGCCGCCCCGCCGGCGCGACCTCCCGCCCCTGGGCCGGCCGCGCCGCCGGCACCACCGTCCGGCGGCGAAACCCGGGCGATCCCGGTGCCCCCCAACCGTTCTGACGACACGGGCGACGCCGTCGAACCCACCACCGCCTTCCCGTCCGCGCGGCCGGAGGGCGACGAAGCCGACGCCGCCACGGAGAAGCTGAACCCCCGCGGACAGGCCGATAACGGCGACGCGCGCCAGCGCCGGCGTTCGGGCGGCGGCTTGTCCGCCCAGGATCTGCTGCGCCGCGAGGGTCGGCTGTAGGCCTTAGTCGGCCTTTGCGGGTTCGTCCGGTTCGGCCTGCAGGATGCTGCCCTCGTCGGCCTCTTCGGTCTGCTTCTCGGCTTCGGCGGCCGGATCCGGGGCGAGCAGCACCTGCATCGCGTTGTTGAGGAACGCGACCGTCGGCACGGCCAGCAGCGCACCGACGATCCCGGCGAGCACGCCACCGGCGGAGATGGCCAACACCACCCCGAGCGGGTGAATCGAGACGGCGCGGCCCATCACCAGCGGCTGCAGCACATGGGCCTCGAGCTGGTTCACCGCGATCAGCAGACCCAGGGTAATCAGCGCGTACACAACGCCTTTGGCCAGCAGGGCGACCACCACGGCCAGCAGACCCGAGATCAACGCACCGACGAGCGGGATGAAGGCCCCCAGGAACACCAGGGACGCCAGCGGCAGCGCGAGCGGGATGCCCATGATCGCAAGGCCCGTGCCCACCCCGGCCGCGTCGGTCAGGGCCACCAGAAAGGTGGCCCGCACATACCCGGTCAGCGATCCGTAGCCGGCGCGGCCCGCCTCGCTCACCCGGTCCCGGACGTCGGCCGGGAAGATCTTGACCACGTATGCCCAGATGTTGCGGCCGCCGTAGAGGAAGAAGATCAACGTGAACAGCACCAACACCGCCGCGGTGACCAGCTCGGTGATGGTGGCCGCGGTCGACAGGGCACCGCTTTCCAGCTTGGCCTGGTTGTTGCGCAACGCCTCGATCGCGGCGTTGCCCGCGTTGTCGATCTGTTCGCTGCGCAGGTGCGCGGGCCCGTGGATCAGCCAGCGCCGGGTGGACTCGATGCTGCGGGTCACCTGCTCGGTCAGGCCGGGCACACCGTCGATGAACTGGATGACGACGAACGCCAGGATGCCGCCCAGTATCGCGAAGCCGCCCAGCAACACCATCGCCACCGCGCCGCCGCGGGGCAGGCCCCGCCGATCCAGCCAGTCCACCACCGGCAGCAGCAGCGCGCTGACCAGCAAAGCCACCAGCACCGGCACGACGATGATCTCGAGCTTTTTCACCACCCAGAGCAGGGCGACGACCGCGACGAGGATCACCAGCAAACGCCAGGCCCAGGCTGCGGTCTTGCGGACGAGCGGTTCGACCGAAGCGTCGTCGGTGTTTGCCGGCATTGGGTGAGCCTATCCGGCGCGGGGCACCGCCAAACGTGGCAGACCCGTCCGCAACGTGGGCCCGACGCGGCCACCCCGGCACGATCCGGTTACGACCCCGGAACTTCCACGACACGGTCGGCGACGCGCGACGATCCCCGCGCCACCTGCACCGTTACCCTAAATCACGTGTCGCACGACGCACCCGCCCGCAATCTCGACTTCCCGCGCGAAGAGGCCCCGCGCGGGAAGTACTGGTGGCTGCGGTGGGTCATCCTCGGGATCGTCGCCATCGTGCTTGCCGTGGAGGTCGCCCTGGGCTGGCATCAGCTGGCCGAGGCGTGGATGAGCCTCTACGAGGCGAACTGGTGGTGGCTGCTGGCGGCGGTGGTGGCGTCGGCCGCGTCGATGCATAGCTTCGCGCAAATCCAGCGCACCCTGCTGCGGTCGGCCGGCGTGCACGTCAAACAATTGCGATCCGAAGCCGCCATTTATGCCGCCAACTCGCTGAGCACCACGCTGCCCGGAGGGCCGGTGCTTTCCGCCACGTTTTTGCTTCGGCAGCAACGGCTTTGGGGCGCCTCGACGGTGGTCGCGTCGTGGCAGCTGGTGATGGGTGGCGTCCTGCAGGCCGTCGGTCTTGCGCTGCTGGGGCTGGGCGGGGCGTTCTTTCTCGGTGCGAAGAACAACCCGTTCTCGTTGCTGTTCACCCTCGGCGGCTTCGTCGCGTTGCTGATTCTCGCCCAGGCCGTCGCGTCACGGCCGGAGCTGATCGACGGCATCGGCTGCCGGGTGTTGTCCTGGGTCAACTCCGTCCGCGGGCGGCCCGCCGAGACCGGCCTGGACAGATGGCGCCAGACCCTGATGCAGCTGGAATCGGTGAGCCTGGGCCGTCGCGACATGGGGGTGGCGTTCGGTTGGTCGATGTTCAACTGGGTCGCCGACGTGGCGTGCCTCGGCTTCGCGGCGTACGCCGCCGGGGACCACGCGTCGGTCGCCGGGCTCACGGTGGCCTACGCGGCCGCCCGCGCCGTCGGCACCATACCGCTGATGCCGGGCGGGTTGTTGGTGGTGGAGGCGGTGCTGGTGCCCGGGCTGGTGTCCAGCGGCATGTCGCTGCCCAACGCGATCTCGGCCATGCTGATCTACCGGCTGATCAGCTGGTTGCTGATGTCCGCAATCGGGTGGGTGGTGTTCTTCTTCGTGTTCCGCACGGAGAACGTCGCCGTCCCGGACGACGAGGAGCCCGTGCCCGACACCGAACCGACCCCGCCGCAGAACCAGCCCACCAACGATCCGACCGAGACCGCGCTGCAGGGCCCGTTGCCGCCCGATCGCAGCCCGGAAACCGGGAACTAGCCGGCGGTGTTGCCGCGCGGCGGGCCCGACAGCGTGTTGGCCGGCGCCGGTGCGACGGGGCCGGTGGCCGCCGTGCCGGCCAGCGGTGACGCCCCAGCCGCATTACCCGGCAGGGCGGGCAGCCCGCCGGCGGCGCCCTGCGCCTGCTGCATCATGCCCATCGCCTGGGTGGGCGAGATCGGCAACTTGCACTGCAGCGACAGGTTGGTCAGGGGCTGGGCGATCGACGTCATGTCGCCGGCCACCTTGGGGTTGGCCTCGAAGTAGGACTTCAGCCCGGTCATCGACTGCGGGCCCGCCTGCTGCTGCAGCATCGAGGTCATCGTCTGGTTGGTCTCGGGATGCGAGTCCAGGTAGTCCCCCATCGACTTGGAGACCGAACCGATCGTCCGGGCGACTTCGCTGGCCGAGCACGGGTCGGTAGCGCCCGTGGCCGGCGGCCCCGCCAGGACCGCGAGGGCGGCGCACGGCAGGGTGGCGGCGATCAGCCCGGCGAAGATTCTGCGGCGCCCGGTCGCGGTGCCTCTCGTCATGGAAACTCCTTAGTGTTTGCGACGTCGCACGCAGCATCGACGCCTCGCAAACGGCTGCAATGGACGGCCTCATCGATAGCGGAACTCCCCAGGGCTCCGCGGGCCATCCGACATCCTGCCATCGCCGGCGGCACCCCTGCCAGCCCGAGCGCGGCCCTGTGAGGAAAGTCCCGCCGGTCACCGGCTCACAACGGCTTGGGAGCGTCTTGGCAACAACGCCGTCGTTGCAGCTCAGGAACTAGAAAGCTCACATCATCCACAGGTCGCTGCGGTATTCTCGCCAACACGCGTTACGCGATACACGGGGAGTGACGAAATCCAGCAGTTAATGATGCGCCTCAGCCGCAGCCTGCGTAAGTACCGCTGGTTGGTCTTCACCGGCTGGTTGCTGGCTTTGGTTCCGGCGGTCTATCTGGCCTTGACGCAGTCGGGGAATCTGACCGGTGGCGGTTTCGAGGTGGCTGGTTCGCAGTCGCTGCTCGTCCACGATCAGCTCGAGGAGCTGTACCACGACCAGGGGTCGTCGTCGCTCGCCCTGGTGGCGGCCCCGCGCCCGGACGCCAGCTACTCGGACATCAACGACGCGGTCGCGCTGCTGAGGCAAACCGCCGCCGAGGTTCCCGGCGTCTCGGAGGTGCCCAACCCCACCCAGCGGCCACCGCAACCCGACCGGCCGTACGTGCTTTCGCTGCGGCTGGATTCGCGGAACACCAGCGACGTCGCCAAACAGCTGCGCAAGAAGGTCGGCGTCAACGGCGACCAGCCCGGCCAGACCGCGGACGGGCGGGTGCGGCTGTACGTGATCGGCCAGGGCGCGCTCTCCGCCGCCGCGGCGCAGAACACCAAGCACGACATCGCCGCCGCCGAGCGCTGGAACCTGCCGGTGATCCTCATCGTCCTGCTCGCGGTATTCGGCTCGCTGGCCGCCGCGGCCATCCCGCTTGCGCTCGGCGTCTGCACGGTCGTGGTCACCATGGGCCTGGTCTACCTGCTGTCGGCCTACACGACCATGTCGGTGTTCGTGACCTCGACGGTCTCCATGTTCGGCATCGCCCTCGCCGTAGACTATTCGCTGTTCATCTTGATGCGTTTCCGCGAGGAGCTGCGGTCCGGCCGCGAGCCGCGTGAGGCCGTCGACGCCGCGATGGCCACCTCGGGGCTGGCCGTGGTGCTGTCCGGGATGACCGTCGTCGCCTCGCTCACCGGGATCTACGTGATCAACACCCCGGCGCTGAAGTCGATGGCCACCGGCGCCATTCTGGCCGTCGCGGTCGCGATGCTGACGTCAACCACGCTGACCCCCGCGGCCCTGGCGACGTTCGGACGCTCGGCCGCCAAGCGATCGGCATTCCTGCATTGGTCGCGCGGGCCGGAGGGTGCCCAATCCCGGTTCTGGAACCGCTGGATCGGCTGGGTGATGCGCCGGCCGTGGATATCGGCGCTGGCCGCCTCGCTGGTCCTGCTCGTCATGGCCGCACCGGCCTCCTCGATGGTGTTGGGCAACAGCCTGCTGCGCCAGTTCGACTCGTCGCACGAAATCCGCGCCGGGGTGGGCGCGGCGGCCCAGGCCCTGGGCCCCGGCGCGCTCGGCCCGATTCGGGTGCTCGTCACCTTCCCGGACGGCGGGGCCGCCTCGCCCGAACACAGCCAGACCATCAGCGCGATCCGGCAGCGGATGACGCAGGCCCCGAACATCGTCTCGGTGGCGCCGCCGCAATTCGCCGAGGACAACGGCAGCACCCTGCTGTCCGCGGTGTTGTCGGTCGACCCCGAGGACATGCGCGCCCGCGAGACCGTCGGCTGGATGCGCGCGCAGCTGCCCAAGGTGCCCGACCGGGGAACCGCACGAGTGGACGTCGGCGGCCCGACCGCGCTGATCAAGGACTTCGACGACCAGGTGTCCAAGACCGAGCCGCTGGTGCTGGCCATCGTGGCGCTCATCGCGTTCGTGATGCTGCTGCTCTCGGTCCACTCGGTGTTCCTGGCGCTCAAGGGCGTGCTGATGACCCTGCTGTCGGTCGCGGCCGCCTACGGCAGCCTGGTGATGGTGTTCCAGTGGGGCTGGCTGAAGGACCTCGGGTTCGCCCAGATCAGCTCGATCGACAGCACGGTCCCCCCGCTGGTGCTCGCGATGACCTTCGGGTTGTCGATGGACTACGAGATCTTCCTGCTGACCCGCATCAGGGAACGCTTCCTGCATTCCGGCAACACCCGCGACGCCGTCGCGTACGGCGTGAGCACCAGCGCCCGCACCATCACCAGCGCGGCGCTGATCATGATCGCCGTCTTCATCGGCTTCGCGTTCGCCGGCATGCCGCTGGTGGCCGAGATCGGCGTGGCGTGTGCGGTGGCGATCGCCGTGGACGCGACCGTGGTGCGGCTGGTCTTGGTGCCGGCGCTGATGGCGATGTTCGCGCAGTGGAACTGGTGGATCCCGCCGTGGCTGTCGCGCGTGCTGCCGTCGGTCGACTTCGACCGGCCGCTGCCGGAGGTCGATCTCGGCGACGTCGTGGTCATTCCCGACGACATATCGGCGCTGACGGCGCCCAACGCCGACCTGCGGATGGTGCTCAAGTCGGCGGCCAAGCTCAAGCACCTGGCGCCCGACGCCATCTGCGTGACCGATCCGCTGGCGTTCACCGGCTGCGGGCGCAGCGCCAGGGAGCGGCAGGCCGCGCAGCTGCGGGGACCGGACCAGGATCGCGGCCGTGACCCCGGCCAGATTCCCCACCAGGTCAACATCGACGACGAGAAGGCGGGCGTCGCGGTGGGCGCCGCCGACCGCAGGACCGGCAGCAACGGTCACACCAACGGCACGGCCAAGAAGCTCGTCGGTGGCCTGACGTCACGCAACGGCATCGCCAAGGCGATCGTGGGGTCGGACCGGCCCGTCCACCCGGTCACGTTGTGGCGAGGGCGGCTTTCGGTCGCCATCGACGCACTGGAGAGCGAGACCGACACCGCGGACCGGCCGGTGTACGAACGCCGCAGCCCGGTGGAAACCACCCACGTTCAGCTGCCCACCGGCGACCGGCTGCTGGTCCCGACCGGCGCCGAGACGCTGCGGCTGAAGGGGTACCTCATCATGTGCCGTAACAGTCGCCGCGATTACGCCGACTTTGCCGATATGGTTGAAACGTTGGAGCCCGAGACCGCCGCTGTGGTGCTGGCCGGCATGGACAGGTATTACTGTTGTCAGTCGCCCAGGCGGGAATGGATCGCCACCCAGTTGGTGCGTCGCCTCGCTGATCCGGATCCCTGTGATTTAAACGACGAGCAGGGGTCGTCCGAGGCCGACGCCCACCCGGACTGGGAGGAGATCAGGCAGCGCTGCCTGTCGGTGGCCGTAGCGATGCTGGAGGAGGCGAGGTGACGTTGGCACCTGACCGACGCTCCACACTGCCGTCCCACCGGCCGGGCCCCGATCCGCACATGCGCGAGGGCGGCGCCGGCGGTGGATCTCGCAGTGGACCTGTTCAAGACGCCGACCAGCCGGTGGAGTTCTGGCCGACGTCCGCCATTCGCGCCGCGCTGCAAGGCGGCGACATCGCCACCTGGAAGCGTATCGCCGCGGCTTTGAAGCGCGATCCGTTCGGGCGCACCGCCCGCCAGGTCGAAGAGGTGCTCGAAGGCACCCGCCCCTACGGCATCTCCAAAGCGCTGTGGGAAGTGCTGGAACGCGCCCGCACCCACCTGGAGGCCAACGAACGGGCCGAGGTGGCCCGCCACGTGCGGCTGCTCATCGACCGATCGGGCCTGGCCGAGCAGGAATTCGCCTCCCGCATCGGGGTGACCGCCGAGGAGCTCATCGCCTACCTGGACGGCAGCACCAGCCCGTCGGCCGCGCTGATGATCCGGATGCGCCGACTGTCGGACCGGTTCGTCAAGGTGAAGTCGACGCGCTCGGCGGACTCCAACTGATCACCTGATCGGCAGCACGTCCGATACCAGCCACGCGTCGCCGTGCTTGGTCAGCGCCACCCGCAGCGCGGGCGCCGACCGGCTGGCGGGCTGGCCCGGAGCGTTCTGGGTGACCCGCAGGATCACCGCCACACTGGCGGCCGATGGCCCGAGGGCCTCGACCCCGGCCGCCAGCGTCGCGGCCTGAGCGGTGACGTTGTGCTGGGCCAGCTCGGCGCTGGTCTTCGTGTACTGCTCTTTGAACGCGGCGGCGTGGTCGGGGACGATCAACGCCGTGGCGCGGTCGATGGAGCTGTTCGGGTCGGCGGGGGTGAACGACGCCATCGCCTCCGCCATGCCCGTGGCGACCCGAACCACGTCGCGGGAGTCGTCCTTGAACTCGCGGTCCGAGCGCGTCCAGTGCGTGTATCCGGTGACCACCGCGGCCACCAGCGCGGCCGTGCAGAGCAAGACGACGGCCAATCGCAGGCCCGGCGCGTCGTCATCGGTACCGACGCTGACCGAATCACGGCGCAGCAGCCAAAAATTGACCAATACACCCTCGACGATCAACAGCACCAGCACCGAGCACGCCGAAACCCACCACAGCGGCCAACTCAGAATCAGGCCGATCGCCAGCAACCCCGCGATCGCGGCCACCGGGGCCAGGATGTCGAACGCGAGCAGGCGCCACAAATTTCTCATCGGATCGATTCCAGTCCCGAGATCATCAGCTTGCCGTCCACGTTGACGACGTCGAGCCGCAGGTTCCAGTGCACCGTCTGCGGTTTCGCTCCGGCGTTCTCGCTGACCGACGTCGCGACCAGCATGACCGAATCCAGGCGGCTCGCGAAGGGCGGCAACTTGGTGGTGACCACGGGCCGGGAAACGCCGGGCTGGGTGTCCAGGTCGTGGCGCACGGCCTCGACCGCCACCGCGTCGATGCGCCCGGCGCTCTTGGACTGCAGCTTCTCCACCACCTGCCGGTAGGGCTGCATGGCGGCGTCGAAGTCGGTGTTGAGTTCGCCGACCGTCCCGTCGTGCAGGTGTTGCAGGCTGGAGTCGACGTTGCCGCTGTTCATGTTGATCAGCACGCCCGTCCAGTCGGCGGCGGTTTGCATGACGCGGGTGAGGTAGCGGCGTTCACCCGTGTCGTCGCGATGCCCGGACCAGAGGAAGAACCCGAACACGATCGCGGCCACCGACAGCACGCCCAGGACGGCCGACGCGATGCCGTACGGGGAGAACATCGGGCCGTCGGCGACCTCGGATTCGTCGTCGAGGGCTTCGTCGGGTTCGGCGAGGTCTGCCTCTTCCGTTTCCTGGATTGCTGGCTCGGTGCGCTCGCCGTCGGACATGGCCCGATCGTCGCACCCGACAAAGATGGAAGGATGGCGGGGTGACTGTAGAGGCCATTCGCTCGGGGATCGACCTGAGCCATGTCGACGCCAACACCCGCCCCCAAGACGACCTGTTCGGTCATGTCAACGGCCGCTGGCTGGCCGATTACGAGATCCCGGCGGACCGGGCGACTGACGGCGCGTTCCGCCACCTTTACGACCGCGCCGAAGAACAGGTGCGCGACTTGATCATCGAGGCCAGCGAGACGGGCGCCCCGCCGGGCACCGATCAGCAACGCATCGGCGACCTCTACGCGAGCTTCCTCGACGAGGAGGCCGTCAAGCGCCGCGGCCTGCAACCGCTCCTCGACGAGCTGGCCACCATCGACGACGCCGCGGACCCGGACGCGTTGGCCGCGGCGGTGGGTGCGCTGCAGCGCACCGGAGTGGGCGGTGGCGTCGCGCTGTATATCGATACCGACGCCAAGAACTCGGCCCGGTATCTGGTGCATGTCACCCAGTCCGGCATCGGATTGCCCGACGAGTCCTACTTCCGCGAAGAGCGGCACGCCGAGGCGCTGGCGGCCTACCCCGGTCACATCGCGCGGATGTTTCACCTGGTGTACGGCGGGACCCCGGACGCGCACGCCGAGACCGCGGCCCGCATCGTGGCGCTGGAGGGCAAGCTGGCCGCCGCGCACTGGGACGTGGTCAAGCGGCGGGACGCCGAGCTCAGCTACAACCTGCGCACCTTCGCCGAGCTGCAGACCGAAGGGAAGGGCTTCGACTGGACCGGCTGGGTGAACGCGCTGGGCGCCACACCGCAGGACTTCGCGGAAACCATTCTGCGCCAACCCGATTACCTCACCGCCTTCGCCGCCCTGTGGTCCAGCGCCGACCTGGCGGACTGGAAGGATTGGGCCCGTTGGCGGTTGATCCGCGCCCGCGCGTCCTGGCTGACCGACGAGCTGGTCGCCGCGGATTTCGACTTCTATGGCCGCCTGCTCACCGGGGCAGAGCAGATCCGGGAACGCTGGAAGCGGGCGGTGTCGCTGGTGGAACACCTGATGGGCGATGCCGTCGGAAAGCTCTACGTGCAGCGGTATTTCCCGCCGGACGCCAAGGCCCGCATCGACGCGTTGGTGGAGAACTTGAAGGCGGCGTATCGGCTGTCCATCAACGAGCTGGACTGGATGACGCCGCAAACCCGGGAGCGTGCGCTGGCCAAGCTGGACAAGTTCGTCGCCAAGGTCGGCTACCCGGCCACGTGGCGGGACTACTCCAAGGTGGTGATCGACCGCACCGACCTCTACGGCAACTTCCAGCGCGGCTACGCGGTCAACCACGACCGCGAACTGGCCAAGCTGGGCGGCCCGGTCGACAAAGACGAGTGGTTCATGACTCCCCAGACGGTCAACGCCTATTACAACCCGGGGATGAACGAAATCGTTTTCCCGGCAGCAATTTTGCAGCCGCCGTTCTTCGACGCCGAGGCCGACGACGCCGCCAACTACGGCGGGATCGGCTCGGTGATCGGGCACGAGATCGGGCACGGTTTCGACGACCAAGGCGCGAAGTACGACGGGGACGGCAACCTGGTGGACTGGTGGACCGACGCCGACCGCGCCGAATTCGGCGCCCGCACCAAAGCGCTCATCGACCAGTACGACGCGTACACGCCCCGGGGGCTGGATGCCGGCCACCACGTGAACGGCGCATTCACCGTCGGCGAGAACATCGGTGACCTGGGCGGGTTGTCGATCGCCCTGCTGGCCTACCAGCTGTCCCTGAACGGCCGGCCCGCGCCCGTCATCGACGGTCTCACCGGAGTGCAACGGGTGTTTTACGGCTGGGCCCAGGTGTGGCGCACCAAATCCCGTCAGGCGGAAGCGATCCGGCGGTTGGCAACCGATCCGCACTCGCCGCCGGAGTTCCGCTGCAACGGCGTCATCCGCAACATGGACGCGTTCTACGACGCCTTCGAGGTGTCCGAGGACGACGGCTTGTTCCTCGAGCCGCAGCGCCGGGTCAGGATCTGGAACTGACGGGCACTCCCGCCGGCTCGATCCGGGCGGGCACGTGCTTGTGCCATGGCGTGCCGGCGTAGGGGTCGCGCCATTCCGTCGAGGTGAGTGCGTTCGGGGCGACGCCCGGGACCACGGTATGCCCGTCGCCGTCGACGTAGTCGAGCCCAAATCCGTTGGGCAGGGCCGCATGTCCGGCCAGCATGGTCTCGGTGATCTCGACGGTGGCCTCGGCACTGCCGGCCGCGGTGCTGATGCGGGCGCGGCCTCGGTCGACGAGTCCGAGCGCCTGGGCGTCCTCGACGCTGACGCGCAACGCCCCGTCCGCGTCGCGCTTGCGCCAGGAGGGGTCGCGGAAGATGTCGTTGGCGGTGTAGGCCCGGCGCTCGCCCACCGACAGCACGATCGGGAAATCCGGTGTGGTCAGCCGCGGCGGGGCCGCGGTCAGCGCACGCAAATCGTCGAGCATGGCGGGAATTTCGAGCGCGATCTTGTGGTCGGCGTGGCTGATCAAGGCGAAGTCGTCCTCGTAGTTGTGGACGGTGAACGTCACCCCGGACGGGGTGTCGAGGATCGCGTCGAACAGCGCGTTGCCGTCGGCGTGACCGGCCCGGCGCACCGCCTCGGGATAGGTCAGGGCGGCCTTCTGGGCGAGCCCCCACAGCGCGGCGGCGCCGCGCAGACCTTCCGGCAGCGTGGGCCCGAGCGTCTCGTAGAGGACGTAGGGAAGCAGCTTGGCGACGGTCGGGTTGGTTGCGGTGGCGGTGAGGAAGGCTTCGGTGTAGGCCGCTCGCCCGCGCCGGGCGGCTTCGGACAATGGCCGCAGATCCGCGTCGTCGACCATGCCCAGGGCGCGCACCAGCCGCGCCCAGATCTCCGGCTCGGGCAGCGTCCCCGGCAACGGTTCGAGCAACGGCCGGCGCAGCTGAAAAGCGTTGTGCGGGAACTCCAGATTGAAGAACGTGGCTTCCGGCTTCTCGAACTGGGAGGCCGCGGGCAGCACGTAGTGCGCGAGCCGGGCGGTCTCGGTCATCGCGACGTCGATGACGACCATCAGTTCCAGCGCCTGAAAGGCCTCCCGGCACGCGGCCGAGTTGGCCAGCGAATGCGCGGGATTGCTGCTCTCCACGATCATGGCCCGGAACCGGTCCGGGTGATCGGTCAGGATCTCCTCGGGCACGACGTTGCTGGGCACCAATCCGGAGATGATGGGGGCGCCGGTCACCGGCGTGCGCCCGGAGAACTGGCCGAACAGCGGCCCGAACGCCGAATGTAGATGCTGGCCACCCTTTTTCGCGAAGTTGCCGGTAAAGATCCACAGCAGCTTGTTCAGGTACGAGCAGAGCGTGCTGTTGGGCGCCTGCTGCACACCGAGGTCCTCGAACACCGATACGCTGGCCCCCGCGCCGATGCGCCGCGCCGCCGCGCGCAACAACTCCTCGTCCACCCCGCACCGTTGCGAGTACTCGGCCACCGGCACCTCGCGCAGCTCGGCGCGGACGGACTCGGCGCCGCGCACGTGTTCGGCCAGAAACTTTTCGTCACAGAGGTTTTCCTGGACGAGGACGGCCGCCAGCGCGGCCAGACACCACGCGTCGGTGCCGGGTTGCACTCGTAGATGGAAGTCGGACATCTTGGCGGTGTCGGTGACGACCGGATCGATGACGATCATCGACCGCTTCGGGTCCTTGGCGATCTCGTTGAGCACCACCCGGGCGCGGGGAAAGCTCTGCGACATCCACGGGTTCTTCCCGACGAACACCGACACTTCGGCGTGCTCGAATTCGCCTCGCGTGTGGCCGCCGTACAGCTGACCGTCGATCCAGGCTTCACCGGTCTTCTCCTGCGCCAAGGCATTTGACCGGTAGCGCGAACCGAGGGCTTTGAGGAACGCGCCGCTGTAGGCCCCGCCCAGGTGATTGCCCTGGCCGCCGCCGCCGTAGTAGAAGATCTTGTCCCCGCCGTAGGCGTCGCGGATGTGCTTGAAACCCTCGGCGATCTCGACAATCGCGGTGTCCCAGCCGATCTCCTCGAAGGTGCCGTCGGCACGCCGGCACAGCGGAGAGGTCAATCGGGCGCCGCTGTTCTGATAGTGGTCCAGCCGCAAGGCTTTGTTGCAGGTGTAACCCTGCGACGCCGGGTGGGCCTTATCGCCCCTGATGCGGGCCAGCCGGCGATCTTCGACTTGGACGACGATGCCGCAGTTGCACTCGCACAGGATGCACGCCGTGGACTTCCATTCACCGGTCATCGCGGGACGCCCTTTCTGTTCGCCTCGGCCGACAGCAGGTCACGTAGCTGGCGGTGCACGACGTCGAGGGGGGTGAGGTCGCGGCGCACCCTGGCCAGCACGATCGCGCCCTCCAGCGCGGTGGTGGCCAGCATCGCCAGGTCGGCAGCCCGTGCGCGCGGGATGCCGTCGGCGATGAAGCGCTGCGCGATCAGGTCGGTCCAGCGGTCGAACACCGATGCCGCCCGTTCGACGACGGGCGCCATCCGCTCTTCCTCGCCGGCCTCCACGGAAACCGCGACCACGGGGCAGCCCGCGCGGAAGTCGCTGTCGAGCAGTTGGCGGCGATACTTCTCGATCAGGGTGTCCATCAGCTCAGGCCCGTTCTCGGCCTCGGCGATGATCGCGGCGACGTGCTCACCGGCGAAATCCACCGCCTCGCAAAGCAGTTGGGTTCGCCCGCCCGGGAAGTAGTGGTAGGCCGATCCGCGCGGCGCGCCGCTGTGCTCGAGGACGTCCGAGATCGCGGTCGCGTGCGCGCCCCGCTCCCTGATCAACAGCGCGGCGGAGATCACCATCCGCTCGCGTGGACTGCGCATCGCCGCTCCTTCGGGCCTGGCTTATGTATGATGCTATACATAAGCCGCGGCCCGGCGAAAGCCCCAGCCGCTTGCACTCGCGAACAGACGCAAAATCGCCCAGTTCCGGGACGGAATGGGCGATTTTGCGTCTGCTGGGCTGAAGGCTAGTTGATCCAGTCGGCCGAGCCGTCGTTCTTCTTGTAGTTTCCGCCGCTGGAGTTCTTCACGATGATGGGATCACCCGGGCCGAAATTGTCGAAGAACCACTTGGCATTGGTGGGGCTGATGTTGATGCAGCCGTGGCTGACGTCGCGCTTGCCCTGATCGTCCACCGACCATGGCGCGCTGTGCACGTAGTCGCCGACATTGTCGAAGCGAACCGCGTCCTCCACCGTCACCTTGTAGCCGTAGGTCGAGTTGACCGGGACCCCGTAGGTCGAGGAGTCCATCACCACGGACGCCTTCTTGTCCTGCACGTAGTAGGTGCCATTGGGGGTCTGGTGATTACCGGACGTCATGCCCATCGACATCGGGAAGGTCTTCTCCACCGTGCCGTTGCGCGTAACGGTCAGCTGGTGGGTGGCGTCGTCGGCCGTCGCCACCAGCGTGTCGCCGGTCTGGAAGTTGGTCACCGTACCGCCGGCGTCGACGGTCACCGCGGTGTGCGCGGGCCAGAAGCTCAGCGGACGCCAGCGCAGCTGGGTCGGCGTCATCCAGTAGAACTTGCCCGGCACCGGCGGCACGGACGAGACGTGCACGGCGTTGATGGCCGCGCCGGCGTCCTCAACCGTTCCGGGGAAGTTGATGATGATCGGCTGGGCCACACCCACCGTCGAGCCGGTTTTCGGGACGAACGAGGGCGGCCCGAACGGCGGCGTGCCGGTGAAGGGGGCGGGATTCTGCCCGTCGGCCGAGGCCGCGGCCGGCTGTGCCACCGGGGGCATCCACGGCGGCGGAGGGGGTGGCGGCGCCTGCCCGTCGGGCGGAGGCGCGGGCGGTAACGGGTCGGGTG